>DAOULE010000136.1:0-1642 GCA_034420575.1 Dehalococcoidia bacterium
CCCGAACACATGCACACGTGTGCGGGCTTCGTCGTGATGCACCACCACGAGGCGAGCCGACCCCAGCACTCCAGCGACTATCCGTGGTATCGCCTGGAGTGGACGACCGAGGACGTGAGGGAACTACTTCAGGGCACGCCCCAACCGAGCGTATCCGGAGACGTGGAGGCTCCGTTCCTCGCGGAAATCAGAGCGATGTCCGTTGCCGAGGCGAAGGCCGCCCTGAATGCAGCGTATGCGGCCTGCATGGACCATGCCTGGCCGGACTGGCCCGGTCAGGAAGAGGGCGAGGAGACTCCCTGAACGCGATCCATGCTGAAGCTCTGGATCCCGATCTGATCTGGCGCTTGCGGGACGCCCCGCGTGAGGCTCCTGCAATCCTCGCCGCGCGCCGCGGAGCGTCGTCGCAATCGCCGAGCGCACCGAGCCGGTGGAGTAGCCGCGCCCTCGACGGCGCCTGCGGCGTCGGCGCGGGCGCGGGCTTGCGCCCTCGCCGCTGCACGGTCACGATGCGGCCGTCGAACGAAACGTAGACCCACCACGGGAGGCGGAGATGGCTGGAGCACTCGAGGGACAGGTGGCGGTCGTGACCGGCGGCAGTCGCGGGATCGGGCGCGCGTGCGCGATCGAACTGGCGCGCGAGGGCGCGAGCGTGATCGTCAACTACGTGTCGAACGCCGACGCGGCGGAAGCCACGCGCGACGCCATCCATGAGTTCGGCGGCACCGTCGTACTCGTCAAGGCCAACGTGGCCGACGCCGACGAGGCCTCGGACGTGGTCGAGACCGCGGTCGAGGAGCTCGGCAAGATCGACATCCTCGTGAACAATGCCGGCGTGAACCGCGACCGCACGATCGCGCGGCTCTCCGTCGAGGAGTGGGACGAGGTCATCCAGACGGACCTGTCGTCGATGTTCTACTGCACGCGCGCGGCGGTGCCGCACATGCGCGAGGCGAACTACGGCCGGATCATCAACATGTCGTCGATCATCGGCCAGATGGGCAACGTCGGTCAGGCGAACTACTCGGCGGCGAAGGCCGGGATGATCGCCTTCACCAAGACGGCCGCGAAGGAGCTCGCGCGCAACAACATCACCGTCAACGCTGTGTGCCCGGGCTTCGTCTCGACGGACATGGTCACGGCGCTCTCGGACGAGATCCAGGACAACATCAAGTCGCAGATCCCGCTCGGCCGCTTCGCGGAGCCCGAGGAGATCGCGGCGCTGGTGCGCTTCCTGTGCACCGAGGGCGGCTTCTTCACCGGCGCGCAGCTCTCGCCCACCGGCGGCCAGTACATGTAGGACGCTCCCCGGGAGCACGGCACGGGCTGCGCAGGCCCGCGCTGAACGAGAAGCCGCCGCGCGTGAGCGCGGCGGCTGTTCGTGCCCAGGCTCGGGGCCGAGGCGGTCTCAGTCCTCCTCGGGGGTCTCGAGGATCGCCTCGTAGAGCGAGACGTGCGGCGCGTCCTGCATCACGCCGCCCGCGAGCGGCTGGCCGTGCGCCTTGCGGAAGACGTCGGACTCCGTCCACGCGACGAAGGCCTCGCGAGACTCCCACGTCGAGTGGGAGATGTACTCGCCGGGGCTGTCGCCCTTGAGCAGGGCGAACTTCTGGAAGCCGGGCACCTGGTCCAGGTAGCTGTC
>DAOULE010000137.1:0-4409 GCA_034420575.1 Dehalococcoidia bacterium
AGGAGACCGCGCGGACAGGTTCGATCGGCGACGGTAAGATCGCCGTGTTGCCGCTGGAAGACGTCGTGCGCATCCGCACGGGCGAGCGGGGGGTGGACGCCCTCTAGCCAGCCGGCGGCCGAATCGGCCGGAGAAACAGCGGAATGGTTGACGTCGCAACACTGCAACCATTCCTGGAGGCGCGCTCGGCGGTTGCCGGGCGCGCCTTCGTGCGTCCGCGCGCCGCGGCCGGGCTCGCGCTGTCCAACGGCCTGAGCGACGCCCTCGACGCCTGCCTGCGCGAACTCGCCGAGCCCGTCGTGGGCGAGGGCATGGCCGTGGTCGCCCTCGGCAGCTACGGGCGGCGTGAGCTGTGCCGGCACTCCGACGTCGACCTCATGCTGCTGTTCGCGGGCGAGCCGGACCAGGACGTGGTGAACCACGTGCTCTACCCGCTGTGGGACAGCGGCCTGCAGGTGGGCCACTCCACGCGCAGGCTGCAGCAGGTGGTCCCGGCGGCGCGGGACAACATCCAGACATGCACGTCGCTCCTCGACGCCCGGCTCGTGGCCGGCGACGAGCAGCTGTTCCGGCGGCTCCAGAACGAGCTGCGGAACTTCGTGCGCCGCCGCCGCTCGTGGCTGCTGGAGCAGCTTGCCGCGGGCCGCGAGGCGCGGCTGCGCGCCGAGCCGTGGCAGCTGCAGGAGCCCGACGTGAAGACGGGGCGCGGCGGCCTGCGCTCGCTGCAGACCGTCCACTGGGTCGACCTCTCGCAGGCGATCGCCGACGACCGCGAGCAGGCGTGGCTGACGCCCGAGCTGGCCGAGGCGCGAGAGCTGCTGCTCGCCACGCGCAACGCGCTGCACGCGCTCGAGGAGCGCGCGAACGACCAGCTGCGGCGCGACCTCATCGACCGCGTCGCGGAGAGCCTGGGCACGAACCGTCACGAGTGGAGCCGCCGGGTCACGGAGGCGATGCGACTCGTCGACGCAGCCGCGGCCGAGGCGCTGCGCCCCCACGCGGCCTCCTCGGGCCGGCGGCGCTGGAGCCTGCCTGTGCCGTGGCGTCGAGGGCGCCCCGACGGCGACGAGGAGGCCCCTGAGGCAGCCGAGGGTGACGGCGACCTCGACCGGCTGGTGCGGGCGATGGAGGGCTTCGCGGCACGCGGGCCGCTGGAGCCGCTCCCGCCGAGCGAGTGGCTGGACCGGGTGCTGCCCGAGTGGGCCGCGCTGCGCTACGAGCCGCACGTCACGCTCTTCCACACCCACCCGGTGGACGTCCACATCTGCCGCACCGTCGTCGAGGCGAAGGCGGCGATGGAGACGGACGACTTCGACGCCGGCACGCCCGAGGCCGCCGCCCGCATCGGCGATCCCCGTGAGGTGCTCCTCGCGGCGATGCTGCACGACATCGGGAAGGGGCATGGCGGCGAGCACAGCGAGCGAGGCGCGCTGATCGCGGAGCGCTTCGCCGAGCGCACGGGGCTGGGCGAGGAGGCCGCGCAGCGCCTGCACGACGCCGTGCTGTACCACCTGCTGCTGCCCGATGTCGCCACGCGGCGCGATATCTCCGACGAGCGCGTCATCCGCGAGGTCGCCGACACCGTCGGCGACATGCGCACGCTCGACCTGCTGTACGTGCTCTCGGTCGCCGACGCGCGCGCCTGCGGCTCCGACGTGTGGAACGCCTGGAAGGCACAGCTCATGCGGTCGCTCTACCTGCGGGTCTCGCACGAGCTCTCCGGCGTCTCGCAGCAGACCCCGGCCGTCCGGCGCGACGCCGCCGTGCGCGAGCTGTCGGGCCGCGTCGACGCGGGCGCCGTCGAGGCGCACCTCGACCAGATGCCCGTCGGCTACCTGCTCTCGATGGAGCCCGAGGCGATCGGGCGGCACATCGAGCTGATCGAGAGCGGATTCACGTCGCGGGAGGGCCCGGACGAGAGCGACTCGGTCGCCCCCGTGCTGCACCACGACCAGCTCGGCAACCTGGACCGGCTGACGATCGTCACGGGCGACCGCCCCGGCATCCTCCAGGCCGTGGCCGGCTCGCTGGCGGTGCACAACGTGAACGTGCTGGGCGGCACCGCGTACACGCGCGACGACGGCGTGGCCATCGACGTCATGCACGTCGGCGACGCGCGCGGCCTCGGCATCGACGAGCAGCGCTGGGAGCGCATCTTCGACTCGATGAGCAGCGCGCTCGTCGGCGAGTTCCCCATCGAGTCGCGCCTCGAGGCCGCGCGGGCGTCGTACGGCGCGGAGCCCGCGGCGCCGCTGCCGACCACCGTGGACATCGACAACGCCAGCTCCGACGAGTACTCGATCGTCGAGGTGCACGCGGCGGACCGCCTCGGCCTGCTGTACACGATCACCACGGCGTTGCGGGACATGTCGCTCGACATCCACATGGCGAAGGTCAACACCTTCGGCAACGAGATCGTCGACGCGTTCTACGTGCGCCGTGAGAACGGCCGCCGCATCGAGGCCAACGACGAGATCGAGCGCCTCGTCGCGCGCGTGACCGCCGCCGTCGCGGCGCTCGACGGGGAGGGCGCAGGCTCGGTCCGGGCGTCGTAGTCCGCTCTCCCGCGCTACTGCCGGTTCACCCACGCCGCCAGGCGGTCCTCGACCCCCTCCGGGTAGGCGCGGTGCGCGCCCGCCAGCACCTCGGCCAGCGGGAGCCAACGAGCGGTGAACGGCGCGTCGCCCTCGACCGCGTCCATCGGCTCGAGGCCCCCGGGAGCGTCTCCCGGCGCGAACGTGGCGAGGAACTCGAAGACGATCTCGTGGCCCGGTTCGCCCTGCAGGGTGAAGCGGTTCTCGATCACGCCGAGGAGGTCGCCCACCAGCACGTCGCGTCCGAGCTCCTCGCGCAGCTCGCGGGCGGCGGCCTCGGCGGCCGCCTCGCCGAACTCGACCTCGCCGCCGAGGGCGCGGTAGAAGACCTCGTCCTTCACGGAGTCGTAACCCTCGGCCATGAGCAGGTGGTCCTCGTGGAGGACGAGGCAGATGGCGATGACGCGGATGCGCAGAGGCGGTGGCTGGCTGGCTTCCGGCACGTTCGGCCCCGTTTCGCCCCCGCCGGGGTGACGCGCGGTGCGGGGGACGAGAATCGAGCGGTATCGGTGCGAGTCCCTGCGGCGCGCGCAGTGTAGGATACGCGGGCCCGGCCGCAGACGGCGGCCAGTTCGGCATTCAGACGCTGGAGGAGAGCGAAGTGCCCAAGGAGATCTACGAGGTCGGCGAGGCGCCCCCTGTCGGGGAGGTGCCGCCGAAGATGTATGCCAGCCTGATTCGCCCGGAGCGCTTCGGCGCGCCTCGCGACGCGTTCAAGGTCGAGGCGATCGACACGCCGACGCCGGGACCGCGCCAGGTGCTCGTGTACGTGATGGCGGCAGGCACCAACTACAACAACGTGTGGGCCGCGCTCGGCTACCCGGTGGACGTGATCGCCGCGCGCCAGCGGCAGGGCGCCGAGGAGGCCTTCCACATCGGTGGCTCCGACGCCTCGGGCATCGTCTACGCGGTGGGCGACGAGGTCACGAACGTCAAGGTCGGCGACGAGGTCGTGCTGTCGTGCGGGATGTGGGACGAGAACGCCCCGGACATCCTCGCCGGCGGCGACCCGATGATGTCGTCGTCCAACAAGATCTGGGGCTACGAGGAGAACTGGGGCTCGTTCGCCCAGTTCACGCTCGTGGACCACTACCAGTGCTACCCGAAGCCGCCGGACCTCACGTGGGAAGGCGCGGCGGCGTACATGCTCGTCGGCGCGACCGCGTGGCGGATGCTGCGCGGCTGGCCGCCGAACGTCGTCGAGGAAGGCGACCCGGTCCTGATCTGGGGCGGCGCGGGCGGCCTCGGCTCGATGGCCATCCAGATCGTGCGCGAGTTCGGCGGCCACCCGATCGCCGTGGTCTCGGACGAGTCCAAGTACGAGTTCTGCCTGCAGCTCGGTGCGAAGGGCGTGATCAACCGCCGCGACTTCGAGCACTGGGGCCGGCTCCCCGCCACCGACGACGCCGAGGCGTTCGGCGCCTGGGCGCAGGGCGCACGCGGCTTCGGCCGGGCGTTCTGGGACGCGCTGGGTGAGCGCCGCAACCCGAAGATCGTCTTCGACCACCCGGGCGAGGCGACGATCCCGACCTCGATCTTCCTGGTCGACAACGGCGGCATGGTGGTGATCTGCGCCGGGACGTCCGGCTACAACGCCGACGTGGACCTGCGCTACCTGTGGATGCGCCAGAAGCGCTTCCAGGGCTCGCACTTCGCCAACGTCGAGGAGTGCGCGGAGTTCAACGACTTCGTGGCGCAGGGCCGCATCGACCCGGCGCTGTCACGCGTCTTCCAGTTCGACGAGGTGGGCGAGAGCCACCAGCTCATGTACGAGAACGCGCACCCGCCGGGGAACATGGCGATCCTCGTGGGCGC
>DAOULE010000138.1:0-4735 GCA_034420575.1 Dehalococcoidia bacterium
CCTCCACGCGGAGGGCTCCTTCGCGCCTGCCCGCTGAGCAGCGCTGATGGCCGTCACGCACGCCGGCATGTCCGAGGTCGCCGAACTCATCGCCGAGCGCGCGGTGGTCGCGGCACGGCGCGGGCTGTTCTACGGCTGGTACATCGTCGCTGCCGGCGCGGGCACCAACTTCCTCGTCATCGGTCTCGTCACGTTCAGCTTCGGCGTGTTCATAGGCCCGATGCGCGACGAGCTCGGGTGGAGCGTCGCGGCGATCGCGGCCGGGCAGTCGCTGCGCAGCTTCGAGCAGGGGCTGCTCGCGCCGGTCACGGGCGTGATGATCGACCGGCTCGGGCCGCGCCGGATGGCGATCACGGGCATCGTCTTCACGACCCTCGGGCTGGTGGTCTTCTCGCAGGCCCGCACCCTCGAGATCTACTACCTGTCGAGCCTGATCCTGGCCTTCGGGCAGAGCCTCGGCTCGCTGCAGCCCTTCTCCGCGGCGTTGATGTTCTGGTTCCAGCGCAAGCGCGGCCAGGCGATGGGGCTGCTCAACACGGGCAACGGGGCCGGGCACCTCATGGCCCCGGTCGTCGCGCTGCTCGTCCTCTGGGTGGGGTGGCGCTCGACGCTGCTGCTGGCCGCCGTGGTCGTCTTCCTGCTCGGCATCCCCCTCGCGATGGTGCTCCGCGACCGCCCGGAGCCCTACGGCTACACGATCGACGGCGATGCGCCCGAACCGGGCACCGTTGAGCCGTCGGTCACCCCCGAGGCCACCGGGATGTCGGTGGGCGAGGGCCTGCGCACGCCGACGTTCTACCTGCTGTCTGTGTCTTCGGCGCTGGCCGGGGGCTTGATCGTCTCGTGGATCGTCCACCAGATCCCGCACCTGGAGAGCGTCGGATTCTCGACTGCCGGCGCCGCGACCATCGTCGGCATCTACGGTGTGTGCCAGCTTGGGCTCCGCCCCATTGTCGGGTGGTTGGGCGATCGCTTCGGACGCGTCCGTCTCTACGCGTTCGCGTTCGTGTGCCAGGGCCTCGGGATGATCATCTTCGCGAACCTCACCGTGGACCGGCTGTGGCTCCTGCCGCTCTACTACGCGCTGTTCGCGTTCGGGAGCTCGGCGTGGATCGTGCTGCAGCTGGCGCTGGTCGCCGACTACTTCGGGCCGAGGCGGTACGCAACGCTGCGCGGGTTTGCGTCGACGCTCAACATGCCCGTCGGGATCATCTCGCCGTTCCTCGCCGGCTACATCTTCGACCGCACCGGGAGCTACGTGGAGATCTTCATGGTCTTCGGGGTGCTCGCGATGATGGGCTCGATCATGATCCTGATGATCCGCCGCCCGTTCTGGGCCGACTTCGTGCGCGCGCGCGAGGAGGCGGCCGCCGCTGCCCGAGCCGCCGAGGCAGCAAGGGCCTACGCCGTCCGCATACAATCGCCTCCCCGGTAACGGGAGGAGCATCAACGGGAGGGATCCGTGCCCGACACCGCGCTGGACGGTCTCCGCATCATCGAGCTTGCCGAGGGGGTAGCCGGCCCCTACTGCGGCAAGCTCTTCGCCGACCTCGGCGCCGACGTCATCAAGGTCGAGCCGCCCGGGGGCGACCGCACGCGCCGGGAGGGCCCGTTCAAGGACGGCGTACCGAACCCCGAGGGCAGCGGCCTCTTCCTCTACCTCAACACCAACAAGCACGGCGTTACCGCCGACGTGAGCACGGACGAGGGCCGCGAGGCCCTCCTCGGTCTGCTCGCCGGCGCGGACGCGCTCGTCACCGACATGCACGAGGACGACTTGCACGCGCTCGGGCTCGACTACACGGACCTGCGCGAGCGCTTCCCCGCCCTCGTCTTCACCTCGCTCACGCCGTTCGGGCGCGGCGGCCCGCACGGCGCGTACCGGGGCAACGCGTTCCTCGCGTACCACGCGAGCGGGATGAGCTGGGAGACGCCGACGAACCAGGTGCGCGACCCGGCCAACCAGCCGCCCCTCGCGCCCGGCAACCCGCAGGCCGACTACCTCACGGGCTCCACCGGCGCGGCGGCCACGCTGGCCGCGATCTTCCAGCGCGAGTCGACCGGCCGCGGCCAACTCGTCGACATCTCGGGGCAGGAGGCGAACGCCAACCACATCCGCACGACGATCTCGTCCGTGGTCCACACGCCCGACCTCGTCGCGGGCCGCGAGAAGGGCAACTTCGACTTCCTCGTGCCGTGCAGTGACGGTTATGTCTTCCTCACCCCGTACAACTTCGACCACTGGTGGGAGCGCCTCCAGCACCTCATGGGCGACCCGGAGTGGGCGAAAAGCGAGGCGTTCGCCACCACGGCCGACCGCGCGCTCAACTGTGACGCGATCGAACCCCTCGTGGCCCTCTGGTCGGCGCAGCACACCCGCGCCGAGCTCTACCAGATGTCGCTCGACATCGGCATCCCGTGCTTCCCGGTCTACTCGCCCGCCGAGATGATGGAGTCGGCGCAGTTCGCGTTCCGCGACTTCCTCGAGTCCGTCGAGGACCCCGAGGCGGGCTCGTTCGTCCGGCCCGGCCCGGCCGCGGTGCTCTCGCGGACGCCGTACCGGCAGGACGGTCGCGCGCCGCGCCTCGGCGAGCACAGCGCCGAGTTGCTCGCGGAGCCCCCCGCCGAGCCCTCGCCCGCGCCGGCCGGCGACCAGCGACCCGAGTACCGCAGGGGCAGCGGCAACCTGCCGCTGAGTGGCGTGCGCGTCGTCGACTTCGGGTGGATCCTCTCCGTCCCGCACTCCACGGCCTGGCTGGGCACGCTCGGCGCCGAGGTGATCCGCGTCGAGTCCGAGCAGCGCCTCGACCTGCTGCGAGCCATGGGCATGCAGCGCGGCTCGGGCGGCATTCACGGGCTCAACCGCTCGGGGCCATTCAACGGCCTCAACTACAGCAAGCACGGCGTGACGCTGAACCTCCAGACCGACCGCGGCAAGGAGCTCGCGAAGGAGCTGATCAGCCGCGCCGACATCGTCACGATGAACTACGCGGCCGGGGTGGCCGAGCGCCTCGGCCTGGGCTACGAGGACCTCACCGCCATCAAGCCCGACCTCATCATGCTGTCCGGCTCCCCGCTGGGGCAGACCGGGCCGGAGGCGCACTCGACGGGCTGGGGCCCGACGACCCTCGCCTACACGATGCTGCCCTACATCACCGGCTACCGGGGCGGGACGCCCAGCTCGATGGGCGGCTCCTACCCCGACTTCGTCGTGGGCGTGCACATGGCGTTCGCGATGATGAGCGCCCTGCGTCACCGCGAGCGCACCGGCCACGGCCAGCACATCGACGTCGCGATGGGCGAGACCGTCGTGGCGATGACGCCCGAGCCGCTCCTGCAGTGGACGATGCTCGGCGTCGACCCGGAGATGCTCGGCAACCGCGACCCCGGCTGCGCGCCGCAGGGGGCGTACCCCTCGGCCGGCGAGGACCGCTGGGTCGCCATCTCCGTAGAGGACGACGCGATGTGGGCCGGGCTACGGGACGCCCTCGCCGACCCTGCGTGGGCGCGGGACCCCGTGCTCGATACGCTCGAGGGCCGGCAGGCGCGCCACGACGACATCGACCGTGAGCTGAGTGCATGGACCGCTCAGCGCACCGCGTACGAGGCCGCCGACGCACTCCAGCGCGCCGGCGTGGCGGCCACGGCCGTGCTCGACGCAGCGGGGCTCCTCGATGACCCGCAGCTCCGCCACCGCGGCTTCTTCGTGGACATCGACCATCCCGAGATCGGGGTGACGGCCTCCGCGGGCATCCCCGTGCGCTTCAGCGAGACGCAGCTCCACTACGGATCGGCGCCGCAACTGGGCCAGCACAACCGCGAGGTGTTCACGGAGATCGTCGGCCTCGAGGCGGCGGAGTTCGAGCGGCTCATCGCGGAGGATGTGATCGTCTAACGCCGATCGTGCAGGGGCCTCCCCGACCCGCCTACAATCGGTTCCCCCACAACGGGAGGGAGCAACACGGCGGGAGGGACTCGTGCCTGACACCGCACTCAACGATCTCCGCATCATCGAACTCGCCGAGGGGGTGGCCGGCCCCTACTGTGGCAAGCTCTTCGCCGACCTCGGCGCAGACGTCATCAAGGTCGAGCCGCCTGGAGGAGACCGAGCCCGCCGCGCGGGCCCGTTCAAGGACGGCGAGCCGAACCCCGAGGGCAGCGGGCTCTTCCTCTACCTCAACACCAACAAGCGCGGCGTCACCGCCGACGTGACCACGGACGAGGGCCGCGAGGCCGTGCTCGGCCTGCTGGCCGGCGCTGACGCGCTCGTTACCGACATGCACGAGGACGACTTGCGCGCGCTCGGGCTCGACTACGCCGACCTACACGAGCGCTTCCCCGCGCTCGTGTTCACATCGCTGACGCCGTTCGGGCGAGGCGGCCCGCACGGGTCGTACCGGGGCAACGCGTTCACGGTGTACCACTCCAGCGGGCTCGGCTGGGAGACGCCTGCGCAGCAGGTGCGCGACCCGGCCAACCAGCCGCCCCTCGCACCCGGTAACCCGCAGGCCGACTACTTCACGGGCGTCACCGGCGCGGCCGCGACGATGGGCGCTATCTACCAGCGCGAGTCCACGGGCCGCGGGCAGCTCGTCGACATCTCAGGGCAGGAAGCGAACGCCAACCACGTGCGGCTGACGATCTCCTCGGTCGTGCATACGCCCGATCTCGTCCCGGGGCGCGTGAAGGGCAACTTCGACTTCCTCGTGCCCGCCAGTGACGGTTATGTCTTCCT
>DAOULE010000139.1:0-9580 GCA_034420575.1 Dehalococcoidia bacterium
CGGCGTGTCGCAGCGCCAGCAGAACGGGTACGTGTGGTGGATCGTGGCGCTATCGAGCAGCAGCCCGCGCGCGTCGAGGTCCGAGGTGATGTCGGGGTCGGCGTCCTTCGCGAACTTGCCGTCGAACGGTCCGCCGGTGAGGGTGCCGTCGAGCGCGACGGGTTCGAGGAACATCAGCCCCTCGTCCCGGCCCAGCTCGTAGTCCTCCTCGCCGAACGCGGGCGCGATGTGCACGACGCCCGTCCCGTCGTCGGTGGCGACGAACTCCGCGCCGACGACCCGCCGGTCGGGCGCGTCGCCGGGCTCGACGAACTGCGAGCGGCCGTCGATGAAGGCGAGCGTCTCGACGCCCTCCCACTCCCGCGACTCGTAGAGCGGCTCGTAGCGCAGGCCGACGAGCGCCGAGCCCTCGAAGCGCGCGAGCACGGCATTGGCATCGCCCTCCGGCAGCACCTCGCGTCGGCGCGCCTCGGCGACGATGAGCCGCCGGTCGCCGTCCTCGACGAGCGCGTACTCGGCCTCGGGCGCGACGGCGAGGGCGGTGTTGCCCGGCAGCGTCCACGGCGTCGTCGTCCACGCGAGCACCGATGTCGGCACGCCGTCGGCGAGGCGGAGCTCCTCGGGCGCCCCTGCGTTCGCGCCGTCGGCGGCGAGGGTGAAGAGCACGGTCACGCTCGGGTCGGGCGTGTCCTCCTGGTAGCCGAGCGCGATCTCGTGGCTGGAGAGGCTGGTGCCGCAGCGCGGGCAGTGCGGGGTCACGCGGTAGTCGCGGAAGATCAGATCGTTCTCCCACAGCCGCTGCAGCACCCACCAGCATGACTCGACGTACTCGTTCGAATAGGTCACGTAGGCGTCGTCGGTGTCGATCCAGAAGCCGATGCGCTCGGTCATGCGCTCCCAGTCGGAGACGTAGCGGAACACGGACTCGCGGCACTGGGCGTTGAAGGCGGCGACGCCGTACTCCTCGATGTCGCGCTTGTCGCGCAGCCCGAGCTCGCGCTCGACCTCGAGCTCGACGGGGAGGCCGTGGGTGTCCCAGCCGCCCTTCCGGGGGGCGCGGTAGCCGCGCATGGTCTTGTAGCGGGGGATCAGGTCCTTGAAGACGCGCGCGAGGACGTGATGCACGCCCGGCGTGCCGTTCGCCGTCGGCGGCCCCTCGTAGAACGAGAACAGGTTGTCGGCCGGGCGCTCCTCGATGCTGCGCCGGAAGACGTCGTGCTCGCGCCAGAACGCGAGGATGTCCTGCTCCATCTCGGGAAACGAGACCCGCGACGGGGCCGCCTCAAAGCGCGCCCGCACCTCGGACCCCACCTCGGCGTCCACCACGATGCACCTCCACGCGGCGCGGTAGCGCCGCCTGCGGCGGGCACGAAAAACGCCCGCCCCTCACGGGACGGGCGACGTGCGCCCGCGGTACCACCCGCGTTGCGCCGCTGCCCCGCCGTTCGGGGCCCCGCGACGCCGCTCACCACGCCACGCCGGGCCGCCCTCGGCGGCACGCCGGTTATGGCGCTGCCCCTGGTAACGGTGGGCGCTCCGGCCGAGCCTACTGGCGTCGAGCGCCCGGCGAGGGGGCTCGCGCGTTGGGTCGGCGGCTCGGGAGGGATCTTCGCCCGTCGCGGCCACGCCCGGCTCGCACCAGCCCGGGCTCGCTCAGCGGCCGCTGACGACGGGCTACTCGCTCCGTCTCAGCCTGTCCGTTGAGTCTAGGTGCGCCCCCGGCGACCGATCAATCGGCCGCCGGGCGGATGACGCTGGCGAGTCCAGGTGCGCCCCCGGCCACCGATCAGTCGGCCGCCGAGCCGACGACGCTGTCGGGGTGGGCTACAGCCCGAAGCCGCTCGGAGCCTCGGTGCGCTCGGCCGCGGGGCCCTCGCCCTCGGGGCGCTCGGACTGTGCGCCGCCCGCAAGCTGCGCGGCGAGGCGCTGCGCGGCGGCCTCCTCCTCGGCCTCCTGGCGCTCGCGCACGGCGTTGTAGCAGGACGAGCAGAACACCGGGCGGTCACCGCGAGGCAGGAACGGGACCTCGGTGGTCTGGTGGCACTGCGCACAGGTGGCGACGTTGAGCTGCCGCGGCGTGCGGCCGCCCCACGAGACGTAGGTGCCGTAGGTGGGCGCCTCGAAGCGATCCTCGGGGCGCATGGCCTTGCGGTTGGCGCGGCAGGAAGGGCACCGGACGGGGTCGTGCTGCAGGCCCTTGGAGGCGTAGAACTCCTGCTCGCCGGCGGTGAAGACGAAGGTGGAGCCGCAGTCGCGGCAGTTGAGTTGCCGGTCGCTCGCCATTCGGAACTCCTCGCAATGCACGTGCGCGCGACGGTGCCCGTCGCGGGTGGTGAGTGGCCTTGTGGATGTGGGGCCGCGATCAAGTATAGCAGGGGCGAGCGAGTGACCTACTCGTCGCGTCGTTCCGGCAGTTCCGCAGACGTGCCAAGAACCAGCCCGCAGTCGCGGACTTGCTCGACGAGTGAGTTCCACAGACTGGCCAACTCGTCAGCGGATCGGTCGCGCCAGAGGCCCTTCGGAGCCTGCCAGCTGCGAGGATTGAAGTACTCGTCCGGGAGTTCGATGAGCGGCCGCGGGAACCCTGAGTCACCGCGGTCGATGGTCGCCGGGAAGAAGCTGAACATGCCGTCGACCGGATCGTCAGGTGTTGCTCCTCGGTAGAACCGAAGCTGTGCTTCCTCATCGTTGTCGATGAGCGGCGCGCCGGTAGCGACGAGGAACGCGTCCGGCGCCGAGTCTGCGAGCGCCATGTGGACATCGGGCGCGCCGTAGTCCTCGTAGTCCTTGACCACGAGCACCGTATCGAGCATCCACCTTCGTTCGCCGTCGATCTTCTTGCCACTCCCGAAGGCGATGACGGAGCCGTGGCCCAGGTGGGTCAGCCCCGGCTTGCTCGGTTGCCCGCAGTTCGAATACAGGAAGCGGTCTCCAAAGATGAACGGGTCAGTGTTGTGCAACTCTCGGTAGTCGTCTTTGGCGACGTAGTAGGGGTGCCAGAGGTACCGCGGATACAGCGGGTCGTCGTCGGGCTGCTCGAGATCACCGAGCAGTTCTGACTCCGGCTCCCACTCGCCCCACGCTCGCAGGTCGCCCGAGGATCGGTGGCCGTCCTCGGCGACCCACTCACCCCGGAGTTGCATGAACTTGCGCATGTGGCTGTGCGCGTAGCTGTTCCAGGCCTTCCCTCCGCCCGGATCGGGCTCATGCTCCCAACCCGGGTGGGAGAACTGAATGAAGCAGCGGCTATCGGCCATCCCGGTACGCCTCCAGCGTGATCGCGCCCAACTCCCGCTTCTGCGAGTCGTGGAGCAGTCCGAACGGTTTCTGAGCGGCCGGACCGGACACGAACAGGGCGGGCTCGCCGCCGACTTGGTACCAGCGCGCTCGCACCTCGTACGGTCTCGCGCGCAACTCGCCGCTTCCGGTCCGATCGAAGGTGTGGATGACGTCCCAGCCGCTGAGCAGCGGCTCGAACTCGATGCGAGCGAGGTGGTGCTTCGCAACCGACACCGCCACGACATCGGGCCGGACCGCCTCGAGCAGCCGATGCCACAGTGGTCCGCCGTCGGCTTCGAGCATCGAGCGCTCGGCGTCGTCCAGCTTGCTCCACGTCGGATTCGTCGCGACGGGCGAGCAGATGTCGGTGTGGAGCGCCGTCGAGGGCTCGCCTGCGTAGTAGCTGGCTCCGGCGCCGTTGAGCAGCGGCTCGAAGGCGCTGAACCAGCCCCGGTACGGGTCCGTGCGGTAGTAGGCCGCGAGCGCTGCTATGTAACGCTCGGGCTCGCGGCCTTCGGGGCCCTCGGCGAGTGGGAAGCGCGAGAACGGGTCTTCGACCGGGAACTCCGCCAGCGACGGGTTGAGCCCGACGGTCACGATGCGCAGCGGCGACGCGAGGTATGCGTCGAGGTCACCGAAGAAGAGGATCGGCGCGGCAGGGGCCACGCGAGACCGCAGTTCGCCGGCTCTGTCGTAAGCGCTCCAGGCGTCGGATACCAATGTGGTGAGCTGAGCCTGTTCCACCGGGTCGTCGAATCCTTCCGCCTCACGCGATTGTCATGGTAGGCCATCGCGGGACGTTACTGCTCCCCCTCACCCCCCACCGCACTGAGCCACGCCACGCCCGCACGCCACTCCTCGCTGCCCAGCCCCGCCGACACCCCGACGAAGACGGCGAACCCGCCGAGCCCGCCGGCCGCCACCAGCGCCAGCGCGCCGAGGAGCTCGCCGGCCTCCGCGCCCGCTTCGCCCAGCCCGACGAGCAGGAGCACGACGACGGCGGACATCACCGCCGTCGCGGCGGCGGTGCGGAGCAGGGAGCGGCCGAGCGTCGGTGCGCCGAGCGTCGCCACCCCTCGGCCCGCCAGGCGGCGGCGCAGCGCCCACAGCAGCAGTGCGAACTCCCCGACTGCGGCGATCGAGGCGGCCGCGGCCAGGCCGGCAATGCCGAACGGCTCGACGAACGCCGCGCAAAACGCGACGTTGACCAGCATCCCGAAGACCGCGATGGCGACCGGCGTGCGGGTGTCGGAGAGCGCGTAGAAGCCCCGGCTCATGATCTCGACCGAGGCGTGCGCCCACACCGCGACCGCGTAGACCACGAGCGCGTCGACCACCAGCGACGTCGAGGCTGCGTCGAACGCGCCGCGCTGGAGCAGCAGCCGCACGGCTGGATCGGCGAGCAGCACGAGGCCCGCGGAGGCGGGAATCGCGAGGAACAGGATCATGCGCAGCGAACCGTCGAGCGCCCGGCCGAGGCCCTCGAAGTCCTCCTCGGCGCCGAGGTTCGCGAGCGTCGGGAAGGCGGCCGTCGCGATCGCCATACCGACCACGCCGACGGGCAGCAGCATCACGAGGAACGCGAAGTTGACCGCGCTGATCGCCTCGTCGGAGACGAACGAGGCGAAGAGCATCACGACGACGAGGTTGATCTGCGCGGCGGCGAGGCCGATCACGCGCGGGCCCATCAGCCGCATCACCTCGCGCACGCCCGCCGAGGCGAGGCCGAGGCTCGGCCGCCAGCGCATGCCGACTGCCCACAGCGCGGGCACCTGCACCACGAGGTGGCCGGCGCTGCCGATCACCACGCCCCACGCCAGCCCGTGCACGCCCCAGCGGTCGGCGAGCACGACCGCGCCGAGGATGATGCCGAGGTTGTAGAGCAGCGGCGCGATCGAGGGTGCGAGGAAGTGCTGGCGGCCGTTGAGGATGCCCGTGAGCATCCCGGAGACGCCGAACATGAGCGGCGAGATCAGCATCACGCGCGTCAGCTCGACTGCCAGCCCCTGCAGCTCGTCGGCGCGCCCGGTCTCCTCGCCGAGCCCCGGCGCGAGCAGCGGCACGACGAGGGGCGCGAGCGCGAACGCGAGCGCGGCGAGCACGAACGTGGCGAGGCTGATCAGGTTGAGCACGCTCGACGCGAGTCGCCACGCCGCGTCCTCGCCCTCGTCGAGCACCACGCGGCTGAAGACGGGGATGAAGGCCGAAGCGAGCACGGCGCCGGCGAGGAGCTGGAAGACGAGGTCCGGCACGCGGAACGCGACGAAGTAGGCACCGAGCTCGGGCTCGGTGCCGAAGGCGTCGGCGATCGCGACCGAGCGCAGCAGCCCGAGCAGCCTGGAGGCGATGAAGCCCGCGGCGACGAGACCTGCCGCCCCGGCGACGCTGCGCGGTGACAGACCTCGGCGCAGGGCCGCGCCGGCCACGCGCCGCCACCGGGCCCCTCGCGAGTGTTCGCGTCCCTCGCTCATCGGCGGCATCATCCCACGCGGGTGATCAGTCGGCGACGGCGCGCCGATAGACGCTCGCAGGGGGCGCCGTTACCGTAGAAGGCCGCGACGGAGGATGGGGCATGGCCCACTCGAGACAGGCTAAGAAGCGCGCGCGCCAGAACGTGGTGCGCGCCGCGCGCAACCGGCCGTACCGCACGAGCGCCTCAAGGCGCCTGCGCGACGCGCGCTGGGCGGTCGAGGACGGTGACGCGGACGCTGCCGAGCAGGTGCGGCTGGCGCAGTCGGCGTTGGACCAGGCCGCGAAGCGCGGGATCATCCACCGCAACACGGCGGCCCGCAAGAAGTCGCGCCTCGCGGCGCAGCTGAAGGCGCTGCAGACCGCCGAGGCGTAGCCCTTACTTTCCTTCTACACGATTGTTATTGGACAACGCTCTAGCTGCTCGGCGATAATTCGACTCGGCTGGCAGGACTACTCAGGTACCAGGTTCGCCGGGCTCACGCCCAGCCGGCTGCTACTTCCGAAGGTCTCCTTCTGGAAGTCAGGGTGGGCGGCCTTCGGGCCGCCCGCTCAGGTCCTGGAGACCCTGCTGCGATGCACCTGCTCTACCTCGATGAGTCGGGAACCCATTCGTCGGCTGATCACCTCGTCGTCGGGGGCCTTGCCGTGGGCGAAGAGGGCGCATCCCGCTTGCAGCGGGAGTTGGACGGAGTTGTCCGCTCGTTCTTCCCCGACACCCACGCGCAGGTCGTCCTTCACGCGGCGTCGCTCCGGGTCGGCGCCAATGAGGTCGCGCGTCCGCCTTACAACGAGCTCTCCGCGAAGCAACGCCGGAAGATGCTTCGCGACTCGTTCGAGGTGATTGCCGACTCCGCGGAGTCGATGCTCTTCGCGACCGTTGTGAACAAGGCGGGGATCGCTCCGCACGACGCGTACGAAGTCGCGTTCGAGGACCTGGTCAGCCGCTTCGACCGGATGATCAGCAGGCTGCACGGCCGCAGTAGCACCGGGCATGGACTCGTGATTGTCGCCGAGTCCAACTACCGGGAGCGCCTCCAGACCCTCGGTGATCGCATCCTTCGCGATGGGGCGCGGTGGGGCGAGTTGCGCAACATCGTTGACGTTCCCCTATTCGCAGCCGCCCCGAGGATCCGCCTTCTGCAAGCCGCTGACCTCGTGGTCAACGCCGTCTATGGACAGTACGAGAAGCGACTGGGCCGGGACTTCGAGGCATTGCTCCCGAAGTTCGATCGCGAAGGAAACCGGCTGCATGGCCTGACGCACCTCGGCATTCGTCCGTCAGAGTGCTGGTGCATAGCCTGCTACTCGTGGAGGACACATCGTCGTGGTGGCATCGCAGAGGAGCCGGCCACGTGGGTCCTCGAGGACGTGCGGTAGCAGCACCTGCGCCGCGCTGCGATACTCTGGCGCGAACGGACTGACTCCCCTCAACCACGCGACCAGACGACCGGACGGCCCATGCGCGCGACCATCTTCGAGGAACCCGGCAAGGTGTCCGTCCAGGATCGCCCCACCCCCGACGCGGGCCCCGGCGAGGTGCGGCTGCGCGTCGCGGCCTCATCGCTGTGCGCCTCCGACGTGCGCGTCTACCGCGGCGAGAAGTACGCCCGCGCGGGCGTCATCCCCGGCCACGAGATCGCCGGCGTCGTCGACGCCGTCGGCGAGGGCGTCAAGGGTGTCGCCGAGGGCGAGCGTGTCATCGTCTGCCCCATCGTCTCCTGCGGGCACTGCCGCTTCTGCCAGACGGGGAAGCGCAACCGCTGCACGAGCCGCCAGACGCTGGGCTACGACCTCGACGGCGGGTTTGCCGAGTCGCTGCTGGTGCCCGCGGCCATCGTCGGACTCGGGCAGGTGTTCCGGGTGCCCGACGACCTGCCGCTCGACGTGGCCGCGCTCACCGAGCCGGCGGCGTGCGTGACGGCGTCGCTCGAGCTGTGCCGGACCGGCATCGGCGACTCGCTGTTCATCATCGGCGCCGGTTCGATGGGCCTGATGCACGTGCTCATGGCGCGCGCGGCGGGTGCCGCCCCGATCATCGTCAGCGAGCCGGTCGCCGACCGCCGCGAGACCGCACGCCGCTGGGGCGCCGACCTCGTGCTCGACCCGGAGCGAGACGACGTCACCGCGGCGGTCAAGGACGCGACGTACGGCGCCGGTGCGGACGGCGTCGTGGTCTCGGTCGGCGTCCCGCAGCTCGTCGAGCCGGCGCTGGCGGCCGTGCGGCCGCAGGGGATCGTGAACCTGTTCGCGGGGTTCCCGCCGGGCAACCCCGTGCCGTTCGACCCGAACCTCGTGCACTACGGTGAGGTGGTGCTGACCGGCTCGCAGAACGCCACCAGCGACCAGTACCGGCGCACCGTCGCGATGCTCGGCCACGTCCCCCACATCGACGAGGTCGTGACGAACCGATACGGCATCGAGGACGCCCCGGACGCGTATGCCTCGCGGCTCGCGCTGGACGGGCTCAAGTCGCTGGTCGAGTTCCCGGGCGTGGATCGACATTGAGCTTCCTCAGCGGTTGGGGCCCGAGCGGAACCGGCAGCGACGCCGCGGAGGAGCCGGGCGCCGTCGCCGCGTCAGAGGGATCCGAGGACGGTCTCGGCTCCTGGCTTCGCACGCGCCGCGAGGAGCGCGGATACGACCTCGACCGCGTCGAGCGCGACACGCGCATCAGCCGTGGATACATCGAGGCGATCGAGCGCGAGCAATACGACACGCTTCCGGCGCCTGTGTATGCGCGCGGCTTCGTGCGCAGCTACGCGCGCTACCTGGGGCTCGACGAGGAAGAGGCGCTCGGGAAGATGCCGCGCGAGCTTCCGCGCCCGCCCGGCCTCGAGCCGCTGCCGGGGCTGCGCCGCCGCGAGGGACCGTCGGCTATCCCCGCGCTGCCGTGGCGGTGGGTGGTGGTCCTCGTCGTCGTTGTTGCGGCTGGGGTCACTGCGTTCGTCTTCGGGCTGCCGGCTATCACCGGCATGCTCGGCGACGACGGGGAGAGCGCGGAGCAGGTCGAGGAGGTGCCCCCCGCGGCCACCGTCGGCCCGGTCGAGGAGGGCACGATGCCCGACCTCCGCAACGTGGGGCTCGCCGAGGCGAGGCGCGTGCTGACCGAGATCGGCGTCGCCGCCACGCGCATCATCGAGTTCGAGATCGTGACCGATGACACGCCGCCCGGCCGCGTCTTCGGCCACTCGCCGTCGCCCGGGCAACTCCTTGGCGAGGATGAAGTCGTCAACCTCTTCATCTCGGCGGCGCCACCGCCCGAGGAGACCGCCGAGGAAGGTGAGTAGCGGGTCGCCCCACCTGTCCCGCATCGGCGGTTGACGCCGACTGCTCCGCGGCCCCAGCCTGCTCACGTGCGGTACCACCTCGTCACCCTCGGCTGCGCCAAGAACACCGTCGACTCGATGCGGCTGGAGCGCGCGCTCCGCAACGCGCGCCACGCGCCGGTCGACGAACCGGGCGACGCCGACCTCGTGCTCGTGAACACCTGCGGGTTCATCGACGCCGCGAAAGCCGAGTCGATCGAGGTGGTCTCGGAGCTCGACCGCAACCGGCCGGCCGACCAGCAGCTCTACGTCGTGGGCTGCATGACGCAGATCGCCGAGGAGGAGGTGCGCGCCGCCGTGCCCGGCGTCGACGCGACGTTCGGCGTCGAGGCGTGGGACGCGGTGGCGGCCTCGCTCGGCCCGGCCGACCCGCGGTACGACATCCCGCAGCAGACCGTGCTGCCGATGGGTCCGAGCGCGTACCTCAAGATCTCGGACGGCTGCGACCGGCCGTGCACGTTCTGCATCATCCCCACCATCAAGGGCGGGATGCGCTCCGAGCC
>DAOULE010000140.1:0-23798 GCA_034420575.1 Dehalococcoidia bacterium
AGCCGCCATCGGCGCTTGCGCGCGTCTCCGTTACGCCCATGACACAGCCGCCGCCGAGGCGCGCGCCGAGCCTCGGCGCGAACTCCAGCGTGTTCGACCCGCGCCCGACGACCACGGTGCTGGCTTCGGACGCGGCGACGGCCGCGGCTGCCGCGTCGACGACGGCGTCGCCGGAGAAGGCAGCGAGGTGCTCGGCGTCGGCGACGTATACGCGTTCCGCGCCGCGCTCGCCGGCCTCGGTGACCGCGGCGCCGACGTCGTGGCCCATGACGGCGGCCAGCAGCGGCTCGCCGGTCTCGGCTGCGAGCGCGGTCGCGCCGCCGAGTGCTTCGAGGTCTCCGCCGGTCAGGCCCTCTGCCGGCGGCTGGGTGACGATCGCGATGATGCCGCTCACAGCACGCCCTCCGCTTCCAGCCTGCTTAGCAGTTCCGCCGCCTGCGCCGCGGGGTCATCACCCTCGATGAACTCGCACTCGCCGGCGACCTCGTGGATGTAGAGCTCGAGCAGCTCCGCGCCCTCGCCGTCCTCGACGCCGAGCTCCTCCGGGGTGCGCACGGTCGCGGGGTGGCGACGGGCCTGGATCATGCCGCGGCCCGTCGGGTAGCGCGGGATGCCGAGCTCGTTGCTGACGGTCACGACCGTCGGCATCGAGGCCAGTACCTGCTCCTCACCCAGCGGCGTGGCGCGCTTGATGCGCAGCCGCTCACCCTCGACGCGCACGTCGAAGGCGACCGTCACGTAGGCGTAGCCGAGCATCTCGGCGAGCGCGGCGGGCGTCGTGCCCTGGTCGTAGTCCGAGGACTGGCGCCCGCAGATCACGAGGTCCACGTCACCGAGGTCGCGGATGGCCGCGGCCAGCAGGCGAGCGGTGCGGAAGGCGTCCGGCGGACCGTCGGGGTCGTCGACGCGCACGATCTCGTCGCAGCCCATCGCCTTGCAGTGGCGGAGCAGCTGGTTGACGTCCTCGCCGCCCGCCGAGATCGCCGTGATGGTCACGTCATGGCCGTCGTCGCGTAGGCGCATGGCGGCCTCGATGGCCTGGTCGTCGTAGGCGTTGATGATGAGCGGCAGCTCGGTGCTGAACGCCCGGCCCGACTCGTCGACCTCGAGCTGGCCCCACAGCGCGTAGCTGTTGACGCCGTCGGGGTCGATGACCTGTTTCGCGCAGATCACGATGTGCATGCGGTCCTCCCCCCGGGCGGCCCCACTGTGGCGCCCGTGCGGTCGCTCCCCTTTGCCGGTCTCCCCGGTGGCGGGGCTAGTAGTCCTCGCCCTCGAGGAAGATGAAGCTCTCCTCGCACCACACGAGCTGGTTGGTGGCGGCGGCGGGGTCGTCGTCGCTGCGGCCGATCATCTCGACCCACTTCCACGGTGGGTCGCCGTGGTCGAAGCGGCGTCCGGTCAGCACGCCGGTGTAGGTCGCGCGGCCGCCGACGGGTGTGCCCTCGACGGCCGCACCGCCCTCGCAGGTGCAGTTGCGGCCGGCAAGGTCTTCGTCGAAGTAGTAGCGAACGTCTTCGTGCGGTCCGATCTCCGAGGCGGCGCGGGCGTCCTCGGGGGTCGATGCAGCGTCCGCGTGGTCGTCGGGCGGGGTCACTGCTCGGTCCGTTTCTGCCGCGCAGCAGCGCGCGACGGGCTGAGTGTGACTCTCGCGACGTAGGCTCGTCAAAGGCCGGGCCGTGATCGAGGGTGAGGAGGACGAGGTGACTACCACACAGGAACGCCGCGCCGAGCGGCTGGATCGATTCGAGAATTTCACCGAGATCCCCCTGCTGGTGCTTGCGCTGCTGATGATCCCGATCCTGCTCGCCCCGGTGGCGCTGGACCTGTCCACGCAGGTCGAGCGCATCCTGCTGACACTCGATTGGCTCATCTGGGGCGTCTTCGCGACCGAGTTGCTGATACGCCTCTACCTCGCTCCGGCGAGACGCGCCTACCTGGTCTCGCACTGGTTCGACGTGCTCATCGTCGTCCTGCCGTTCCTGCGCGCCCTGCGCTCGGCGCGAGCGTTGCAGCTGCTGCGCGCCGCACGAGTGCTCGCGTATCTGCTTCGAAGCTCGCACACCGCGCGAGCGATCCTGGCCCGGCAAGGCGTGCAGGGCTTGCTGGTGCTCGGACTCGCAGCACTCGTCGTTGCGGCCATAGCGGCCGCCCTCGCCGAGCGGGGCGCCGGCGGGCCCATCGATGGGTTCGACACAGCTGTGTGGTGGGCATTCACCACGGTCACGACCGTCGGGTACGGCGATGCCTACCCCGTGACGGCCGTGGGCCGGGGCGTCGCGACGGTGCTGATGCTGGTTGGCGTCGGGTTGTTCGGCCTGCTCACCGCAAACGTCGCCGCGCACTTCGTCGAGTCGGACGCACCGGGCGAATCGGCGGACACCGCAGCGACGCTCGACGCAGTGCTCGCCGAACTGCGGAGGCTCCATGAGCGCCTCGACGCCGCGGGTATTGCCGAACGCGGGCCTACTACGCGCGACGCATGAACGCGCGAAGCAACGGCAGGATCCGGTCCGGCGCCTCCTCCGCCACGAAGTGCCCGATGTCCTCGAACTCATGCACCTCGACGTCCGTGAGCGTGGACTGCCAGCGTTCGAGCTCCTGCCTGCGGAACGCGATGTCGCGCAGGCCCCACAGGGCCAGCGTGGGCTTGTCCACGAACGCTGCACGGTCGGCCCAGATCGAGGCAAGCCAGTCGCTCGCGCCGATGATGTGGCCGGGAAACGCCGCGCAGGCGGCTCGCTGGCCCCTCGGCTGAGCGCTGCGGTAGTGGCGCATGACCTCGGGCGTGAGCACCCCCTTGTCGCCGACGGCCCGGGGCATGACCTGGGTCACGAAGACGTTGAAGCGCTTGATGAGGAGCTGTCCCACCGGGCTACGCATCATGAAGCTGAACATCCGGAAGTGACGGTCGTCCGAGACCGGCCAGCACCACGTGTTCGCCACGACGAGCCGCGCGACGCGCTCCGGGTACCTGCGCGCGAAGTCCAGCCCGATCGGCCCACCCCAGTCCGAGAGGAACAGCGTCACGTCTTGCACGTCGAGGTGTTCGAGCAGGGCGGCGAAGCGCTCGGCGTGCGCGGCGGGGTGATGGTCCTCGCGCCGGTCGCTGCGCGAGGACAGGCCGAAGCCGACGTGGTCGAGGGCGATGCAACGGAACTCATCGCGCAACCCGGCGACGACGTCGCGGTACTCGAACGACCACGACGGGTTCCCGTGCACGAAGACGATCGGCGCGCCCGCGCCCGCGCCCTCGTCGAGGTAGTGCATGCGATGTCCGTCGGGCGCGTCGAAGAAGCGGCTCTCGAACGGGTACAGCGCGTCCGAGACCCACTCGGGGCGTTCCGCCCCAGTCATCGAGGTCATCGGGGCTCCTGTCAGTCGATGGGCGTTACGTGACGGTGATCGGGTGGGGGAGCGGCTGGTTGAAGAGGTAGCCCTTCTCGTTGAACGGCACCGTGTCCGGCTGGGTGTTGCCCTCGACGTCCGTGGCGCGCGTCAGCAGCGTGTACTCGCCCGGCGCGGTCGGCCAGTCGAACTCGAAGCGCGCCCAGGAGTACTGCACCTGCGGCTCGACGATGCGCGCCGGGTGCCAGCTCGCGCCGCCGTCGACGCTCCACTCGACCGTCGCGATCGCGCCATGCGGGGAGTGGGCGAAGCCGTGGAGGCGGTGGATGCCGCCCACCAGCTCGGCGGGCCACGGCAGGCCGAGCGCGGTCTTGATCGACTGCACGGTGACCGCCTGCCCCTCGGCCTCGCCCTGCGGCGGGTAGTCGTCGCCGATCAGCACGTACGAGGTGGTGTTGTTGCGCGTCCACAGCTGCTCGCGCGAGACCTCGATGCGTCCGAGCCACTTGATGCTGGTGCTACCCACCCAGCCCGGCACGAGCGCGCGCAGCGGGAAGCCGTGGTCGCGCGGCAGCGTCTCGCCGTTGAGGCCGTAGGCGAGCAGCGTGTCGGGGTGCATCGCCTTACGAGCGGTGACGACGCGACGGAACCCGCCCTCCGGCGCCTCCTCGTCGAGGCCGACGAGCAGCACGCTCGTCGCCTCGTCGGTGATGCCCGCGAGGGTGAGCACATCGGCGAGCGCGACGCCGAGCCAGACGCCGTTGCCGACGGCGCCGCGGCCCCACTGCGTGCCCTTCGCGGCCCGTCCCTGGAGGCGGTCGAACATGGCGCGGTGGTTCCCCGCGCACTCGAGGTACGAGACCAGCGTGCGCGCGGGCAGGCGGCGCAGTTCCTCGTACGTCAGCTCCAGCGGCTGCTCGACGGCGTCGCCTTCGACGACCAGCCGCCAGGCTCCTGCGTCGAGCTCGGGGCTCGCCGGCGAGTTGTTGCGGACGAAGAACAGCCGGTTGGGCGTGATCACGCCCTCCATGAGCTCAAGGCGCGCCTCGAGGCCGGCCTCTCCGTGCGCGATGAACGGCCCGGGGTCCTTGGCCAGCCCCGACGACTCGCCGCCGCCGTCGTCGTCCCCGCCGAAGCACGCCGCGAGCACCGCCGCCGCGCCGCCGGCTGCGAGCAGCCCGAGGAAGCGGCGGCGCGTGATGCCGCGTTCGCTTGCGAGCTGCCAGAGAGCGTCGTCTCTCACGAGTTGTCCCCGGCGCTCAGACGGCCTCGGCGCCGTCGCGGATGCGCCACTCGCCGTCCTGCAGCAGGTGACGGATGCTCCGCGTCGCGGTGATGTCGGTCAGCGGGTCGCCGTCGAGCACGAGCAGGTCGGCGCGGCGTCCCGGCCGCACGGTACCGAGGTCGTCCTCGACGCCGATGGCGCGCGCGCCCTGGAGCGTGGCCGCCTGGATCGCCTCGTGGTTGGACATGCCGATGCCCGTCATGAGCTCGATCTCGCGGTGGATGGCGTCGGGCCCGGTGAACGGGCTCCCCATGTCCGTGCCCGCGACGATCGGCACGCCCGCGCGCCACGCCGCCGTGATGTTGGCATGGTGCACCTCGGCGACCTCGCGTGCGCGTTGCAGCGTCTCCTCGCCGAGGGCCTCCGAGGCGCTCTCGATGACGTAGTGGATCACGGCGAGCGTCGGCACGATGAACGTCCCGCGCTCCAGCATCTCGTCGATCAGCTCGGCGGTGACGAACGAGGCGTGTTCGACGGTGTCGATGCCGCCGCGGACGGCGTTGCGGATGCTGGGCTCACCGTGGGCGTGGGCGGCGACACGCTTGCCCTCCGCGTGCGCCATCGAGGTGACGATCGCCACCTCCTCCTCGCTGTACTGCTCGGTGCCCGGCCCGTGGCCCGTGCCGATCACACCGCCCGAGACCATCATCTTGAGCAGGTCGGCTCCGTCGTCGAGCTGCCGGCGCGCCGCCGCTCGGACGGACTCGGGATCGTCGGCGTGCAGGCCGACGTGCCAGCCGTGGCCGTCGGGCCCGGTCATCCACGCCCCGGCCGTGAAGATGCGCGGCCCCGGCGCGGAGCCCGAGGCGATCGCGTCGCGCAGGTCGAGGCTGAGCGGCCCGACACCGCCGACCTCGCGCGCGGTCGTGACGCCGTTGCCGAGCAGCGCGGCCGCGCGGCGCGCCGCACCCCCGGCCTGCTCCCCGTGCGGCAGGTCGAGCGCGTTGTCGAGCGCCTCGGGCGTCGCGTCCATCGTGAGGTGCGTGTGCGCGTCGATGAGGCCCGGGATCGCGGTCGCCCCGCCCGCGTCGACCTCCTCGCCGTCGCCGTCGAGGCCGGGCCCGATCTCGGCGAAGCGCCCGTCGTGGATGCGCACGTCGACGCCGTCGCGGATGTCGCCGGCGCCGTCGATGAGACGCAGATTGCGGATCAGCATGTAGAGTTCCTTACGCCCGTTGCAGCCGCTCCCACCGGCTCATGCTAGCGCGCATCCCCCCGTACGATGGATCGCTGTGCCCCGCGCGTGATCGCGCGGGTGGGAGGGGACACGATGACGGCTGCCCAGGACGCGGCGATCGGCGCAGAGGGGCTGGTGCGGGACTACCCCGCCGTCCGCGCCGTCGACGGCATCGACCTCGCCGTCGAGCGCGGCCAGGTCTTCGGCTTCCTCGGCGCGAACGGCTCCGGGAAGACCACCACCATCCGCATGCTCACCACGCTCCTTCGACCCACCGCGGGCCGCGGATACGTCGATGGCCTCGACGTGCAGCGCGACCCCGCCGAGGTGCGGCGACGGATCGGCGTAGCGCTACAGGAGGCCGGGCTCGACGACCTCCAGACCGGCCGCGAGCTGCTGACGCTGCAGGGTCGCCTCCAGGGCGTGCCGCGCCGCAACGTCGACGCCCGCGCGGCCGAGCTGCTCTCAATCGTCGACCTCGAGGACGCGGCCGACCGGCGCATCGGGACGTACTCGGGCGGGATGCAGCGGCGGCTCGACCTCGCCTCGGCGCTCGTGCACCGGCCGCGCATCGTCTTCCTCGACGAGCCGACGACCGGCCTCGACCCGATCAGCCGCGACCAGGTCTGGCGGTACGTCGAGCAGCTCAACCGCGAGGACGGTGTGACGTTCTTCCTCACCACGCAGTACCTGGAGGAGGCCGACCGCCTCGCCGACGAGGTCGCGATCATCGACGCCGGGCGCATCGTCGCGCAGGGCTCGCCCGCCGACCTCAAGGCCGCGATCGGCGCCGACGTGGTCACCATCCACGTCGACGCGGACGACGGCGCCGCGATCGCGCGCGCCGTGCTGCGGATCGAGGAGCTCGAAGGACTCGAGGAAGTCCGCACGCTCGACGATGCCGTGGTTGTCTACATCACCGACGGCAGCCGCGCGATCGCGCGCCTCGTGACGCTGGTGCAGGAAGCCGGGCTCGACGTGCGGGAGGTGACGCTCGCGCAGCCGACGCTGGACGACGTGTTCCTCCGCACCACCGGGCGGCACCTCGAAGTGGACGCGGACGTATCGGCGCCCGGCGTTCGGGAGGAGGGAGCATCATGACCGCGCTCGTACTCGGGACGTATCAGCTCGCGTGGCGGGCGGTGCGCGAGACGATCCGGCAGCCGGGCGTCGAGGTGGGCAACCTCTTCATCCCGCTGTTCTTCTTCTTCGTCACCGTCGGCGCCATCAGCAACATCGCGGCGCCCGCGCTGGGCATCGAGAACTACGAGGCCTTCCAGTTGCCCGTCGCCGTCACGCAGGGGGTCGCCGGAGCTGCCGCCGTCTCGGGCGTGGCGATCGTGAAGGACATCGAGAGCGGCTACTTCGACAAGCTGCTGCTCACGCCGATGCCACGGCTGGCTATCGTGCTCGGGCGGCTCATCGCGGACGGCATCCGCTGCATGGCGTTCACGTCGATCATCGTGGCCGTGCTCAGCTTCTTCACGGCCGGCATGGAGGCGGGGCCGCTGGGCTACCTCGTGGTGATCGCGCTCGCCGGGCTGTTCGGGGTGGCGTACTCGGGGATCGGCGTGACGATCGGGCTGCGCACGGGGAACGCGCAGGCCGCGCAGGCCGGGTTCCTGCTCTTCTTCCCGCTGCTCTTCCTCTCGCCCGCGTTCGCGCCGAAGGAGTTCTTCGACCCGTGGATGGAGTTCCTCGCCTCGATCAACCCCGTGACCTACCTGCTCGAGGGCATGCGCACGCTGGCGCTCGACGGCTGGGAGTGGGACAACCTCGCAGGCGCGTTCGCCTCGGTCGTCGGCCTCGGCGCCGTCACCGCGGGGCTCGCGCTGTGGGCGCTGCGCACGAGGACGGCATGACGCGGCCGCTTCGAGGGGCGTCGGGCGGCTCAGCTGCGCTCCAGCGCGCGATCACGCGCGCGTGCGTGGGCCCGAACCCTCCGACCGTGGCTCCCGGCCGAGCACCGATTCAGCGTGCTCGATGTCCTCGATCGCCTGCCGGAACACCACCTGCTTGAGGTAGGTCTGGTACGGGACGCCGAGGATCGCCGCCGCGCGCTTCACGACCGCGATCTGGCGCTCGCCCCAGCGCAAGGTGATGCTCCGCGGCGCGACCTGACTATCCGCCTCGGCCTCCAGCCGCGAGACGAGATCGGAGACTTCGGGGTCCTCCACGACGCGCTCGCTGACAACCTTCATCTCCCGTGGGTTACCTGGCGCGGCCATCACTCCTCCCCTCGCTCGAAACAACTGATCACGATCACCGAGCCGTCGTGAGGATGGCGCGTCCAGTAGAGACCGTGCGTGTCGGTCGCAGTCTCGAAGCGCTGTCGCTCCTCATCCCATGGCTGCTGTTCGCCCTCGAAGAACGTGCGGATCGCATCCTCGGGTGTCGTTCCGTGCCGCAACGTGATGTGCAGCACTTCGGGTATCTCCAGGTCGTAATAGAGTCGGAAGCGCTCACCACCAGCCTCGATGATCAGCGCCTCCCGAATCGGCATGCCAGTATTGTAATGCATATTGCAATACATCTCGTGAAGGTCTGGCCTCGGCGACGGGCCTACCGCGCCCGTTCCGGGCGCCAACAGCACGGGGGTGGGCGCAGGGCTCCGAGCAGGTAACCTGCTTGGCGCCAGCCGCGCGCCTCCCGTCCCGGCAGGCGCTGCGCACGAGGACGGCGTGACGCAATGACGAGCGACGACCGCTGGCAGCAGGCCGCCGACTCGCCCGACCACGCGCTCGCGCCGCTCGACGGCGCGGACCTCGGCGGCGGCGTCACGCTCGACGTGCGGCTCGGCCCGCGCAGCGCGGTCGGCTCGACGTACTTCCGTTGCTACCTCGCCACGCCGGTCGGTCACACGACCGCGCCGGTGGTCTTCGGCCTCCAGAACTCGGGGCCGTACCCCGGCTTCAACTGGGTCGAGGTGCTCGACTACTTCGCCTCGGTCCTGCTCGACACGGGCGGGACGTTCGAGGTCACGGCGGACGTCGAGCGGGCGCTGTTCGGGCGCCTCGCCAGCATCGTGCCCCCGGGCGGGCATCTCATGGCCGAGTACGACTCGGTCGCGCGCACGGTCACCGCGCGCGCGCTGTCGGCGCGCGTGCCGCCGGTCGCGACGCCGCTGGGCGCGCTGCTGTTCGAGGTCGGCTGCGGGGTCGCGTTCCGCGACTGGTACATCTCCGAGGGCGGCCGCGAGGGCCCTCGCAAGCTCCAGGGGTTCCGCGCCCTGGACGACGACCACGCGCGTACGCGCGGCCTCGAAGCGGCCGCCGCGCTCGAGGCGTTCCTCGCCGAACGCGCGGGGCTGGCGCCGGAGCTGCGGGAGGTCACGTTCCCGCTCGCGGAATCGGTGCTTTCCGAGCTGCGGAGGCGCTTCGGCGGTTCGTGACCCTCGTGTAGTATCGAGGGCGCAACGGGTACCCATCCCCAGGCAGACCCAGCACAACGCGTTGCCCGCCGCCCGGTGAGGCGCGGAGCACGACGACGGAGGACGCGATGCCCCAGACCCTCAGCGTGATCAAGGCGGACGTCGGTGGCTGGGTTGGCCACTCGGCGATGCACCCCGAGCTCCTCGACTCCGGCCGCGAGTCGCTCGCCCAGGCGGTGCAGTCCGGGCTCCTCATCGACGCCCAGGCACACGCCTGCGGCGACGACCTCTTCCTCGTGATGTCGCACGACCGCGGCGAGGACGACGAGGAGATCCACCGCCTCGCGTGGGACACGTTCCAGACGGGTACCGAGGTCGCGCAGAAGCTGCACCTCTACGGCGCCGGTCAGGACATCCTGGTCGACGCGTTCTCCGGCAACATCCGGGGCGCCGGCCCCGGCTCGGCCGAGATGGAGATCGAGGAGCGTCCCTCGGAGCCGGTGATCGTGTTCATGGGCGACAAGACCTCGGCCGGGTCGTTCAACCTGCCGTTCTTCAAGATGTTCGCCGACCCGTTCAACACCGCCGGGCTCGTCATCGCCGAGCCGCTCCACGGCGGCTTCGAGTTCGAAGTCCACGACGTCAAGGAAGCGTCGCGTATCTACCTCGCATGCCCCGAGGAGATGTACGACCTGCTCGTGTTCATCGGCTCGCCCGCGCGCTACGCGGTGAAGCGCGTGCGCAACCGCCAGACCAACGAGGTCGCCGCGGTCTCCTCCACCGACAAGCTCTCGCTCATCGCCGGCCGCTACGTCGGCAAGGACGACCCGACGGCGATCGTGCGCTGCCAGGGCACCTTCCCGGCCGTCGGCGAGGTGATCGAGCCGTTCACCACCGCATGGACCGTCGAGGGCTTCATGCGCGGCTCGCACTACGGCCCGTGGATGCCCACGTCCGTCGAGCAGGCGCACCCGTCGCGCTTCGACGGCCCGCCGCGCATCGTCGCGCTCGGCTTCCAGCTCGCCGAGGGCATGCTCGGCACGCCGCGCGACCTCTTCGACGACCCCTCGTACGACAACGCGCGCGACGAGGCGAACCGCGTCAGCGACTACCTGCGCAAGCACGGCCCGTTCGAGCCGCACCGTCTGCCCCTCGACGAGATGGAGTACACGACGATGCCGGCGGTGGCCGCCAAGCTCAGCGACCGCTGGGAGTCGATGGACTAGCTCCGGACGAGCGGAGCCCCACGGGGGGCCGGCCACATGCAGATGTTCGTCGACGCCGACGAGGCCTACCTGGCCTGGACAGGCTGGCACCCGGAGGGCTACGTGCTCAACGTCGGCCGCCGCCCGGTCCCCTCGGTCCAGATCGTGCTGCACCTCGCGGTCTGCGAACTGATCTCCACGCGGGGACGGCGCTACACCACGGGTGAGTACATCAAGATCTGCTCGCTCGACCGCCAGGAGCTCATCGAGTGGTCGGAGCGCGAGGACGCCGAGGGCGAGTTGAGCACCGACTGCCATTGCCTGAACTGAAGGCGCGCGTGTGACCAACCAGCCCCGCCTGCTGATCGCCACCGGCAACCCCGGCAAGGTCGCCGAGTTCCGCACGCTCCTCGACGGGTGCGGGTGGGACGTGGTCGCGCCGGCCGACATCGGGCTGCCGCGCGTCGAGGTGATCGAGACGTCGCGCTCGTACCTCGAGAACGCCGTCTCGAAGGCCGTCCGTCACGCCGAGGCGTCGGGACTGCCCTCGCTCGCCGACGACTCGGGACTCGAGGTCGACGCGCTCGACGGGCGGCCGGGGGTGATCTCGGCGCGCTACGGCGGGCCGCAGGCCGGGAGCGCCTCGGCGCGCAACGCGCTGCTGCTCGGGGAGCTCGAGGGCGTCCCGCCCGCGCGCCGCGGGGCGCGCTTCCGCGCCGTGCTCGCCCTCGCCATGCCCAACAGCGAGACCTACGTCCGCGAGGCGACGGTCGAGGGGCGCATCGCCGCCGCGCCACGCGGCGCCGAGGGATTCGGCTACGACCCCATCTTCGAGCTGCCCGACGGCCGCACGATGGCCGAGCTTGGGGAGGACAAGCACGAGATCAGCCATCGCGGGCTGGCCGCGCGTGAGATAATCGACGTGCTGCGGGAGCTCGCATGACCGACCACGCCGCGCCCATCGACGTCCTCGACGCCTTCGGGCGGCCGCTGCGCGACCTGCGCATCTCGGTGACTGACCGCTGCAACTTCCGCTGCCGCTACTGCATGCCGCGCGAGGTCTTCGGCCCGGACTTCGAGTTCCTGCCGCGCGACCAGATCCTGACGTTCGAGGAGATCGCGCGCCTCGCCGGCCTCTTCGCGGGCCTCGGCGTCCGCAAGCTGCGGCTCACCGGCGGGGAGCCGACGCTGCGCGCCGACCTGCCCGCGCTCGTCGCGCAGCTGCGCGAGGCGACGCCCGGGATGGACATCGCGCTGACGACCAACGGCTCGCTGCTGACGCGCCTCGCGCAGCCGCTCGCCGACGCCGGCCTCGACCGCGTCACCGTCTCGCTCGACACGCTCGACGACGCGATCTTCCGCGAGATGAACGACGTCGAGGTGCCCGTCCAGACCGTCCTCGACGGCATCGAGGCGGCCGCGGCGGCGGGGCTACGGCCGGTCAAGGTCAACGCCGTGATCAAGCGCGGCGTGAACGACCACACGGCCGTGGACCTCGCGCGCTACTTCAAGGGCTCCGGCCACATCCTGCGCTTCATCGAGTTCATGGACGTGGGCGCGACGAACGGCTGGGTGCTGGACGACGTGGTCCCGGCCGCCGAGCTCGCCGAGCGCGTGGGCGCGGAGCTGCCCATCGAGCCGGTAGAGCCCTCGTACCGCGGCGAGGTGGCCCGGCGCTGGCGCTACCTGGACGGCGACGGCGAGGTGGGGTTCATCACCTCGGTCTCAGCGCCCTTCTGCAGCGACTGCACGCGCGCTCGGCTCTCCGCCGACGGCTCGCTGTACACGTGCCTGTTCGCGGTGCTCGGCACGGACCTGCGAGCGCCGCTGCGAGAGGGCGCGAGCGACGAGGAGCTGCTGGACATCCTGCGCGGCATCTGGCGCGTCCGCGACGACCGCTACTCGGAGCTGCGCTCCGCCGCCACCCCCGATGTGGCCTCGCTCGGCCCGCGCATCGAGATGTCGTACATCGGCGGCTGAGCCCCTCGTCCTGCCGGTGCGCCCGGAGGTCCGCTCAGGACTCGATCAGCCCATCCTGGGGCTGCGTCCAGGGCAGCTCATAGACTGGTGCGAATTGCGGCGCGCGCGGGATCGGCATCTCGCCGAACGGCACGTCGATGACCACGGGCGCGTCCCGAGCGAGCGCCTCTGGAAGCAGCGTGCCCAGCTCCAGCGGATCGTCCGCTCTCATGCCGACCGCGCCAAACGACTCGGCGAATTTCACGAAGTCCGGGTTGTGCAGGTCGGTCCCGTAGGCGCCGCCGAACGCCAGGTCCAGGTCGCGCGCGACGTTGCCGTAGGAGTCGTTCCGGAAGACGACGGTCGTGACGTTGATCCCGTGCTGTACGGCGGTGGCAAGCTCCGACGCGTTGAACAGGAACCCGCCGTCGCCGGCCATGCAGACGACGGGGCGGTGGGGCTGGGCCACCTTCGCCCCGAGCGCCGTCGGAAACGAGTACCCGACGTTGAACTGGTAGCCGGAGTCGATGTACGTCTTCGGGTGGTTCACCCTGTAGTGCGTGCGGGCGTAGTAACCGAACTGCGTGACGTCCCAGACGATGAACGCGTCCTCCGGGATGCTGCCCTGGATTGCCTCCAGCACCGGGTACTGCGGCTCCTGGAGCCTGATGTCGTAGTAGGCGATCAGGTTGCGCGCCGCCTCGACGGCCTCGACGGGCGACGGGCGATCGCCCGCCCCGGCCGCTTCGAGGTGGGGGAGCATCGCTTCGATGGTGGCCCTGGCATCGCCGTGCAGGGGCATGGTGTTGGACTGAATCCGCATCAGCTCGCTCTCGTCGACGTTGATGTTCACCAGCGTGGAGGCGTTCCCCGCCGGGTTGCCGAGCGAGAAGCGCGCGCCGATGCCGACCACGACGTCCGCCGACTGCATCACCCCGAAGAGCTGGTTCATCTCTTGCCGCTCGCCCCGGGGGCTGAAGCAGGAGCCGTAGGAGAGGGGGTGGCTGTCCGGGATCGTCCCCTTGCCGCCGCTGGACGTGATGACCGGGATATTGGTCGCCTCGGCCAGCCGGACGAGGGCATCCTCCGCATCCGCCCGCGCCACGCCCCCGCCCGCGTAGATGACGGGCAGGCGCGCCTCGGCGATGACGCGGGCAGCCTCCCGCAACTGGTCCGGGCTCGGCACGATTGGCGATATGGGCGCCGGATCCCAGAGCTCGACCTCCTCCTGCTCGACGCCCGCCTCCGGCGGCACCTCGATCAACACCGGGCGCGGACGGCCACTCCGCATCTGCCTGAAGGCCTCGGTGACAGCGGCGGGAATCTCGCGAGGTCTCATCGCGCTGCGCTGCCACTTGGTGACGGAGCGCACCGTACCGGCCTGGTCCAGCACCTCGTGCACCGCCCCGGCGTTCTTGCCGATCGCGCCCCGCGGCACCGTGCCGGCGATGACGAGCACGGGCGAGGAGCGGGCGTACGCCGTGGCCAGGCCGGATGCCGCGTTGTAGAGGCCGACGCCGGGCACCACCAGCGCAACGCCCGGCTTCCCGGAGGCACGGGCATAGCCATCGGCCATGTACGTCGCGGCCTGCTCGTGGCGAGTCGAGATCAGGCGAATGCCCGGCTCGTCGCGCAGCCCGGCGACGATCCCATACGTCTGGATCCCCGGGATCCCGAAGACGACCTCGACGCCCTCCCTGACGAGTGACGTTGCGAGGGCTTGACCGCCGCTGAGCCTGGCCACGGCATCACCTGCCCTTCACCCGAGTCCGACCCCACCGCGAGTATGCACGCCTCGGCGAGGGCCGCGAAGGGCCCGCTCGTGCGCGAACCACGGCGCCCGGGCCCTGCCCGCCGATGCGCCGGTACAATCGACGCGCTGCACACCCACGGAGGCGCACCGTGACCACCTCGACACCCGCCGACGGCCAGCCCACGCTTTCCCACCTCGACGAGCGCGGCGAGGCGCGCATGGTCGACGTGTCCGACAAGGCTGAGTCGCATCGCGATGCGACGGCCCGCGGGCGCGTGGCAATGAGCGCGGAGACGCTGGCGCTCATCACCGAAGGCCGCGTCTCGAAGGGCGACGTGCTGGCCACGGCGCGCCTCGCCGGCATCATGGCCGCGAAGCGCACACACGACCTCATCCCGCTCTGCCACCCGCTGCCCATCAGCGGCGTCGAGGTGCACCTGGCGCCGGGCGCCGACGACGCCAACCCGGCCGTCGAGATCGAGGCGGTCGTGCGCACCACGGCGCGCACCGGCGTCGAGATGGAGGCGCTGACGGCCGTCAGCGTCGCCGCGTTGACGGTCTACGACATGTGCAAGTCGGCCGAGCGCGGGATGCGCGTCGAGGCCGTGCGGCTCGTCGCGAAGTCCGGCGGGCAGTCGGGCGTGTACACGGCGGACTAGCCGCCGCCGTTTCCGGGCCCCCGGCTACGCGCCCTGCCCCTCCATGTGCGCGAGTGCTGCCTCGACGGCGCGGTACGCGTAGTGCAGGTACGCGGCGGGCTCGACGTCCTCGAGCGGGAGGCGCATCTCGGAGCGGCCGGTCGCCGGGTCGTCCGTGTCGAGCTGGTCGACCTCGCTGCCGACCTGTAGCTCGTACAGCTCGCCGTCCTCGCCCAGCACCACGCAGCCGCGCTCGGTGTCGCCGGGGAACGGCTCCACCTCGATGCCGTAGGAGAAGAACGAGCCGGGGAACTCGGGGAACGGGTCGATGCCGCCCGCAAGCTCCTGCAGCAGCTCGCCGAGCTGCGAGCCCGCGCGCTCGATGATGGCGTCCGCGTGTGCGCGGTGCCGGAGCAGATCGTTCTCGGAGACCATGTCCGCACTCCTCGGATCGGGTTCGACCACGCGCTCGCCGCTCGCGCGTGACCTCGTGGCGTCGAGTGGCGGGCGGATCGACCGCCCGGCGCGTCGCTCGTATCATGATCGTGCCCTTGGCGTCCGTCCTCAAGGGTGCGCGGGCCGGAGACGGCCCGCACGTCGTACACGAACCACTTCCCGCTCGTCGCAAGTACTGCACATGGGCATCAGCGTCGGCCGATTCGCCATCGTCGAGGGCGACGTGCGTGAGCACGGCCCCTGGCTGGTCGAACAGACCCGCGACGGCGACCCCCGCGTCGTGCAGCTCATCGTGCTCGTCGAGCCCGTCGACCAGCGCTCGGCCGCGTTCTGCGAGGAGGTGGCAGGGGCGGTTGCCGACCTCTTCGTCTCCGAGGAGCTGTCCCTCACCGGCGGGCTCGTCCGGGCGATGCGCCGCGCGCACGCCAACCTGGCGGAGTGGAACCGCCGCTCGCTGCGCGAGCATCGCGTCGCCGTCGGCGTGACGTGCGTGGTGCTGCGCAACGGCGAGGCGACCATCGCGCAGGCCGGCCCCGGTCTCGTCTACCTCCTGAGTTCCGACGGGACCCGGCGCGTCACCACTGCTGGCGAGCCCGCCGCCAGCCCGCTGGGCAGCGACGGCGAGATCACGCCGCAGTTCGTCGCGGCGCAGACCGAGGACACGAGCATCCTGCTGCTCAGCAGCTTCGCCGAGACCACGGCGGGCCCGTCCGCCATCAGCCGCGTCTTCTCCTCGCACCCGGACCGCCTGCTCACCGACCTGTTCATGCAGGTGCGGAACGTCCCGGACGTCCACGCGGTCGTCATCACCGACGCACCCGACACGGATGCGCCCACCGAGGGCACGGCCGACGAGCACGTCGAGCGCTCGCCGCGGGCCGAACCGCTGCCGTCGGAGGAGCCGCCGCCGGGCGCGCCCCCGTTCCCGGAGCCCGACGACGCACTGGTGCGCGTCACCGTCGCCCCGGCCGCTGATGACGACGCGGAAGCGCCGCGCAGGCGGCGCATGCCGTCGCTCCGGCGCGAACGGGTGGCCGGCGCCTCGGGGCCGCTGCCGTGGCTGTGGCTGGCCGCCGGGCTGCTCGCGGTCATCGCCGTCGTCGCCGCGATCATCTTCGTGCCCCCGCTGCTCGAGGAGGACGCGGGCGCTCGGCTTGACGCCCGGCTCGCCGAGGCGAGCGACCTGCTCACGAGCGCCGGGGAGGCCTCGGACGCCGGAACGCAGCGCGAGCAACTGAACGCCGCCCTGCAACAGCTGGAGGAAGCACGCTCGGTGGACGCCACCGATCCACGCATCGGCTCGCTGCAGATCGTGATCCAGGAGCGCCTCGACGAGGTGAACCGCGTGGTGCCCGTCGACGAGGTCGAGACCGTCCTCCGCTTCGAGGGCGTCGTCGCCCAGCCGATCGTTCCGGACGCGCTGGCCGTGGGGGCAGACCGCCTGTGGGTGATGGACACCGCGCTCGGCCGCGTGCTCGCCATCGACCCGACGGGGATCTTCGGTGTCGACGAGGTCTACCGCGCCGGTCAGCGCTACGGGGACCTCGCGGCCGGCACCCCGGTCGGCATCGCTTGGGACTCGAGCGCCGGGCGGCTGCTGGTCCTCGACGAGGATCGGTCGCTGTTCGCCGTCACCCGCGACGACGAGCCGGTGGAGCTGCGGCTCCGGGACGCCGATGAGCTCGCGAGCATCGACGCCATCGCCGTCCACGCCGGGAGCCTGTACGTCCTCGACGCTGCGGGGGGCGAGGTGTGGCGCTACCTGCCGACCGGAAGCGGGTTCGACTCGGAGCGCTCCGCCCTGCTCGGGACGGCCTCGCTCGGCGGCGCGCGGGCCCTGCACGTCGCCTCCGACATCTTCGTGCTGGACGCAGAGAGCCTGCGGCGCTTCGAGGGCAGCCGCGAGGGCGTGGAGCAACTCCAGGGCATCGACCGCGCGTTGAACGCGCCGGTGGGCCTCGCCGCGGACCGCGAGGCGATCTACATCGCCGACCGCGGCGGGCGACGCATCGTTGTCGGCGATCCGGGCGGCGCATTCCTCCGCCAGCACACACACCCGGACTTCACCGACCTGCGCGGCGTCGCCCTCGCGCCCGGCGGCGACGTGCTCTACGTGCTCACGGGGCTCGGCATCCTGAGCTTCGATCCCGCGCAGTAGCGGATGCGTCGACTGATGCGTAAGCCGCGGCGCGATACCCTAGCGGCATGACCACGCTCCTCGCCATCGAATCCTCGTGCGACGAGACGGCCGCGGCCGTCGTCGTCGACGGGCGGCGCCTGCTCTCCAACGTTGTCGCCTCGCAGGCCGACCTGCACAGCGAGAGCGGCGGAGTCGTGCCTGAGGTCGCCGCACGCCAGCACGTGCGGGCGCTGCTCCCCGTCGTGCGCCGCGCGCTCGAGGAGGCCGAGTGCTCCTGGGACCGCATCGACGCGGTCGCGGCGACCGCGGGGCCGGGCCTGCCGGGCGCGCTGGTCGTGGGGCTCAACGCGGCGCGCGGCATCGCATACGCGCGCGGGCTGCCGTTCATCGCCACGGACCACATCGAAGGCCACGTCTGCGCGAACTGGCTGGGGCCGGAGGAGCCGCCCCTGCCCGCGCTCGCCCTCGTCGTCTCCGGCGGGCACACCGAGCTGCTGCTGATGGAGGACCATGGCCGCTTCGAGCGCCTCGGCGGCACGCGCGACGACGCAGCGGGCGAGGCGTTCGACAAGGTCGCGCGCCTGCTCGACCTCGGCTACCCGGGCGGGCCGCCGATCTCGCGCCTTGCCGCGACCGCGACCGAGCGCACGCTCAAGCTCCCGCGCGCGTGGCTGCGCGGCAGCGACGACTTCTCGTTCTCCGGCCTCAAGACCGCCGTCGCACGGCTCGTCTCGGGCGAAGATGGCCCGGTCCCGCCGCCCGCCGAAGTGGCGTGGGCGTTCGAGGAGTCGGTGGTCGACGTGCTCTCGCGCAAGGCGGCGCGGGTCGCGGAGCGCGAGGGCGTCGGGGCGTTGCTCGTCGCGGGCGGCGTGGCGGCCAACAGGCGGCTGCGCGAGATTGTCCGCGAGCGCTCGCCCGTGCCGGTCTTCATCCCCGAGCCCGTGCTGTGCACGGACAACGCCGCGATGATCGGTGCCGCCGCCTGGCGTCACCTCGACGAGGCGGTCCTGCCGGAGTCCTCACTCGACATCCACCCGACGGTGAAGCGCGACCCGCGCCAGCTGGCGCGGGCCGGCCGACGCTAGCGGCCCGACGCTCAGTCCTCGATCAGCGCCGCCCCGTCGCGCAGCAGCGCGCGGTCCAGCGAGGTGGCGAGTGCGGCCTTGGCCTCATCGACGGGCAGCACCTCAACGGCCGTGAGCAGGGGGCTCGGGTCGAGTTCCGCGCTCACCGTGAGGGCAACGGCGCGCACCCACCCGGTGCCGATGTGCCCCTCGCGCCAGCGGGCCACGCGGCGCGGCCGCCGCTCGGGGGCGGGCACCGCATCCGAGTCCGGCTCCACGCCGAGCGTCGACCGCACGACGTCCGCGACGACCTCGGCAACGGCCGCACCCGAGGTGGGCGCGGCGACGTCGAGCAGGCGCAGCGGGCCGTCCTCACCCTCGCGGACCAGCACGAACCGGGGAGACCCGCCCTCGGACGTGTCCCGCATGCGCACAATGAGTGCCCAGCGTTCCGGGTCGCCTCGCTCCGCGGGGTCGTCGGCTGTCGCCTGGGTCGTTGTCACGGGGCTCAATCGGGGAGGCGCAGCTGCGCCTCCAGCGGCCCGGCGTCCGTGATCGGCCCCACGACCGCGAGGTGCAGTTCGTCCTCCACGATGAGCCGCTGCGCCACGCGCTCGATGTCGTCGAGCGTGACGGCGTCGAACGACGCGATCGCCTCGTCGGGGCTGAGCAGCGGCATGTTGAGCGCGGCGCGCGTCCCGTACCACGCCGACACGGAGCGCGACTCCTCGAGCTGGAGCTGGAGGCGCGACCGCACCTGCTGCTGCGCGCGCGCCAGCTCGCCCGCGTCGATGGAGGCGCGGGCGCGCGCCAGCTCGCGCGTGATCTCCTCGACCGTGGCGGAGGCGTTCGCTGGGTCGACGCCGGCGTGTACGGCGAACGCCCCGGCGTCCTGCAGGAAGGACGTGGACGTATGCACGTCGTAGCAGAGCCCGAGCTCCTCGCGCAGGCGCAGGAAGAGCCGCGACGACATCCCTTCGCCCAGCACAACCGAGAGCAGGCCGAGGGCGTAGCGGTCCTCGTCGCGCGCGTCGAGCCCGCGCATGCCCACGCTGACGTACGCCTGCTCGGTCTCCTTCGTCACCAGGCGCACCCGCTCGCCGCGCGGGTCGGGGCGGGCGCGCACCCACTCCGCGGGCGTGCCGCCCTCCCAGCCGTCGGCGCAGGACTCCACGAGCCCGTGCAACATCGAGGGCTCCACTGCGCCGGCGACCGCCACGACGGCGGCGTTTGCCACGTACTGTTCGCGGTAGTAGTCGCGGATGCGGTCGGGCGCGATCCCCTGGACCGAGGCCGGGGTGCCGGCTACGTCGCGGCCGATCGGCTGGTCGGGCCACAGCAGCCCGTCCAGGGCGAGCGAAGCCTGCTCGTCCGGGGCGTCCTCGACCGACGCAAGCTCCTCGAGGATCACCCGGCGCTCGCGCTCGATCTCCTCGTCGCGCAGCAGCGAGTGCTGCACGGCGTCGGCCAGCAGGTCGAGCGCCTGCGCAGTGTGCTCGGCGGCGACCTTGCCGTAGTAGACGGTCAGCTCGCGGTCCGTCGCGGCGTTGAAGAGCCCGCCCAGCGCGTCGATCTCGATCGCCACGTCGCGCGGGGTGGGCCGCCGCGGCGTGCCCTTGAAGCAGAGATGCTCGAGGAAGTGCGAGAGACCTGCGTCGCCGTCGGTGGCCTCGTAGCGCGCGCCCGCGTTGAAGTAGATCGAGATCGCGGCCGAGCGCGCCTGCGGCATCGGGCAGGCAAGGACGCGCAGGCCGCTGTCGAGCGTGACGATCTCGGGGACCGCGACCGCATCGCCGACGCTCACCGAGGCACGTTCAACCACCGTCGCTGCCGTTCACCGGGCATGGGGAGGGAGCGGGGCGGGATGGTATCAGCCCGCCCACGAGGGTCAACGCACGGTGGGCGTAGAGGCTACGACTCCAGCCAGAGCACGTCGCCGTGCAGGTCCGGGTCGTGCTCCTTGCTCGCGAACACCTCGTACTCCGCGATCGACTCGCCGATGGTCGTCCCAGCACCGTGGCCGGGCAGCACCATCGTCTCCGGCGGGAGTTCGTAGAGCCGCGAGGTGATCGAGGCGATCTCCTGCTGCAACAGCTCGTTCGTCCTCGATGCGCCCGGGCCGCCGGGGAACAGCGTGTCGCCGGTGAACACGACGCCGCCGAGCAGCAGCGAGATCGACCCCGGCGTGTGGCCGGGCGTGTGGATCACACGCATCGTCGCGCCGCCGATCGCGATCTCCGCGCCGTCCTCGAGGCGGCTGTACTCGCGGCCGTCCTCGATGTCCGTCTCCTCTGCCCCGAGGAGCACCGGCGCGCCGAGGGATTCGAGCATCGTGTCCCATCCTGCGGTGTGGTCCATATGCGAGTGCGTGATGATCACGCGCTCCACGGAGCGGCTGCCAACGGCCTCGGCCACCACCTCGAAGCCGGTGGGGATGTCGATCACCGTGGCGGGAACGCTCTCGTCGCGCGGGCGGATGATGTACGAGTTGTTCCCGTACGGCCCCACGTCCATCAGCATCTCCACGGTCACATGGTCGTCGGCGTACACCTCGGGCATGCGGGCTCTCCCTCCGTTCGGCGGCTATCGGCGTGCAGCCTACCAAAGAGGCGCCGTCCGGCGGCAGCGCTACGCGGGCTCCTCGCTCGCGGCGGGCTCGGGCGTGCGCGTGTCGAGCCCGCACGAGCCGTCGCGCTGCCACGCGAGCCCCTCCTCGCACAGCGCGGCGAGGAGCTCCCGGACGCGCGCACGCCCCTCGGCGTCGGCGGCGAGGTCGCGGGCGAGCAGCGCCGTGCGTACGGGGCCCGCGGACTCCCGGAGGACGGCCATGATGCGGCCGCGCATCTGGCGGTCGGAGCCCTCGAACCGTGGCTGCGCGCGGACCGGCTCGGCCTCCTCGCCGGCCTCGAAGCGCGGACGCGCGGCGCAGAAGCGCGCGACGACGCAGTCCTCGCAGCGCGGACGAGGGGTGCAGACCTGCGCGCCGTAGTCCATGAGCGCCGGGTTCCAGCGGCTCGCGAAGCCCGCGGGGGTGAGCCACCGCGCCGTCTCGGCAACCTCGGCGGGTGGCGTCTCCTTCGCCGGCTGCAGGTCGCCGTGGACGAGCCGTCCCAGGAGCCGCACGACGTTGGTGTCGATGGCCGTGGTGTCCTCGCCGAACCCGAAGCAGCGCACGATCGCCGCGGTGAACGGGCCGACGCCCGGCAGCGCGAGCAGCGATGCCTCGTCGCCCGGCACCTGTCCGGTATGGACCGCGACGCAGCGCCGGCACGCCTCGTGGAGGCGCACGGCACGACGCGGGTAGCCGCTGTTGCCCCACACCCGCAACACGTCGGCGGGTGACGCCGACGCGACCGCGCGCACCGTCGGGAAGGCCGCAACCCAGCGCTCCCAGAGCGGTCGTGCGCGCGCCATCTGTGTCTGCTGCGAGCACACCCCGGCGACGAGCGCCCAGTAGGGGTTGCGCGCGTCGCGCCACGGGAAGCTCTCGGACTCGCGGTCGTACCAGTCGAGGAGCAGCGAGCGGACCTCGGTGAGCCCCTTGGGGCCGAGCGTCGGTTCGGGGTCAGGCGATACGGGGCCGGACATACGGCCACCATACTGCTCACGTGCGTAAGCGTCTGGACGCCGAGCCCGTGGACGGGCGCGTCGCCGCCGGGCGGCGGCCCGTGCAATAATCATCACGAACTTCATCGTGTGACTGTCAGCGCGCCGCGCGCCCGGCTCCCCGGCGCAGCGCGAGAGTGCGCAAGACGGACACCGCAGGAATGCGGGACCTGGTGACCTCCACGCAGGCGGCGCTGCCGCTCGCCCACGTCTTGCCCGTCAGCGCGACCCTCACCGCCGAGGGCACGCTCGCCGTCGCCGGCTGCGACCTCGCCGCGCTCGCCCGCGAGCACGGCACCCCGCTCTACGCCTACGACCACGCGACCCTGCGCGCGCAGTGCCGGGGCTTCCTGGACGCGTTCCGCGCCGAGTACCCGGAGACCGACGCGGTCTACGCCGCCAAGGCGTTCCTCAACCGCCCCTTCGCGCAGCTCATCGCCGCCGAGGGCTACGGCTTCGACGCCGTCTCCGGCGGCGAGATCGCCGTGCTGCGCGCATCCGGCGTCGACATGTCGACGGTCTACTTCCACGGCAACAACAAGGGCCCGGACGAGCTCGCGCTCGCCATCGAGGCAGGCGTCGGCCGCGTCGTCATCGACAACATCGACGAGATCGGCGTGCTCGAGGCCGTCGCCGCCGAGATGGGCGCGACGCAGTCCGTGCTCGTGCGGCTCTCGCCGGGCGTCGATGCGTACACGCACGAGAAGACGACGACGGGCATCCTCGACACGAAGTTCGGTATCCCGATCGCGACGGGCGCGGCGGAGCGGGCCCTGCAGGCCATCGCCGAGGCCGGCCACATCGACTTCCGTGGCCTGCACGTCCACCTCGGCAGCCCGATCTTCCGCCTCGACCCCTACGTGCTGGCGATCGAGGTGATCGCGGAGTTCTGGGCGGACGTCGTGCGCGACAAGCTCGGCCTCGACGTGCCCGAACTGTCGATCGGGGGCGGCTTCGCCGTCGCCTACCGCGGCGGGCAGGAGCCGCCGGAGCCCGCCGCCTACGCGGGCGCCATCGCCGGCGCGCTGCGCCGCGAGGCCGACGCGCGCGGGCTCGCTCTGCCGCGGCTCACCATCGAGCCCGGGCGCTCGCTCGTCGCGCGCGCTGGCATCGCGCTCTACACGGTCGGCGCGCGCAAGGAGGTGCCGGGCATCCGCACCTACGTCTCCGTCGACGGCGGTATGGCCGACAACGTTCGCCCCGCGATGTACGACTCGCCGTACGAGGTCGTCCCGGTCGAGCGCCCGCTCGACGCGGCCGAGGAAACCGTGACGCTCGCAGGCAAGTACTGCGAGTCCGGCGACGTGCTCGCGCGTGACATCGAGGTGCCGCGGCTGCGCGCGGGCGAGATCGTGGCGATGCCGGCGGCGGGCGCGTACCACCTCTCCATGGCGTCGAACTACAACCTCGCGATGAAGCCCGCGTGCCTGCTCCTGGACGACGGCGACGTGCGCATCCTGCGCCGTCGCGAGACGCCCGAGGACCTCATGGCGCTCGACGTGGACCTCGACGCATGACAGCCGCGACGGCCGCCGCTGCCGGGTGGGGCATGCACGGCCAGGCGCTGGCCGTCGCCCAGCTGCGCGCCGACCTCGCCGCCGACCGCCTCGCGCACGCCTACCTGCTCACCGGCCCCGAGGGCGTCGGCAAGGCCACGCTCGCGCGGCGGCTCGTGCAGGCGGTCCACTGCGAGGAGCCCGCGGGCGACGTCGATCCGTGCCTGGCGTGCGCCGCCTGCCGGCGCGTCGAGGACGGCGGGGCGCCGGACTTCGAGGTGGTGGCGATCGGCGGGCCGTG
>DAOULE010000141.1:0-4596 GCA_034420575.1 Dehalococcoidia bacterium
CGCGCCCCGCCGCCGCCTCGAGGTCCGCGGGACCGACGCCCGCGCCCACGAGTTCGGCCACGGTCCGCGCGAGCAGCGTATGCAGGCCGGGGGTGTCGCGAATGGGCGCGAAGCGCGCCGCGCCGCCCGCGTCGATCTGCTCGCGCGTGGCGCGCTGGAGTAGCTCGGCGGCCACCTCGGCGGGCGGTGTGGCGGCGCCGTGCGCAACCCCGCGCGCGAAGAAGTGGAGCGTGGTCACCTCGAGGTTGAGCGCGACGCCGCAGCGCTCCACCACGCGTCGCCGGAACTGGTCGCCGTGGCGCGCCGTCGGCACGAGCACCAGCGTCGAGGCGAACCGGTCGGCCTCGACGCGCTGCGCCGCGAGCGTGACGAGACGCTCGGTCTTCCCCGATCCGGGTGGCCCGCTGATGATGGTCAAGCCGCTCACGCGCCAGAGCATATCGCGCTCACGCTTGTAATGGCGCTGCCAACAGTGCGAACTTCGGAAACCGCCGCGCGGGCTACCCCTTGCGGCTCGGCGCGTGCGTCATCCGCATGTACACGCCGCCCTGCTCCAGCTCGTCGAGCATCTGCGCGAGGCGGCGGGCGCGGGTGTCGTCGCGCTTCGCGCGTCGGAGCCACGCGAGGTAGTCATTGCGCTGGTACCAGGGGCGAGCGTCGTAGTCGGCGCGCAGGCCGCGCGCCTCGATCGCGGCACGCACATCCTCCGGCATCGGCTCGGGCGGTCGGGTCGCCATTGCGTGCAGCCTGCCTACTCGCCTCGTGCGAACCGGGACAGCCGCTCCAGCGCCTCCTCGAGGCGGTCGTCGGCGATGGTGAGCGAGATGCGGATGTAGCCTTCGCCGGCGTCGCCGTAGCTCACGCCCGGCGTCACCACCACCCCGGTCTCCTCGACCAGCCGCCCCGCGTAGTCCGCCGAGGAGCGCTCGCCCTCAGGCAGCCGCGCCCACACGTAGAGCGACGCGCTGGGCGGGTCGACGTGCAGGCCCAGCTCGCGGAGCACCTCGACGGCCCGGTCGCGGCGGGCCTGGTAGGTGGCGTTATGTCCGTCGATGGCGTCGCGCGGCCCGTCGAGCGCGGCGATCGCCATCTGCTGCACCGCCTGCGCGACGCCGCTGTCGAGGTTGGACTTCACGCGCCGCAGCACGCCGACCAGCTCCACATTCCCGACGGCCATCGCGATCCGCCAGCCGGTCATGTTGAAGGTCTTCGACAGCGAGTTGAACTCGATCGCCACGTCGCGCGCGCCGTCCACCTCGAGGATCGAGGGCGCCTCGTAGCCGTCGAAGCACACGTCGGAGTACGCGAGGTCGTGCGCGATCGCCACGTCGTGCTGCTTCGCCCACGCGACCGCGCGCTCGAAGAACGCGTGGTCGGCGATGGCGCCGGTCGGGTTGTTGGGGTAGTTCAGCCACAGCAGCTGGGCGCGGGCCGCGTCGTTGTCGGACACCTCGTCCAGGCGGGGCAGCCAGCCGTCCTCCTCGCGCAGCGGGAGCGCGAGCGTCTCGCCGCCGGCGAACATCGTCGCCACCTCGTAGACGGGGTAGCCCGGAGAGGTGCTGATCGCGAGGTCGCCGGGGTCGATGAGGCACAGTGGCAGGTGCCCGATGCCCTCCTTCGAGCCGATCAGCGAAACCACCTCGGTCTCCGGGTCGAGCGAGACGCCGTGGCGACGCTCGTACCAGCGTGAGACGGCCTCGCGGAACTCGGGCAGCCCCTCGGTCTCCGGGTAGCGGTGGTTGGCCGGGTCCTCGGCGGCCTGCTGCAGCGCCTCGATGACGTGCGGCGGCGTGGGCAGGTCCGGGTCGCCGATGCCGAGCGAGATGACGTCGACGCCCTCGGCGCGCTTCTCCGCGATGAGTTCCGAGATGCGGGCGAAGAGGTACGGGGGGAGCTGCTGGACGCGCGTCGCTAGCCTCATGCCGGTCTCCCCCGTCGTCGCGTTATCGCCAGCCGCCGAAGCGCACGCGCATGTTGCGGATGCGCTGGTCGTCGCGGCGCTGTTCCAGGATCTCCTCGTCGCTGTCGCGCCGCAGCTCGATGCCGCGGCGGCCGACGCGGTAGCCGACGGCCTGCGCGATGCGCGCGCCCCTCGGGATCTCCGGCCACACGCGCACGGAGGCGGTCCGCGCCCCGGCGCTGCCGAGCTGGTAGGTGGCCGCGCCGAGGATCACCTTGCCGATGCCGCGGTTCTGCTCGCGCGGCTGCACCGCACACGAGAGCACCGTCCCGTGCCGGTGGTCGACGCCGCTGTTCAACGCGTAGGCGATCAACTCGCCGTCGCGCTCGAGGACGCCGAGCCATGCTGCGTCGGCGAGCCGGGAACGCGTCGCCGTGGCGCCGTCTCTGAAGTCGCCATAGGCGGCGCCCTCGAGCGCGATCACAGCCTCGTGGTCGTCCTCGTTGCCGCGCCGCATCGTCAGCCCCTCGGGGATCTCGGGCGGTTCGAGGTCGCGGATGTCGTTGTGCGTGAACTCCAGCCAGTCGCCGAGCGGCTCGAAGTCGTTCTCATCGAGCAGGCCCTCGATCCACCGCCGGTTCGGGTGCTCCACCAGGTCAATGACGAGGTACGGGTACCCCAGCTCGAGGATGCGCGGGCGGAGCACATCGAACATCGAGTGCCACACGAGCTTCATCGCCTCCAGCGTGTCGAAGGCGTAGTGGAGGTGAAGCTGTCCATCTACCTCGACGAAGGCCATCTCACCCAGGTCGGTCTCGACGGCATGGGTGCCGTCGGCGTCCAGCAACTCCTCCCACTCGTCGATGGTGCGAGGGATGTTGCGCGTCTGCAGCGCGTCGTCGAGCGTCCTCGGTTGCGTCATCTGGCCACCTCCGGCCGGGGTGCGGGCGCCGGCAGCGGCCCGGCGCTGCCGTCGTGTGTCGGGGTCACGCGGGATCCTCCCACGTCGAAGTGAATACGAGTGTCGCAGGCCCTTCGAGCGAGACCTCGCCGGCACCGTCCCACCCGATGCCGAGCGTGCCGCCCGGCAGGTGGACGTCGACGCGGTCGTCGACGAACCCGTGCAGCCGCGAGGCCACTGCCGCCGCGCACGCGCCGGAGCCGCACGCGAGCGTCTCGCCCGCGCCGCGCTCCCACACGCGCATCTCGATGGCGTCGCGGCCGCGCACGCGCACGACCTCGAAGTTGGTGCGGTTCGCGAAGACCGGGTGGTGCTCCATCGCGGGACCGATGCGTTCGAGCTCGAACGCATCGACAGGACTGTCGATGAACGTGACGGCGTGCGGGTTGCCCATCGAGACGAGCGTGACGGCCTGCTCGGCGCCGGCCGCCTCCAGCGGCAGGCCGAGCACCGGCGGCGCCTGCTCCACGAGCGCGCCGAGGTCCTCGGGCGCGAAGTGCGGCTCGCCCATGCTCACGCGCACGCGCTCCACCGTGCCGTCCCCGCCCGGGGTCGCCACGGCGTTGAGCACGCCGGCGAGCGTATCGACGCTCAGCGTGCCGCGCGCACGCAGCCCCTCGTCCTGGTCGAGCACGAACTTGACCAGGCAGCGAATGCCGTTGCCGCACATCTCGGACTCGGAGCCGTCGGGATTGAACATGCGCATCCGCCGGTCAGCGACGTCGGACGGCAGGACGGCGATGAGGCCGTCGGCCCCCACGCCGAAGTGCCGGTCGCAGACGCGCTCGGCGAGCGCGCTCCAGTCCTCGTCGGAGCGTCCAAGGTGTGCGGGGTCGTCGCCGGCGGTAACGACGAAGTCGTTGCCGGCGCCGTGCATCTTCCAGAAGCCCCACGCGCTCATGCCGATCATCGTACGTGCGCGCTGGCGGCAGCCTCAACCGAAGTGGATTGAACGTATGTACTGCGACTCCTAAGTTCGATCTCACGAACTCCCCGAGAAACGGATACGCTCTTGCTGGGAAACGTTCAGATAGTCTGTAGTCACCTTCGCGGGGATTCCTTAGTTCTGTGCTGCACCTCGTCGGTCGAGGACGGCAAGGCCATAGCCTTCCAATTGACGGGCCTCGTAGCACATGTTGATGCGGCTGGCACCGAGCATCTCTTCGCTGACGGTGGCGCCGCCCAGGCCTACTGGCGTACGAATGACTTCCCGCATGCGTAGTGTGGCGCGTTGGCCGCGCCTGCCGGGAAGCCACCGAGCCGAGCCCCCATGGGATGAGACCGATGTCTGAGCCTCCTGAGGTTCGCGTGAACAGCGCGGGGGCCATCCTCTACCTGCGCTTCCTGCAGGGGAAGATCGCGACGTGCCGCGGGTTCGGCGACTGGAGGAACCTCGACTCGACAGTGAGGGCCGGCTCATCGGCGTCGAACTCATCGGGCTGCCGGGTGGCGTGAGCCTCGTCGGGCTACCGGAGGCAGACCGCATCCGCGATGCGCTGGTCGCCCACGGGCCGTCGAAGCTGCGCGTCGAGGGTTACGAGGTCTTCCACCCACTCAACGAGCCAGCACCGGCGCCTTGATCGGCTACTGCCGTAGCTCGCTCGCGGCAGCCTCCACCGCCGCCACCACACCCTCGACATCCGCCCCCGCCACCCACTCGATCCGAGGGTCGACGAGGCGGAACCAGGCGTTCTGGCGGCGGATGAGGCGGCGTGTGGACGCTTGGGTGCGGGCG
>DAOULE010000142.1:0-8049 GCA_034420575.1 Dehalococcoidia bacterium
ACAGCAAGCGCGGCGTCACGCTGAACCTGCAGAAGTCAGAGGGCCGCGACCTCGCCCTGCGCCTCATCGAGCAGAGCGACATCGTGACGGAGAACTTCTCGACCGGCGTCATCGACCGCCTCGGCCTCGGCTACGAGGAGCTGTGCAAGGTGCGACCGGACCTGATCATGCTCTCCGGGTCGCCGCTCGGGCTGACCGGGCCCGAGGCGGCAGCGACCGGCTGGGGCCCCACGACGCTCGCCTACACCGGCCTGCCGTGGATCACCGGCTACCAGGGCGGGCCGCCAGCCTCCTACGGCGGCGCGTACCCGGACTTCATGATCAGCCTGCAGATGGTGTTCTCGCTCCTCGTCGCGCTGCATGAACGCGAGCGCACCGGGAACGGCCAGCACATCGACCTGTCGATGGCCGAGACGGTCGCGGCGATGACCCCCGAAGCGCTGCTCGACCACGAGTTCAACGGCCGCGACGGGACGCGCGACGGCAACCGCCACCCCGTCTTCGCTCCGCAGGGGGTCTACCGCACGGCAGGCGAAGACACGTGGCTCGCCATCTCCATCGAGACCGACGAGCAGTGGGCCGCCCTCGTCGACGTCATGGGCGGTCCCTCGTGGGCGCTCGACACGGACCTCGCGACGGCTCGTGGACGCCGCGCCCGCCACGACGACATCGACCAGGGCATCACGGCGTGGACGAGCGGCCACGAGGCGCAGGGGCTCGCGGGGCTGCTCCAGTCGCGCGGCATCCCCGCCGCGCCTGCGTGGGGCCCTCGCGACCTCGCCGAGGACGGCACGCTCCGCGAGCGCGGGTACCTCACCCCCGTCGGCCACGCCGAGGTGGGAGAGCACGAGGTCGCGGGCATCCCCGGCCGCTTCAGCGCGATGCCGGAACTCGCCTACGGCCCCGCGCCGATGCTGGGCGAGCACAACCGCGATGTGTTCTGCGATCTCCTCGGCGTCCCCAAGGAGGAGTACGAGCGCCTCTGCGCCGACGGCGTGATCGGCTAGCGGCGGCTACTCGCCGCGCGCCCAGCGCGCCAGCGTCTTGTCCGGCGCGGTGATCTCCTCCACCGAGGTGTAGAACGAGTCGCGCCACGTGGCCTCCGGGAGGCCGGTGAACAGCATGAGGTTGAGCGGGTACTCCTCGCTCTCCGTGGCGCGGCGGTGGTCGTCGCGGAACAGGAACGTCGGCTTGCCGAGGGCGATCGCCATGCCGAGCTCGACCATCACACCCTCGTCGGGCGGCACGCCGTTGACAACCGCGAAGATCGCGTCGCACTCCACGACGTCGCCGAAGTCCGCCTGGCCGACGCGGTAGGCCCAGCCCGCCTCGAGGAAGTCGACCTGGTTGTTCCGCTCAAACGGCTCCCACACCTCAAGGCCCAGCGACTCGAGGGCCTCGACGATGGGCGGGAGGAGCGTGGCCTTCTGCTGGGCGGAGAACCCGTACGGGTTGGCGAGGTAGATCGTGCGGCTCATAGGCGCGTGCTGCTCGCCAACCCGTTGAGGCGCCGAGGCTAGCCGCCCGCCGCCGTGATCTGCGCGGCGTGGTCACGCACGTGCCCGCTCCACGACTCGAAGACATCCGGAAGCGGACCCATCCGCTCGTGTGAACGCTCGAGGTCGCCTGCGGTGACGTGCTGCACCTTCGAGTCGGCCGCGGCGGCGGCCTGCTCGAGCGCAGCGCTCGCCTCGGCGGGGCTGGCGAGCTCGATGCCGCCCTCGAAGGGGCTGTCGGGCCCGTCGTAGCCGCACGCCTCGCAGATGGCGTTGGCGTAGTAGAGTTCGGCGCCGATGACGTGCTGGGCGGCCTCGCGGGCGGACCAGGCGTCCTCGCCCTTGCCGCTCTCGGGCTTGCGCTCCCACGTGTCGGCCGGGGCGGCGCTGAGCGCTGCGGACAGCTCGCTGCGGGCAGCGGCGAGGTCGGCGCGGATTTCGTCGGGCGTAGGCATGGTGATGGTCTCCTCATCTGCGACGACGCCGTCGCGGCGTCCGTCGGGCGCAATCGTAGAAGGGCCGGGCTCCCCGCGCGAGTCGCGCGACCTATCACGTTCGTTGCAATCGGCATGTGGCGCTATCATCGCGCCGGTCGCGTTGCGACGCAGGCTCGCCCCTGCGCACTCGTGGAGGATCCCTTGCGTACGACCCTCGCACCGGCGCTCCTGCTGGCCCTCCTCGTCTCGCTCGCCGCCGCATGCGAGGACTCCGAGGAGGAGCAGCCACGCGCCGAGCCGGACCGCGTGCTCACCATCCTCTACTGGCAGGCACCGTCGCTGCCCAGCGCCTACCTCTCCGGCGGGTACAAGGACCGCGACGCCTCGGCCGTGACACTTGAACCGCTCGCCTCCTACAGCCCCGAGGGCCAGCTGGTGCCGAGGCTCGCCGCCGACATCCCGACCCACGCGAATGGCGGCGTGGCCGCGGACCTGACGTCGATCACGTGGACGCTGCGCGAGGGCCTGCTGTGGTCCGACGGCAGCGACGTGACGGCGCACGATGTCGTCTTCACGTGGCGCTACTGCACCGACGAGGCGACGGGCTGTACCTCCGCCGACGCCTTCTCCGGCGTCACCTCCGTCGAGGCCGTCGACACGCTCACGGTGCGGGTCGCCTTCGAGGCGCCGACCCCGTACCCGTACACGGCGTTCGTGACCGCGTCGACGCCGGTGATCAGCGCGGCGCAGTTCGCCGGCTGCGCCGGCGCGGCCGCCGCGACGTGCGAGGCGCAGAACATGGCCCCGCTGGGCACCGGCCCGTACCGCATTACCAGCTTCAGCCCCAACGAGGGCGCCTCGTACGAGCGCAACCCGTACTACCGGGGCGAGACGCCGTACTTCGACCGCGTCGTGATCGCCGGCGGCGGCACCGCCGAGCAGGCGGCCAGCGCCGTGCTCGAGCGCGGCGAGGCGGACTACGCGTGGAACCTGCAGGTGCCGCCGCTCGCGCTCGCGGCGATGGAGGCGGCCGGCTTCGGCACGGTGGTCACGGCCTTCTCGGGCGATACCGAGCGCATCGTCATCAACCACACGAACCCCGACCCGGCGCTCGGCGACGACCGCTCGGAGTACCTCGACGGGACGAACCCGCACCCGTTCCTGACCTTCGCGCCCATCACGCAGGCGATGTCGATGGCCATCGACCGCTGGCACATCGCATCCGAGCTCTACGGCTTCGCCGCCGCGGCGACATGCAACCTGATCCCCGGCCCACCGCGCTTCGTCTCGACCTCGAACGACGGCTGTCTCGTGCAGGACATTGAGGGGGCGAAGGCGCTGCTCGACGAGCACGGCGTCGTCGACAGCGACGGCGACGGGGTGCGCGAGCACGAGGGCGTGCCGCTGCGCATCGTCTACCAGACCTCGACGAACGCGATCCGGCAGGCCACCCAGGAGCTCGTGCGCGAGTGGTGGGCGGAGATCGGCATCGAGGCCGAGCTCATCGACCACGACGCGAGCGTCTTCTTCGGTGGCGACCCGGTCACGGACGCGGAGTCGACGTACCGCCGGTTCTTCGCCGACGTGCAGATGTACACCACGGGGCCCGGCATCGATCCGCAGGAGTACCTCGGCAGCCAGCGTTGCGACCACATCCCGGAGGCCGTCGACAACTGGTCCGACGGCAACATCCCGCGCTGGTGCAGCCCCGAGTACGACCGCGTCTTCGACGAACTCACCAGGACGACCGACGCCGCGGCCCGCGAGACGCTGATCAAGCAGCTCAACGACCTGCTGGTGCAGGGCTACGCGGAGATCCCGCTCGTGCTGCGCGGCCTCGTCTCGGCCCACCTCAACACGCTGGAGGGCGTGCGCATCAACGCCTGGGACAGCGAGCTGTGGAACATCGCGGAGTGGCGCCGGTAGGCCGTCGCCGACCCTCGACCGCGCTCAGGCAGCCCTCGACGCGTCCGGTTGGCCGGCCTCGGCCGCTTCGCCCGGCGAGGGCGGGAGGCGCAGCAGGAACGCCGAGGCGATCCCGAGCGTCGTGAGCACGGCGAGCAGCATCACCGCGGCGTAGTAGTCGCCGCGCCAGTCGTAGAACAGCCCGAGCAGCATCGGCGAGACGACCGAGAACGGGATCACGAGGAAGTTGAGCGTCCCCTGGATCGTGCCGTACTGGCGCAGACCGAAGACGCGGGTGATCAGGATTGGCCGCGCCGGAATGCCGCCCCCGAACGAGATGCCGAAGAGCAGCGTGAACGGGATGATCTGCCAGTAGGCGTCGATGTGGGCCGCCATGAAGAGCGCGACGGCCTGGATGGCGAGCAGCCCCGCGGGGATGAGCCGCAGGTCCATGCCTCGGCGGCCCATCCAGTCCATCACGAAGCCTGTGCCCACCCGGCCGACGACGCTGAGGATGGTGAAGTACGCGAGCGTGCTCGCCGCTGCTCCGCGGCTGAAGCCGAGGCTCTCGAAGTACGGGATCTGGTGGAGCATGAACCCCGAGATGCCCATCGTGAGCAGGCCGAAGACGAGCCCGAGCAGCCACAGGTTCGGGTCGCGGAGCGCCTCGCCCGCGCTCGACTGCGGGCCGGAGGCGGCGACGCGCTGGGCCTCGACGGCCGCGGGGTCGGACGGGTCGTCGCCGTCGGGCAGCACGCCGATGTCCGAGGGGCGCGTGCGCACGATGAGCGCGAGTGGGAGGCCGAGCAGCAGCATCCCGACGCCGGTCATGAACGCCGTGTCGCGCCAGCCGTAGGTGGCCTCCATCCACACCACGACACCGACGAACGGCCCACTCAGGATCGCCCCTGAGTAGCCGATGCCGAGCGCTCGCCCGCGGTTGCGCACGAACCACTGGACGATCGCCGAGTTGAAGCCCACGCCCAGCGTGGCGCTCATGCCGAGCGAGATGATCCCGAACGACATAAAGAGCATCCACAGTGACTGCATCCAGGCCAGCGACGCCAGCCCGAACGAGGTGATCAGCACGCCCCCGATCACCACGGGCCTCGCCCCGTAGCGGTCGACGACCATCCCGACGAGCGGTCCCATCGCGCCGCCGACCGGCTGCCGGAACGACGCGGCGAGCGAGCCCACCCCGCGGCTCCACCCGAAGGTCTCGAGGATCGGGACGAAGAGTACGCCGAAGCCGTACACGAACGCCGCGCTCATGTACCAGTGGATGCCCATCATCGAGGCGAGCATGTAGTAGCCGTAGAAGAAGCGGGGCCGCTTTCGGGCCGGGGCCTCTGCCACCTCGGCCGGAGCGACGCCGCCGAGGGCTGCCACGCCGGGCGCGACGTCCTGCATGCCGTCGTGGGAGAGGACGGCGATCTCGATGGGGTCGCGGACACCCGCTACCACTGTGGATCGCCTTCCACCGGCCCGCCGGCCTGCTTCCCGCGCGCGTGTGCGCGGGGGGAGAGACTGCATCGTAGCCCATGCTCTCTTGGCCGCTCCGATGGCCTCCACTCACACGACATCGCCCCGGTCTGGCATAGTGCGCACGACGCCGGTGAGACGGAGCGGCGTCCGCAGCATCGAAGGAGCATCAACCATGGAGTGGGCCGACTCTCCGGAGCAGGCGGAATTCCGCGACGGCGTCCGGACGTTCATCCAGAGCAACCTGCCCGGCTACTACCAGGCGAAGGCGGACGACCCGCGCCCGGCAGGCCTCGAGGCCGACTGGCAGGAGGACATCGTCCACGGCTCGGACGAGGCCAAGGTGGCCGCCAAGGCGTGGGCCGACGCGCTGCTGGAGCAGGGCTGGTCCGCCCCGCACTGGCCGAAGGAGTACGGCGGCGGCGGCATGAGCACCATGGAGCAGTTCATCTTCAACCAGGAGATGGCCGAGCTCGAGGCGCCCAAGGTCGGCGGCTCGGGCCTCTCGCTGCTCGGACCCACCGTGCTTGTGCACGGCACCGACGACCAGAAGGAGCGCCTGCTGGCCCCGACGCTCGCCGGCGACATCCTGTGGGCGCAGGGGTTCTCCGAGCCGGGCGCCGGCTCCGACCTCGCCTCGCTCCAGACGCGCGCGGTGCGCGACGGTGACGACTACGTCATCAACGGCCAGAAGATGTGGACCTCGACGGCGCACAAGTCGAACTGGATCTTCGGCATGTTCCGCACCGACCCCTCGGCGCCGAAGCACCGTGGCATCTCGTTCCTCGTCATGGACATGACGACGCCGGGCATCAACGTCCGCCCCATCATCTCGATGGGCTGGGAGCACGCCACCAACGAGACGTTCTACGAGGACGTGCGCGTGCCGGCGTCGAACCTCATCGGCGAGGAGAACCGCGGCTGGTACGTGGGCGTCACGCTCCTCGACTACGAGCGCTCGTTCGTGGACGGGGCGATCGCGATCCGGAAGCAGCTCGACCGTCTGCGTGAGAACGTGCAGACGGAGCACGGCCGGTCACAGCTCGAGCACGGTGGGCTGGAGCGGCAGCGGCTGGACATCGCGCAGCACTACATCGACACGGAGGTGATGTTCAACTTCTCGTTCCGTGTCATCTCGCTGCAGTCGCGCGGCCTCATCCCGAACTACGAGGCATCGACGACGAAGATGTTCAACACGGAGCTGATGCAGCGCGTCTCGCGCACGGGCATCAAGACGTACGGGCTCTACTCGAACGTCTGGGACCCGGACAGCCCGCACTCGCCGCAGTTCTCGGAGTTCACGCAGACCAACGTGCACTCGGTGGTGATGACGATCGCGGGCGGTTCGTCCGAGATCCAGCGCAACATCATCGCGACGCGCGGACTGCAGCTGCCGCGCGGCTAGCGCCCAACCCCGGGCAACCGAAGCAGGCCGGGCCTGCCGCGAGAGCGGCGGGCCCGGCTTCTTTGCGTGGTGGAGAAGGCGAGGGCGGCGTTCCGCCCTCTCGCCGTCACACCTCGTGGACTGGGGTGGCGAACGTGATGAGCTCGATGATCTCGTGGCTGGAGATGGAACCGATGAACGCGCCCGTCTCCCGGTCGGCGACGGGGAGCACGTTCAGGCCGGTCTCGGTCATCCGCTGCAGCACGTCCTCCACCAGCTCGTGCGAGTAGGCGTACGGGGTGTCGCGCCGGAGCACGCGTGAGAGCGGGGTGTGTTCCCACTCGCTGCGAGGCAGGTACCGGAGCATGGCCAGCGAGACGATCCCGGCCAGCTCGCCGTCGCGCACGACCACGTAGTCGTACTGCTCCGGGACCAGCCAGGTGGCGGCGAAGGCTCGCACCGTCAGGGTCTGCTCCGGGTACGTGCGGGACTGGTCGAGGATCTCCCACACCCGGATCCCCTCGAGCGTGAAGCGATCGAGGTAGGGTGGCAGCCCGTCGTCGGCCGTGATGTCGCCGGCCTCGCCCACCCTCCGGAACGCCGCGCTGATGCCCAGCGGCGTGAGCAGGAGGTAGCCGAACATCACGACGACGAGCAGGGAGAACACATCCTTGTCGATCGTGCCGGAGTGGAAGAGCAGGAGCAGCAACGCGATCTCGGCCACGCCCTTGGCCATGAGCCCCGCAGCCGTGGCGACCGGGGCCCGCAGCCGCGTGACGTAGGCGCCGATGAATGCTCCAGCGAACTTACCGACCAGCGGGACGAGCGAGAGCCCGATGATCGTCTCCGGCGCGAGCCGGACGAAATCGAAGCTGAGGTGCAGGCCGGCAGACGCGAAGAACAGCGGGACGAAGAAGCCCTCGGCGGTCCCCCGCATGCCGGCATGATGTCGCGTCGCACCTGGTAGGGGAGCGCGGAGAGGGCGGCGCCGAACAGGAGCGCCCCCAGCGTTCCGTGCAGTCCGACCTCCTCGGCGCCGACGACAACCAGGAACAATCCACCCAGCAGCAGTCCGAACGAGAGCTGCGGCACCTGCAGCAGGTGGTGCAGGAGCTCGATCACCCGCGGTAGCACCCTCGTCGAGACCACCCACGTCACCACTGCGAACCCGGCGATCTGGGCGATCACGGTAGCGATGCTTCGCCAGTCGAGCTGCTGCCCGTGGCCCTCCGACAGCTGCTCGCTGATCGCGAACCCGACGACGAACAACGCGATGAGTTCCGCGATGACGACCGCGGTGAACACCTGGACGCCGACGGGGTGCTTCAGCCGCCCTTCGTCGACG
>DAOULE010000143.1:0-6096 GCA_034420575.1 Dehalococcoidia bacterium
CGAGGGAGAGCGAGCGCATGTAGACGCCGTTCATCCACTCCAGCTTCTCCGTGTCGAACGTGGCCGGCGCGGGGTTGAGGCGGGCGAGGTCGAAGCCCTCGATGAGCTCGTCCTGCGACATAATCTCTGTCGAGTCGTCGAGCGCCCAGCCGGTGATGGCGAGGAAGTTGAAGAGCGCCTCGGGCAGGTAGCCCTCGCCGGCGTACTCGAGCACGGACTTGGCGCCGTGGCGCTTGGAGAGCTTGCCGCCGTCGGGGCCGAGGATGACGGGCGTGTGCACGAAGACGGGCGGCTCGTAGCCAAGCGCCTCGAAGAGCCGCACGTGACGGGGCGTCGAGGGGATCCACTCGTCGCCGCGCGTGACGTGCGTGATCTCCATCGCGTGGTCGTCGACGACGTGCGCGAGGTGGTAGGTGGGGAACCCGTCCGACTTGAGCATCACGAAGTCGTCGAGGAGGCGGTTCTCGTACGTGATGGAGCCGCGGATCAGGTCCTCGAACGTCGTGGAGCCCTCGTTCGGCATCTTGAAGCGCACGACGTGCGACTCGCCGGCGGTTGCGCGAGACGCCGCCCCGCCGGGGTCGAGGTAGCGGCAGATGCCGGCGTAGCCGGGCGGCTGGCCGCTCGCGCGCTGCTGCTCGCGCATCCGGCGCAGGTCGTCGGGCGTGCAGAAGCAGCGGTAGGCGTTGCCGTCGCTCAGCAGCCGGTCGGTCGCCTCGTGGTAGCGCTCGAGGCGCTGCGACTGGACGTAGGGGCCATACGGCCCGCCCTCCTCGGGGCCCTCGTCCCACTCCATGCCGAGCCAGCGCAGGGAGTCCTCGATGCGCTGCAGGGAGCCCTCGACGGCGCGCGACTGGTCGGTGTCCTCGAGGCGCAGCACGAACACGCCGCCGAGGCGGCGGGCGTGGAGCCAGCTCCACAGCGCAGTGCGGATGTTGCCGACGTGCGGGTCGCCGGTGGGGCTGGGCGCGTAGCGCAGGCGCACGGTCATGCGGCGTCCCCCTCGTAGGCGGTGACGTCGTGGTCGTCGCGGAGCGCAACGATCGCGCCCTCGACGTCCCCGGGGAGCGGCGCGACGAACTCGCGCCACTCGCCGGTGGAGGGCAGGCACAGCCCGAGCCGGTGGGCGTGCAGCGCCTGGCGCGGGATGCGTGCGGACGCCGGCCCGTAGAGGCTGTCGCCGATGATCGGGTGCCCGATGGCCTCGAGGTGGACGCGGATCTGGTGCGTGCGCCCCGTCAGGATGCGCACCTCGACGAGCGCGGCCTCGTCGCCGTACTGCTCCAGCACCCGGTACTCGCTGAACGCCGGGTCGCCGCGCTCCGCCACCACGCGCCGCGTCGGGTCGACCGGGTCGGGGCCGAGCGGGGCGTCGATGCGGCCCGCCGCGGGCTCGACGAAGCCCTCGGCGATCGCGTGGTAGACCTTGAGCGTCTCGCGCGCCTTCCACTGCGCGCGCAGCAGATCGCGTGCGGCCTCGGTCTTCGCGAAGGCGATCGCGCCCGAGGTGTCGCGGTCGAGGCGGTGGACCAGCCCGGAGCGTGCCCCGCCGATGGCGGCGACCTCGGGCCGGTGCGCACGCACGATGTGCACGAGCGTCACCGCGGGACGGCCCTGCACGGGGTGGACGAGCAGCCCGGCCGGCTTGTTCACGACCAGCAGCTCCTCGTCCTCGTAGACCACCTCGAACTCCGCCTCGGCGGCGAGCGCGTCGAGGTCGGGCGTGGTGGGGAGCCGGACCGAGATCTCGGCGCCCGCCCGCACGCGGCGGCCGGGCCGTGTCAGCGGGCGCCCGTCGACCTCGACGTGGCCGGCCCCGATGAAGCGCTGCACCTGCGAGCGCGAGAGGTGCATCAACTGCTCCCCGACCAGGTGGTCGAGGCGTTCCGTGGCGTCCGCCGTGAAGCGCTCGATTTGCATCAGCTCGCTCGCCTCACTCGGCCTCGGCGTCCGGCCGCTCGGGCCGGAACGAGAGCAGGATGAGCGCGATCACGCCGATGACGATGGAGGAGTCGGCGAGGTTGAAGGCCGGGTAGTGCGTCGGGTCGATGAAGTCGGTGACCTCGCCGCGCAGCACGCGGTCGATGAGGTTGCCGACCGCACCGCCGAGCACGAGTGCGAGCGCGGCGGTGTAGAGCCGGTCGCCCGCGGGCGCGGTGTAGAGCAGCGCGAGCACGACGACCACCCCGACGATCGAGGCCACGACGAGCAGCGGTCCCGCGCCCTGCAGGATGCCGAAAGCGGCGCCAGTGTTCTCGACGTGGGAGAGCCGGATCAACTCGAATCCGGCGGGCCAGGTCTCGCCCTCGGCGAGCCAGCCGCGGATGATGGCCTTCGTGGCCTGGTCGAGCACGATGGCCGCGATGGCGACCGCGGCGAAGAGCCGCGCCTGGCGTGCGTGCGGGTCGCGGGCGGATTCGCTCGCGGGTGCGGCCGGTGCGGCGTCGATGCGCTCCATGGATTCATCGTAGCCGAGCGTGCGGTTCCAGTCCGCGCGGGGCGGGGGCGGCACGGGCCTCCCGGCGAGGCCCCATGTGACGAGCATCACGCAGCGGCCGCGTCGGTTGTGACCGCCTCGGGGCGCCCGATACGATGGATGCGCCGCGAGGTGCGGACCGGGCGCAGCAGCCCGGACGAGAGGGGGAGCCGTGACGACCCAACAGGCCGGCAACAAGCCGAGTCGACTGCCCGATGGCCGTGACCGACTGCCGCCGGGGCAACGGCTCACCGACGGCTGGCCGGTGCTCACCTACGGCTCGACGCCCCGCATCGACCTCGCGACGTGGGAGTTCCGCATCTTCGGCCTGATCGAGGAGGAGCTGCGGCTGAGCTGGGACGAGTTCAACGCGCTCCCGCAGATCGACACGACCACGGACATCCACTGCGTCACCACGTGGAGCCGCTACGACAACCGCTGGCAGGGCGTGCGCTTCCGCGACGTGATGGACCTCGTGCAGGTGCTGCCCGAGGCGAGCGAGGTGATGTTCCACTCCTACGGCGGCTACACCACCAACGTGCCGCTCGAGGAGCTCATGGGCGACGACGTGATGTTCGCGCACAGCCACGACGGCCAGCCGCAGGTGCGCGACCACGGCGGCCCGCTGCGCGGCATGATCCCGCACCTCTACTTCTGGAAGAGCGCCAAGTGGGTGCGCGGCATCGAGTTCCTCCCCGACGTCCGCCCCGGCTTCTGGGAGATGTACGGCTACCACATCCACGGCGACCCATGGAAGGAAGAGCGCTACGTCGGCGACTAGCCGACCGCATTCCGGCGACGCAAAGCGAGAGGCCCGCGTACGCGGGCCTCTCTGTGAGCGAGGGCTGTTGGACGTCAGGCGATGCGGCGTCGTGCGTACGCAGCGCCGAGGACGGTGAGCCCCACCGCGGCGGCGAACGCAGCCCACTGCCAGGCGGCGGGCCTGCCGCTGTCGGTCGTCAGCCCGGCGTTTCCGGAGTCGACGATGCGCGGCATGGCCTGCTGCTGGACCACCTCGATGGTGGCGAGCGCCTGTGTGCCCTCGACGAGGTCGAGCAGGCGAATCGGCTCGCTGGTGGCGACGCCGTTGTCGACGTTCTCGGCGCCGCGCGAGGGATCGGGCTGGCCGCCGTCGAAGCCGGTGCCGATGCCGGTGTTCTCCTCGGTGCCCGCGTCGTAGGCGCGCAGCTCGATGGTCTGGCTCAGCGGCGTCTCGCCGTCGAAGAGCGCGACCGACTGCAGCCCGACGAACCCGTCGTTGGTGGAGACCAGCATGTTCGCCGTGGACAGCAGGTCACCGGGCTCCGCGGTCACCTCGAACACCACCGTCGAGCCATGCGTCGGCGCCGCGCCGATCTCGCCCGCGCCGAGCGCGGACACGGCCTCGGCCGGGTTGCCGATCTCCGCGATGCGCTCGATGGCGAGCGAGGCCATCCCGTCGCGCGCCCAGAAGGCGCCGGGCTCATCGTGCAGCAACCACGCGCCGGGGCTGAGGATCTGCTCCGGGTCGGTCGCGTTTGTGATCGTGACCCGGAACGTGGCGGCGTCCGCCGCCTCCGAGGTACGCGCGAAGCCCGGTAACGCCCCCACGACCAACGCGAGTACCAGGATCGCTGCGATGCGGGTGCGAATCATCACCACCCCTCCTTTCGTTGCTTTCCCTCAACAACCAGTGTTCGCCTGTTCCGGGACGAGGTCTCACGGATCTGGTGTTCATTTGGTTAAGGGACGTGCAGACCGGACCGGCGCCGGCACGTCGGCGCGGATCGAGGGGGCAGCAGGCGGAAAGGCAGCTACGAGGGGCGTGCAGTTAGCGGGTGGAGACGAGCCGGGAGACGAGCGGCGGGCGTGCGCCTATCGGGTGGAGGCGAGTCGCCGTGGGCTATCGGCTAGACGAAGACGCGCGACCCCGCCTTGCGGACGTTGCCGGTGCGTCGGGCTTCCTTGGCCACGGCCTCGGCGACGCCGGTCAGGACCTGGTCGTTGAAGACCGAGGGCAGGATGTAGTCCTCGTTGAGCTGGTCGTCCGGGATCACCTCGGCGATGGCGTGGGCGGCCACGACCTTCATCTCCTCGGTGATCTGCACCGCCGTCGCGTCGAGCGCGCCGCGGAAGAGGCCGGGGAATGCCAGCACGTTGTTGACCTGGTTCGGGTAGTCCGAGCGCCCGGTCGCGATGATGCGCGCCTTGCCGTGGATTAGCTCCGGCATGATCTCCGGCTCCGGGTTCGAGAGCGCGAGGACGATCGAGTCGTCGGCCATCGCGTCGACGTCTTCGACGGTGAGCATGCGCGGACCGGAGAGGCCGAGGAACAGGTCGGTGTCGCGCATCGCGTCCTGGAGGCTGCCGGTGAAGCGCTCCGGGTTGGTGTTCTCGGCGAACCACACCTTCGCGAAGTTGAGGTTCTCGCGGCCGGGGTAGACGGCCCCGGTGCGGTCGAAGCCGATGATGTTCTTCACACCGTAGTTGAGCAGCATGCGCGCGCAGGCCACGCCCGCCGCGCCGACGCCGAGGATCACGACCTTCAGGTCCTCGGGTGCCTTCTGCACGATCTTGAGGCTGTTAATGACTGCGGCCAGCACCACCACGGCCGTGCCGTGCTGGTCGTCGTGGAACACCGGGATGTCCAGGCGCTCCTGCAGCGCCTCCTCGATCTCGAAGCAACGCGGCGCGGAGATGTCCTCGAGCAGGATGCCGCCGAAGCCGGGCGAGAGCGCCTCGACGGTCTCGATGATGCGCTTCGGGTCCTTCGTGGCGAGGCAGATCGGCCAGGCGTCGATCCGCCCGAAGGACTTGAGCAGCATGCACTTGCCCTCCATGACGGGCATCGCCGCCTCGGGGCCGATGTCACCCAGGCCGAGCACCGCGGTGCCGTCGCTGATGACGGCCACGGTGTTGGCGCGCGAGGTCAGCGACCACACGGCGTCGGGCTGCTCGTGCACCTTCATCGAGACGCGCGCCACACCGGGTGTGTAGACGTGGGACAGCTCGGCGTTGGTGCGGATGTTGACCTTGTTGGCCATCGCGATCTTGCCGCCGCGGTGTAGCTGGAACGTCCGGTCGGAGGCGCGCAGGACGTCCACGCCCGGCAGCGCGTCGACGCGCTCAACGACATCACGGGCGTGTTCGGCGTCGCGGCAGTAGACACGGAAGTCGCGCACGATGTGGTCGCGCCGGGCCTCGTGGATGTCGATGGGCCCGATGTCACCGCCGGACTCGCCGATTGTCGTGGCGACGGAGCCGAGGATGCCGGTGACGTTGTCGACCCGCACACGCATGAGAATCTGGTACCCGGATACCGGGCTCTCGTACTCATCGATGATGCGTGCCTGGGGGATGCTCGCGAGCTCGGACGAGTCTGTGGTCATGTACTGCCACTCCCGTGGCTGAGGGAGGTCCTGTAGCGGGTAATGTTGCGGCAGGTTCCGGGCTGGCGCTAGTACCCCTCGCGGAGTTGGTCTGCGCCAGGGCGAACACGTGGTAGAATGCGCTCGCTGGCCCTCGGAGAACCCCGTCCGGGAAGCCACTCCCCTCAGGACGCCAGGTCGAATCGAGGCATGACTCGTGAGAGGGAAGAACTACGTGAGATCCATGAACATGCCCGGTGGCCGCGCCGGAGG
>DAOULE010000144.1:0-5494 GCA_034420575.1 Dehalococcoidia bacterium
ATCAGCCGGTTGAGCGCGGCGACGAGGTCCGCGGGCGCACGCGCCCCGGCGGGCGTCTCCGCGCGGAAGTGCAGCGTGGCGTCGCCGACCGCGACCGTCCGATCCCTCGCACCGTCGTCGGCCTGGAGGTAGCGTCGGCGGACGCGCAGCACCCGCTCGTCGTCCAGGATCCGCGCGCTCGTCCCCTCGCAGCGCACGGCCCCGACGGCGTACGAGCCGAACAGCCCGAAGGCGATCGCTCCGTCCGCGCCGTCGTCGATGGCGTGCGCCTCGACGCGCCGCACGCCGTCGACGATCTGCACCGCGGGGAGTGGTGCGGCGTCCGGGCGCATGGCGCGCCATGCGCCCTCGACATCGGCGTCGACGAGCGACGCGCCGTCGTCTGCAGCAGCGTCGGTCTCGACCTCGATGCCGCTGCCGTACTCGGGAGACCAGGGGACGAGGCGAAGCGGCATCGCTGTGGCGGTGGCTCCGGCGGGGAGTGCCTTCCGGCGCAGCGCAGTATACGTCAGTACATCCGTACTACGCACGCAATCGACGCTCGCCCGTACTGCCGTTAGCGTCGCCGCGCCGTAGGCTCGACGCGTGAGCGGCACACCACCATCCGAGCGGCGCGAGGCGCCCGCCGACGTCGAGCGGCTGTACGACGCCTCGGCGGACCGGGCCGGGTACGTGCGGCGCATCTTCGGCGAGATCGCCGGGCGCTACGACCTCATGAACACCATCATGACCGGCGGGCGTCACCACGCGTGGCGCACCGCGACCGCGCGCGCCCTCGTGCGGCCCGACGACCTCGTCGTCGACGTGGGGTGCGGGACCGGCGACCTCTCGCTGGCGTGCGCGCGAGCCGGCGCGGGCGCGGTGCTCGGCGTCGACTTCGCCGCGCCGATGCTCCCGATCGCGACCCGCAAGGCGGCGCGCCGCGGAGCGAGCGGCGTGGGGTTCGTGCAGGGCGACGGGCTGCGGCTGCCGCTCGCCGACGGCTCGGCCGACGCGTGGTGCGCGGCGTTCGTGATGCGCAACGTGCCGGACGTCGACGGCCTGCTCGCCGAGGCGCACCGCGTGCTGCGGCCGGGCGGGCGGTTGGCGGTGCTCGACATCCCTCGCATCGAGGGCGGCCTGCTGGCGCCGTTCAAGCGCTTCCACCTCGCGCGCGTCGTGCCGCTGCTGGGCCGCCTCTTCGGCGGGCACAGCGACGCGTACAGCTACCTGCCGGTCTCCGCGGCGCACTTCATGTCGGTCGATGAACTCTCGGGGCGCCTCGCCCGCTCGGGGTTCGAGGTCGAGCGCGTGCGCACGTTCGGCGTCGGGACCGTAGCGCTGCACGTGGCGGTGCGGGCGGACTGAGACCGGGAACGACAGCCAACAGGGAACGGGCAAGCAGAAGCCCCCTCGCGAGGAGGGGGCTTCCGTTATGCCCTGGTTTCCGAGCGTAGGCGAGGCCTAGTCGGGGGTGGCGCTCCAGATGGTGAAGTCGCCGCCCTGAGGCATCGGACCACCGGAGATGCCGACCTCGGCCGGAACCCGGATCTGGCGGTCACCCGCGCGACCCTGGATCTGCTGGATCGTGTCCGTGTGCATCCAGATGCGCGTGCGGCCACCACCCTGGTTGCCGCCACTGGGCGACACCGGCTTGTCGGAGGTGATGCTGATGTCACCCGCGTAGAGGTCGAGTGCCTCGCCGCGACCGATCCCCGCGAAGCCCAGACCCTCGATGAAGTAGTTGTGGAAGGTGGTGAAACCCTCGTACATGTTCTCGAAGGAGAGGTCGTCGGCGGTGATGCCGGCGCCGTCGAGCATCTTGCGGCCGGTGGAGTCGGTGGACGCCTCGGCGTTGTCCAGGCCCTGGGTCAGACCGAACTTCGGGCGCGTGGTCCCGTGGTTCATGATGTAGACCGGCTTCTGGGCCATGTCCTGGGCGCGCTCGGACGTCGTGAAGACGTAGGCCACCGCGACGTGGATGGGCATGTCGTGGTCGAAGAGGTTCATCGGCTCGACGATCCAGCGAGCGTTGACGTAGTCCTCAACGGTCACTTCGTCCGGCCGGTGCTGTGCGAAGAAGCCCTCGGGGAACATGAGGCCGTTCTTCTTCTCCTCGACGATGAACGGAGCCATCATGTCGTGGGTCTTGCCGTACTTCGCCATGTACTCCTGGAAGGTCCAGCCGTCGCCGGTGGCGGCGCTGACGCCCCAGGGGTTCCGCCACACTGCCGGACCCTCAACCAGCGGACGCGCGTTGGCGCCGCCCTGGTAGTAGCGGCCGGGGAAGTTGTGCCACGCCTTGAGCAGCACGACCGTGTTCGCGAGCCCGCGGCCGATGGCCTCGGCTGCGACACAGATGACGTTCGACATGCAGCCGGGGCCGTACATCGTGAAGGACACGTTGTCCAGCTCGGGCATGTTGTTGAGGATCCACTCGGAGCTGAGCGCGGCGATGCCGTCGAACGGCTCGATGCCGGGCTGGAACTGCGAGATCACGTCCTCGGGGAGCGGGTCGCCCTCGGGCCACCACGCGCCTGTGGTGGTCGAGCGGTCCAGGACCAGCCCGTCGACGTCGCTCGGGCTGATGCCGGCGTCCTCGATGGCGTTGCGGATCGCGACCATGGCCCACGCGCCGATGCTGGTGCTGGCCTGGCCGTCCCAGCGCCGTGCGGTGGGGGAGTGGCCGATGCCGACCGCCGCCACCTTGCCGCGGTGCTCCCAGAGACCCGGGTTTTCCTGCGTCCGGTAGAAGTCCGCAGGTGCGTTTTCAGTCACTTGCTTTGCCCTTCCTGGGCATTACGCCCTGGTATTGCTGCCTGTCGATTGAGGAGCTAGTCCCCAACGACCTCCCACTCCGCGACCTTCTGGCCATTGGCCGGGGTCTCCTCGAAGACGACCCGGACCTCGGCGCCCATCGGAACCTCACGGACCGGGGTGCCGGGGAGGTGGGACAGGAACAGCGCGTTCTTGTCTTCCCACAGCTCGATCACGGCGATGTTGAACGGCTGGTCCTCCTGCAGCGAAGCCACAGGCGTGTCGTACATGGTGACGTACGACTGGATGCGGCCGCGGCCGCTGACCTCGTGCCACTCGAGGGTCCCGTTCGGGCCGCAGCGGCGGCACTCCTCCGCGGGAGGGTGCTGCAGCATGAGTAGGCCGTCGCGCTCGGTGCACTCGTTGCACCGCTGCACAACCAGCCGACCTTCGTTACACGCGTCGAAGAAGGGCTTGGTCAACTCGTCAGGTACTGGGGATTGCTTCGGCACATCTCCTCCATTCCTCCAGCGCCACATTCTGGCGCCGGCGATCGCTGCTCGCGTAAGCGGAAGCGACGCGACCGCCCCGCCTGCATGTGTGTTTCTACTCCGTTCCGGCGCAGTTGCCAACACCCCGCCCACGACGCAATCACGCTCCGGCGGCGCGTTGGGCGTCGCGCTGTGCCGCGTGAGAGGTTTGGGTAGATGTGGGGTATATGGCGCGCCGGGAAGGATTCGAACCCTCGACCGTCAGATCCGAAGTCTGATGCTCTGTCCCCTGAGCTACCGGCGCGTTCCAGCTTCCAGATTCCCGCCCTCGAGGCCGCCCTGTCAACGCAGGCCGAGCCGGCTGCCCGCGCGGCCGCAGCAGGCCGCGTGGACACGACGAAGCGCCGCGCGTACGGGACGCGCGACGCCGACATCGGGTTGCGATCGGGAGTGCTCGGAAATGGTCGCGGGCGTGCGCCCGCGGCAGGCGAGCGCCTAGTAGCGGTCGCGGCCTCCGCCGCCGTAGCCTCCCCGGCCACCGCCACCGCCGCCGCCGCCGTAGTCGCCACGACCACCACCGCCGCCGTAGCCACCTCGGCCACCGCCGCCGCCGTAGTCGCCGCGGCCACCGCCACCGCCGCCGCCGTAGCCGCCGCCACCGCCGCCGCGGTAGCCGCCACCGCCGCCGCCGCGACGGTCCTCGCGGGGGCGCGCCTCGTTGACGCGCAGCTGGCGGCCGCCGAAGGTCTGGCCGTCCAGCCCCTCGATGGCCTTGCGGCCGTCTTCGTCCGACATCTCGACGAAGCCGAAGCCGCGCGGGCGGCCGGTCTCGCGGTCGGTGGGCAGTGCACAGGACACCACCTCGCCGTACTGCGAGAACAGCTCACGCACCTCGTCCTCGGTCGACGAGTAAGGGAGATTTCCTACGTAGATCCTCTGAGCCAACGTCCACAACTTCCTGGTCCCGGCACGTCCGGGACTGCTACGCCGACCTCGGGGCCGGCACTTCTTCGATCGCTCTGACTCCGCGTGGGACGTGTTCTGAGGACGCCTTTGGCGTGATTCGAGCGCACGGAGGATAGCACGGCTCCGGCTTTGCGTATCCCTCGCGTGGCACAACGTCGCGTCGATCCATCACAGCCTGGACGTGGATCTTCACCCACCGAACGCAGCCGCGCCCCAGCCGACGGCTGCGGCCGCCGAGCCAGCGAAGGCTGCCTGCTGGACGACAAGCCTGCCCGCAAGCCGTACCCCGAGTTCGCGCCCCATCGTGATCGCGGTGACCAGGCACGGCAGCACCGTTCCCGCGAGGAACGTGGCCACCAGCAACTGGCTCGCGCTCAACGAGGCCACGGTGCCGCCCTCGGCCAGGAGCAGGATGCCATCCTTGCGGACGGCGGCGAGCACCGTCGGCAAGGCTGCTTCCACCGGCAGTGCGAACGCGGCCATCGCCGGCCCCAGCAGGCCCCCTGCAGCATCGAGCACGCCCGACCAGTCGAGGAGCGAGGCGACCATGGCGATCGCGAAGAAGGTCGGGAGCGCCGTGCGGAAGAACGCCCCAACCGTCCCTCGTGCCTCCACCCCGACTGCGGCGATAGACGGCCGGGTGAGGAAGGTGCGCGGTTCGATGAGGCGCGTGTTGAGCGTCGACCGGGCCTCGCGCTGACTGATGAGGCGCGTGTAGACCAGCGTCGTCGCTACGAGCAACGCCAGGTACGGCACGACGAGACTGCTCCTGTCGGCAGCGGCGAAGACCGCGAGCGTCGCGCCGAGCTGGTACGAGCAGGCGGACCCGAAGGAGATCGCGCCGACGGTCGTCGGCCGGGTGCAGGCAGAGCAGGAGCGTGTCGAGACGATCGCCGGGACGTTGCACCCGAAGCCCATCAGCACGCGCGTCACATCGCGCCCGTGCAGGCCGACCGGCCGCAACAGGGGGTGCAGCGCCGTCCCGATGCGATCCGCGAGGCCGCTCGCCTTGTAGACGCTGATCAGCGCCGAGTAGACCAGCACCGTGGGAACCGCCCACACGAACAGCAGCGGCCCCATCGTAAGCAGTCCGTAGTCGCCGGCGAGCACCGCCTCGAGGGGTCCGGGCCAGCCCACCATCCGCTCCGCGAGAGGTGTCGTGATCGCCACGGTGAGCGGATCGAGCCACGCAGCGACCTGGTTCGCGGCGAGCACGGCGACCAGCGCGGGCACGATGAGGAGGACGATCGCGGTCCCTGGGCCCGCGACCCGGTGGTCGAGGAGTCCGCGCCGCGGCTCGA
>DAOULE010000145.1:0-15479 GCA_034420575.1 Dehalococcoidia bacterium
GAGATCTCCGACGGGCTGATGGAGAACAACCTGCCGCCGAACATCGAGCGGCAGGGGGTCAGCTGGGAGGCGCTCTCGGCGGTCAACCCGAACCTGGTGATGGTGCGCATCCCGGCGTTCGGCATCGAAGGGCCGTACCGCGCCTACCGCACCTACGGGAACCACATGGAGGCGATCGCGGGGCACCCGGCGATCCGGAGCTACCCTGGCCTCAGCCTGGAGTACGCGCCGCTCGGGGTGCCCTCGGACGCGGCGTCGGGGATGGGCAACGCATACGCCTTCATGATGGGGCTGCGCCAGCGCGAGCGGACCGGCAAGGGCCTGCTCGTCGAGGTCGCGACGGCGGAGAACTTCGTCCCGCTGATCGGCGAGTTCATCATGGACTACTCGATGAACGGCCGGCTGTGGGAGCAGATGGGCAACGACCACTGGTGGCTGGCGCCGCACAACGTCTACCGCTGCCGCGGCGACGACGCGTGGGTCACCATCGCGGTCACCAACGAGGCGCAGTGGCCGCTGCTCTGCGCGGCGATCCGTCGCGAGGACCTCGTCGACGATCCGCGCTTCGCCGACATGGCCGCGCGCTACCAGAACCGCCGAGAGCTCGACGCGATCATCGGCGAGTGGACCGCGGACCGGGACCCTCGCTGGGTGGCGCAGCGCCTCCAGTTCGACGGCATCCCGGCGGGCGTCGTGATGTCGGAGGCCGACGCGTACGAGGACCGCCACCTCCACGAGCGCGGCTTCTTCCAGGAGATCACGCACCCCGAGGCGGGCACGCACCAGCACGTCGGGCCGGCGTGGACGGCAAGCGGCACGCACCACCCGCCGCCGCGCCATGCGCCGCTGCTGGGGCAGGACAACGAGTACGTCTACAAGGAGCTGCTCGGCTTCTCGGACGCGGACTACCAGCGGTTCGAGGAGATGGGGCACATCGGCGACGAGTTCATCCCCTCGATCCCCTAGCGGGACGAGAGGCCACGGTCGCCGGCGCCGGCGCAGCCGGTCAGTGCGTCGAATGTGTGCGGTATGGCGCGCCTGAGAGGATTTGAACCTCTGACCTCAGCCTCCGCAGGGCTGCGCTCTATCCCCTGAGCTACAGGCGCGCGAGTGGAGATGGCTGGTGCCGAAGGTGAGATTTGAACTCACACGGGGATAAACCCCACTGCGCCCTGAACGCAGCGCGTCTGCCGTTCCGCCACTTCGGCACGGTACGTGGCCTGCCGCACAAAGCGGTGCGTTCCACGTGCGCACCAGTATACTGCACGACTCCGGAGCCCAATCCAGACGGCGACTTACGGTGTACCAGGCGGGGGTTGCCATGAACGTCGTACCAGCACTCCGCACAGCCTGGCTCTCGATCGCCGTCGCGGCACTCGCCATCGGTGCGCTGGCACTCGCGTGCACCGGCGATGACGAGACCGAGCCCACGCCGACCGCCACGCAGGCGCCGGCCGTCGCCACCCAGGCGCCAACGGCGACCCCGACACCCACACCGACACCCACCCCGACGCCAACGACCACCCCGACGCCAACGCCCACTCCGACGCCAACGCCGGCGACTGCCACGCCCGCGCCGACGCCTGCCCCAACCCTCGAGGACTTCGTCGTGACCGCCGCCACCACCGGCAAGGAGCTGCTCGACAGGCTCTCCGAGGAGGAGCGGGCTTGCATCAAGGAGGCGTTCGGCGACTTCGTCTACGCCGCCATGCAGGGAGTCCCGCTGCTCTCGGCCGGTAGCGATCCCGCGCAGGCGGCGCCGTTGTTCGCCTGCCTGGAGGTCGAGAGCGCCGTGCGCGTCGGTATTGCGTTCACGTCGGCGTCGGCGGGAGGCTGGACCGCGGAAACCCGCGAGTGCATGGTCCAGCTCGGCCTGGAGCAGCCCGCCGCGATCCTCGGAGGACTGGGACTTGCGCCGCCCACCGATGCGGAGACCGCGGCTGCCGGCCAGCCGTACGTCCTGCAGCTCGCCGGGTGCCTGACGGACCGGGAACGCGTGGACTACCTCCTGCGATTCCAGGAGGTGATCGACTCCCTCACGACGGCCGAGCACGACCTGATCGGGGCGATTCCCGAGGCCGACGCCGCCTGCATGCGCGACGCGATGACCGACGACGAGTACGCCCAGGTCCTCGCCGGCACGGTCCACGAGGCGTTCGATGTCTCGGACGCGGTCGCCGAATGCATGTCGGATGAAGCCTACGTCCGGAGCTTCGTCGCCATCACCGAGACCACGGTCGGCGGGCTGTCGGAGGAGAGCGCCGCGTGCATGGAGGAGTTCGCCCGGGCTCACCCGCACTACACGGCGCTCATCAACGCGCACGCCTACGAGCCGCCCACGGACCCGACCGAACTCGCCGAGGTCGCGAACGACGGGCTCAAGACCTGGGCGTGCATGACCCCCGATGAGATCCAGCGGTCACAAGAGATCTCGCTCCGGGCGCTCGCTCAGTAGCGTCCGCGCGGCGCGCGACGGCGCGTGGTGAACCGGCCCGCACGCCCGAGTATGCGGGCCGGTTGCCTGTCCCGACGATTGAGCGGCAGCGCGCGCCCGGCCCCGGCGCGCACCACGCGCAGCCCGAAGTGTGATACACCGTCCCATGCGACTCGCGAACGTCTCACGATGAATACGCAGGGGCAGCGTTGAACGGCGCACTCGACGCGTGGAGCCGGTTGGTCACGGCCCGTCCGTGGGTGACGCTCGCCGTCCTGCTCCTCGTCACCGTCCTGCTCGCGGCGGGCGGGACACGGCGCGCGCCCCCGCCTGACACCGAGGCGACGCTGCCCCGCAACAGCGCGGTCGCCCTGGCGCTGGCCGAGATCGACGAGCTCTTCGGTGAGTCCGGGGACGTCCGGGTGGTCACGCTCCTCTTCCGCGGTGATGCGCTCACGCCAGGCGGGCTCGCCCAGATGGCCTCGCTGCTCGATGAGATCGTCGGCGCGCCACGGGTCGGCGAGTTGCTCGTGGCGGACAACGCCGTGATCTCGCCGGCGTCGCTCCTCCAGGCTGCGTTGCAGGCGGAGGACTTCGGGTCCGTCACCCAGTCGCAGATCGACGGCGTCCGCGGCGTCGCGGGGATCAGCGGGCTGCTCGACGCGATGACCGGAACCGACGCGGACGGCACACCGATCGCGACCGCCGGCATCCGGCTGCGCGACACGGGCGACGAACGCGTCGCCGACGCCGAGCGGACGATCGACGAGCTCGCCGCCTCGAACGAGGGGCCGTTGCGCGTGAGCAGCGTCTCGTTCGCGGTGATCGAGGACGAGTTCCGCAGGGCTACCGAGACGGCCATGGCGCCCCTGATCGGGCTGGCGCTGCTCCTGATCCTCGCGCTGCTCCTCCTGTTCATGCGCTCCTTCTCCGACCTGCTGCTCGCCTTCACCGGGCTGGTGGTCGCAGTGATCTGGATCGCCGGGGTGGAGGGCTGGGTCGGGCCGAACGGGCTGGGCCTGACCGGCCCCCCGAACGCGCTCACCGCGATGGTGCCGATCATCATGATCGGCCTCACCGTGGACTACGCGATCCAGACGGTCGCCCACTACCGGGAGCAGCGCTCCGCGAGTCTGCCGGTGCTGGATGCCGTGCGGACCGGGCTGCGCAACGTCACCGTCCCGCTCGTGCTGGCTGCCGTGACGACGATCGTGAGCCTGCTCGTCAGCCTGTTCTCACCGCTCGAGATCGTCGGCGACTTCGGCGTCATCGCGGGGCTGGGCGTGGGCCTGAGCCTGATCGTGATGCTCACGCTGATCCCCGCCGGCCGGACCATCATCGACCGGCGGCGCGAGGCGCGCGGCACGTTGCCGCCGCCCCGCCTGATCACGAACGCATTGCCCGGGGTGGAGCCGCTGGCGGGCCTGCTGGGACGCAAGCTCACGCACAGGCCCACGCCATACATCGCAGTGGTGGTCGCGGTGACGGTCGGGCTGGGCTTCGCGGCGACGAACCTGGAGTCCGAATACAGCATCCGTGACCTGCTGCCGCGCGGCGGGAGCGTGCTCACGGACCTCGACACCCTGGACACGGCCGTCGGCGGCTCGACGGAGCTGGCCAGCGTGCTCCTGCGGGCGGAGGCCACGGAGACCCGCACGCTCCTCAACCTGCGAGACCTGCGAAGGGCCTTCGAGGATGCACAGCTCCGCCCCACGGCCGCGGCAGGCCCGATCCAGACCTCGTACGAGCTGCTGGTCCGCGACTGGACCCACGACAGCGGGGAGCCCGGCGACAAGTACGACCCGGAGCTTGCGGCGATGCTGCGGGAAGCCTCGACGGACGTGGAGCTCGACCCGGTGCTCATGCAGGCGTTCCTGGACCGGCTCGGTGAGAAGGACCCCGCCCTCGCCCGCAGTCTCGTCAACAACCCCGACGGCGTCGACGCGATCCTGATCCAGTTCCCCGCCTACACGGGCGACCCGGGGGCGTCGAGAAGCCTCCAGGACGACGTGGAGGCTGTGTGGCAGGGCGATGACTCCGCCCTCACGGCCACGTCGGAGACCATCATCTCGTTCGCCGTGACCGACGCGATCCGGGACCGGCAGACGAACTCGATCAGCACGACGATCTTCGTGGCCCTGGGCGTCCTCGCCATCTTCTTCTGGCTGAGTGTGCGCCAGCCCGGGCTGGCCTTCATCGCCGTGGTGCCGACCGTGCTCGTCCTCGTCTCCGTGCTGGGCACGATGGCGCTGCTGGGCATCCCCTACACGATCGTGACGTCGATCATCACGGCGCTCTCGATCGGCATCGGGGTCGACTACACGATCCACATGATCCATCGCTACCGCGAGGAGTTCACGCGCGTGCGCGACCCCGAGCAGGCGGCCGTCCGGACGCTCTCGGCCACGGGTTCGGCGCTGCTCGGCTCCGCCATGACGACCGCGCTCGGCATCGGGGTGCTGGCGGCGTCACCGCTCGCAGCCACGCAGCAGTTCGGGATCACGGCGGCGATCACGATCGCGTACTCGCTGATCGTCTCGGTGCTGCTCGTGCCGCCCGCGATGACGGTCTGGGGCGCCTACCGCAACATGCGGTTGCGCTCGATGGTGCAGCGCACCTGGGACGAACTCGACGAGGCGATCGAGGGCATCCACCGGCGCCACGACGACGATCCGGCCTGACCCCCGCAGGAACCCCAGAACGAGGGCGCCGCCACGCCCCGGGTCGACCGAGATGCAGTCGACCCGGGCGGACTGGTGACGGTGCCTGCTGCGCCTCGCGGCGGCGGGGCGCTGCTACGCCGCTTCGGCCGCGGTGACCTCGCTGCGGCCCCGGTACATGCCGATCCCCAGGATGAGGAGGCAGACGGAACCGAACGCCAGCACCACGTTGTTGACGATGAGCAGCGTCTCGACGTTCGCGTCGGGCGTGAACAGCGCGATGACGAAGTTCACGAACCCCACCACACCGACCCCGACGAGGCCGTAGCAGGCCAGCCTCAACAGGTCCGTCCCCTCAAACCGCGAGATCAGGCCGAGCCCCGTGAGGGCCGACCCGAAGGGGTAGAGGGCAATGAACCCGAGGGTGAGTCCGGCCATCTCCGTGTGACCCGTGAGCGCCGCCGCGTCGAAGAACTCCCTTAGCTGGGCGGTCTCTGCGATGTCGGCGCGCTGCGTGAGGTGGATCACCATGAGCCGCTTGGCCATCGCGAGGATGAAGACGCCCCACCCGAAGAGGCTGAGGATGATCCCGAAGCGAAGCCCGGGACCGTTGAGGCCCCCATTGCCGCGAGCCAGGCCGAAGAGTGCGAGCAGCCCGTAGCCATGGAGGATCATGCCGACGATCACCATGAGCGTGGTGACGTGGCCGAGCCCGGGGTTCCCGGCGAGTGCCCCGATGGCGGCTTCGAAGTCCGTCTGGTCGACACTCTCGACGACCGGTCCTCCGGGGAAGATCATCGAGCCGACCATTGCGAGGATGACGCCCACGACGAGCGCGAGTCCTGCTTGTCTCGTTGGAGCTACCAGCATCGGGGTCCCCCTTGCACAGCCAGGACGGAGAGAGGGCTCCAGGTTCGAGCCCGACCGCGCCAATACTAACGCGATACCCAGTCCGTTGTGATGGTCAAACAGGGCGGGTGTCAACGACGCCGGATCGGAGGAGGGAGGCGGTGGTGGGCGGTACTGGACTTGAACCAGTGACCTCTCGCGTGTGAAGCGAGCGCTCGTACCAACTGAGCTAACCGCCCGGAGGACTTCCAGCCTACCTACGGCGCTCCCCCGCTTCAACCGGATCGAGCCCCAGGTCCGCGCCGTGGCGCAGCGTCCGCACCGCCACCACCTTCGGCCACGCGAAGCGCCGCACGAAGCCAGGCTCTCCGGCCTGCGGGCCGTCGAGGCGCGAGACCAGCGCCTTCAGCGACCGTTGCCCGGGCACCGTCGGGCCCAACTCGCGGTGCAGCGCGCGGGCGAGCGCCGGGCCGCCGTCCGACACGGCGAACGCGACCTCGGAGCGTCGGGCGGCGGCGAGCATCGCACCGAGGCCCCCCGGGTCGGGCTGCACCACCCCCGGGGGTAACCCCGCGCGCCGCAGTGCAGCCGTCACGGGGTAGGTGCTGCGCGAGTCGAAGAGCACGAGGCTGTTGCCGGCGAGGACCGGCGCGACGAGCCACCACGCCGCGTCGGGGCCGCTGGCGTGGAGGAGGCCGACGCCGCGCGGCGTGTCGTAGCGCAGCTCGGTGCGCTGCCCGGCGACGGGGATGGTCGGCTGCGGCCGGCCAAGCTCGCGGCGCGCGGCCTGCGCGGCGGCGAGCAGCGACCCGGCCTCGTCGTACCGGCCCTCGTCGCCGAGGAGCACGGCGGCCCGCTCGACGACCTCGATGCGCTCGTCGAGCGGTGCCTCCCAGCCCTGGGCCGGCAGGTCGATCGAGGGTGCGTCCACACCAGGCGGCGTCGGCGGTCGCGCACGTGGGTCGTCCGAGGGCGCATCGGTGCGGCGTACGAAGGCCCAAAGGTAGTCGTCGCCGCCGGCCTTCGGCCCCGTGCCGGACATCTTCATCCCGCCGAACGGCTCGACGCCGACGCGCGCCGCCGTGATGGCGCGGTTGGCGTACACGTTGCCCGCCTCGATCGCCCGCGCGGCGCGCTCGATGGTGGCGGGACTGCGCGAGAAGATGCCGGCGGTGAGGCCGTAGTCCGTCCCGTTCAACACGGCGTACGCCTCCTCCTCGGTCTCGAACGGGACGAGGGCGAGGATCGGGCCGAACAGCTCTTCGGTGGTCGTGCGCGCCACGCGCGCCCGCGCGGCCGGCAGCTCCACGACGAGCGGCCCGAGCGACAACGAGCCATCACCGCTCGGCTCCTCGAAGCGGTCGAGGAGCACGTCGCACTCGCGGCGGGCGAGATCCGCGTCGCGCATGAGCCGGTCGCGGGCGTCGGCGTCGATGACGGGGTTGATCTGCGTCTCGGCGGCGTCCGCCCGCCCGACGCGCAGGCTGCGGGCGGCCTCGACGAGGCGGTCTCGGACCGTCTCGTACACCGGCTCGGCGACGAGGACGCGCGAGGCCGCCGAGCACTTCTGGTTGGCATGTCCGAACGCCGACCGCATCACGCCGTCGACGACCTCGTCGGGGTCGGCGTCGGGGAAGACGATGATCGCGTTCTTGCCGCCCATCTCGGCGACGAGCGTCTTCGTGACCGCCTCGCCGGAGGGCTCGACGCGAGCGACGGCCTCGTGGAGCAGCGCGCCGACGGCGCGCGAGCCGGTGAACGCGACCATCGCCACCTCGGGGCTCTCTGCGAGCGCCGCGCCCGCCGTCTCGCCGCGGCCCGGCAGCGCGATCAGCGCGTCGGCGGGTACGCCAGCCTCGTGCAGCAGCGCGACGAGCCTGTGGCCGAGCAGCGGCGTCTGCTCGGCCGGCTTGAGGATGGCCGCGTTGCCGCAGGCCAGCGCAGCCGCCGTCATCCCGCACGGGATGGCGAGCGGGAAGTTCCACGGCGGGATCACCGCCACGACCCCTCGAGGCGCGATGCGCCCGGCGAAGTCGCCGAACAGCGCCTCGGCCCGGGCCGCGTAGTAGCGGAGGAAGTCGACCGCCTCCTCGACCTCGGTCCACGCGCCGGCGCGGTCGCGGCCGCCCTCATGGACGATCCACGCGGCGAACTCGTTCCCGCGCGCCTCGAGGAGTTCGGCGGCGCGACGCAGGATCGAAGCGCGCTCGGCGACCGGCGTGGCGGTCCACCCGTCGAGCCCGGACGTGGCGACCTCGATCGCCCGTTGCGTGGCCTCAGCGTCGGCGAACTCGGCGAACCCGACCGGCTCGCCGTCCGGGTGCGAGGGGCTGCGCACCGCGACCGTCTCCGCGCCGCCTTCCGCCCCGCCGAGGGCGAGCGGGAAGCGCCCGCCCCAGCGCGCGCGAGTCGAGTCGAGCGCTGCCTGGAACGCGTCGCGGAACTCGGGATCGAACCACCGGGCCTCGGACGCCCGCTCGAAGTCGCCCGACGGCCCGGCCGGTGGCGCGGCCGTCGGCGTCGAGGGAGCCGAGGTGAGCACGCGCGGGGGGCGCAGCAACTCCTCGGGCGCCGCTCCCGTGCGCCCGGCCAGCAGGACACCGGCCTGCGAGGAGTTCTCGAGCACGCGCCGCACGAGGTACGCCATGCCCGGCAGCAGCTCGCCCGACGGCACGTAGTCGCGCGCCGACCAGCCAAGCTGCGCCAGCGCGCGGCTCGTGCCCTCGGCGGTGCGGAACAGCGCCTGGTGCTCGACGGCGCGCTCCGGCAGGCCCGAGGCTTCGGCGAGCGCCTCGGCCAGCGCGTGGGCGCGCGCGTTGTGACTGCCGACGGCGACGTGCAGCGCCGGGTGCGCGCCGACGAGGCGCGCGAGCACCCGCTCGAACGCGGCGTCTGTCGCGGCCTTGCGCATGAACACCGGGGGTGTCCACCCCGCGGCTTCGGCCACGATCGTCTCGTAGTCCCAGTACGCGCCCTTTACCAGCCGCACCTGGTACGGGACGCCTCGCGACTCCGCGAAGTCGACGAGCGCCTCGGCGTGGGCATCGGCCTCGCGGAGGTACGCCTGCAGCACGATGCCCGCGCCGGGCCACTCGCCGAAGCGCTCGGCGCGCGCGAACGTGCGCGTGAACAGCTCCCATGTCAGGTCGCGGTACTCGAACTGCTCCATGTCGACCGTGACGCCGACGCCCGCGCGCTCGGCCGCCTCCACGATCGCCTCGAGGGGAGGCCGGGTGCGTGCGATCGTGCCCTCGGGGTCGACGGGGCTGAAGTGCGGCGTGAGCGAGGAGAGCTTGAGCGAGACCTGGAGCGCGAACACACCGCCCGCCGTCACCTCGCCGGCCGCGGGGTCGTCCGCGAGCCGCCCGATCAGCTCGAGGTAGCTCGCCAGGTATGCCTCGGCCTCACGCTCGCTCAGCACCGCCTCGCCGAGCAGGTCGAACGACGGATACCGACCGTCGTCGCGCAGCTGGCGGACGGTGGCGGCGAGCGTGTCTGCGCCGGGCGGGGTGATGAAGCGCCGCGCGAACAGCTCGGCGGCGCGTCGAGAGGACTCGCCCATGACGCGCGCCGGGACACGTTCGTTGCGGGCGAGCCGCAGCAGCCAGCGCAGCCCGCGCGGCAGCTCGGGGAACTCGTCCCCGAAGTACTCGGCCGCGAGCCGCTTCGCCTCGGCGCCGCTGCTGTCGTGGTCGGCCGAGGCGAGCACGTCGAGGTAGCGGAGCAGGCGGCCCCGGAAACGCTCGTTGGCGGCGGTGAGGCCGAGCAGCCAGTCCTGCACGCGCTCGGCGGGCCCGGGCCGGTAGCGCGCGGCCTCGTCGAGCAGTGCGCGCCCGAGCTGCTGCGTGCGCTCCTCGACGTCCATCGCGCTCACCGTCCGCCTCCCCGAGGGCGTCCGAGGGGTGTATCCATCGTCTCTTCCGCTACCATAGCGAGCGAACAGATCGGAGCCCCGGATGCCCCAACCCATCCAGTCGCTGGACAGCTTCGGCGCGCGCGCCAGCCTCGACGCCGGCGGCGCGACGCACACCATCTACCGCCTCGATGCGGCCGCCGACGCGCTCGGCTGCGACCTCTCGCGGCTGCCGTTCACCCTTCGCGTCCTCCTCGAGAACCTGCTGCGCGGCGAGGACGGCACGGCTGTCACGCGCGAGCAGATCGAGGCCGTCGGGGCGTGGGAGGCGCAGGCCGCGCCATCGCAGGAGATCGCCTTCCGCCCCGCGCGCGTCCTGCTCCAGGACTTCACCGGCGTCCCCGCCATCGTCGACCTCGCCGCCATGCGCGACGCGATGGCCGAGCTGGGCGGCGACCCCGCGCGCATCAACCCGCAGCAGCCCGTCGACCTCGTCATCGACCACTCGGTGCAGGTCGACGAATTCGGCGGCGACGCCGCCTTCCTGTTCAACGTCACCCGTGAGTTCGAGCGCAACGGCGAGCGCTACCAGTTCCTGCGCTGGGGCCAGCAGGCCTTCGAGGGCTTCCGGGTCGTCCCGCCCGGGACGGGCATCGTCCACCAGGTCAACCTCGAGTACCTCGCGCCGGTCGTGTTCTCGGCCGACGGCGCGGCATACCCCGACACGCTGGTCGGGACCGACTCGCACACCACGATGATCAACGGGCTCGGAGTCGTCGGGTGGGGCGTCGGGGGGATCGAGGCCGAGGCGGCCATGCTCGGCCAGCCGGTCTCGATGCTCATCCCGCAGGTCTTCGGCGTCCGGCTCACCGGCCGCCTGCCCGAGGGCGCGACGGGCACTGACCTGGTGCTGCGCGTCACCGAGCTGCTGCGCGAGCGCAACGTGGTCGGCAAGTTCGTCGAGTTCTTCGGCACCGGGCTGACTGCGCTCCCACTCGCCGCGCGCGCGACCATCTCGAACATGTGCCCCGAGTACGGCGCGACCGTCGGCTTCTTCCCCGTCGACGACGAGACGCTCAACTACATGCGCTTCACCGGGCGCTCCGAGGAGCAGATCGCGCTCGTCGAGGCGTACTGCCGCGAGCAGCAGCTCTTCCGCACCGACGACACCCCCGACCCCGAGTACAGCGACGTGCTCGAGCTCGACCTCGGCACCATCGAGCCGAGCCTGGCCGGGCCGAAGCGCCCGCAGGACCGCATCTCGCTGAGCGACGCACAGTCCTCGGCGCGCGCGACCATCGCCGAGGAGATCGAGGCGGGCGCGACCTCGTCGCCCGTCGCCGTCGCGTCCAACGGCGACTCGTACGAGCTCTCGAACGGCTCGGTCGTGATCGCGGCGATCACGAGCTGCACGAACACCTCGAACCCCGAGGTGATGGTGGCGGCGGGGCTGCTGGCGAAGAACGCGGTCGAGCGCGGGCTGCGCACGCCGCCGTGGGTCAAGACCAGCCTCGCCCCCGGCTCCCGCGTGGTCACCGAGTACCTCGATGAGGCGGGGCTCACGCCGTACCTCGACGAGCTGGGCTTCAACCTCGTCGGCTACGGCTGCACGACGTGCATCGGGAACTCCGGCCCGCTGCCGGGGCCCGTCTCCGACGCCGTCGACGGCGGCCCGCTGGCCGTTGCCGCAGTGCTCTCGGGCAACCGCAACTTCGAGGCGCGGATCAGCAACCAGGTGCGGGCGAACTACCTCGCCTCGCCGCCGCTGGTCGTCGCCTACGCGCTCGCCGGACACATGGACGTCGACCTCGCGACGCAGCCGCTCGGCACCGACGCCGACGGCGCGCCGGTGCACCTCAGCGACATCTGGCCCGATGAGCAGGAGGTCGCCTCGGTCATCCAGTCCTCGATCCGCTCGCAGATGTTCCGCGAGCGCTACGCCGACGTCTTCACGGGCGACGAGCAGTGGGCCGCCCTCGACTCCGGCGGCGGCCAGCGCTTCGGCTGGGTGGACGACTCGACGTACGTGCGGCACGCGCCGTACTTCCAGGGCCTCGACCGCGAGCCGGCGGCGCGCGGGGAGATCGAGGGAGCGCGCGTCCTCGCGCTCCTCGGCGACTCGGTCACCACGGACCACATCTCGCCGGCGGGCGCTATCGCGGTCGACAGCCCGGCGGGGCGCTACCTCGCCGAGCGTGGCGTCGAGCGCCGCGACTTCAACTCGTACGGCTCACGCCGCGGCAACCACGAGGTGATGGTGCGCGGCACGTTCGCGAACGTGCGGCTGCGCAACCAGCTCGTCGAGCGCGAGGGCGGGTGGACCCGCCACCTCCCGGACGGCGAGGAGGTGCCGATCTACGACGCCGCCGAGCAGTACCGCGCCGAGGGCGTCCCGTTGGTCGTGCTCGCGGGCCGCGAGTACGGCTCGGGGTCCTCGCGCGACTGGGCCGCGAAGGGGCCGTCGCTGCTCGGCGTGCGCGCCGCCATCGCGGAGTCGTACGAGCGCATCCACCGCAGCAACCTGATCGGGATGGGCATCTTGCCGCTCGAGTTCGCCTCGGGCGATTCGGCCGCCTCGCTCGGCCTGACGGGCGAGGAGTCGTTCGACATCACGGGCATCGAGGGTGGCGTGGAGCCGGGCCAGGACGTCGCGGTCCGCGCCGTCGCCGCCGACGGCACGGAGACCTCGTTCACGGCCCGCTGCCGCATCGACACGCCGGTGGAGGCGGAGTACTACCGCCACGGCGGGATCCTGCAGTACGTGTTGCGCGGGCTGTTGGAGGAGTAGGGGCACGGACGGCTAGCGTCGGACTGCTCGCCGGTCTCGTGAGCCTCACGGACGAGGAGGTGGCGCGCGTGCTGGCCGCGCCGAAGTACGTGTCAGGACGCATCGAGTGGACCATGCGGGCTGGTCGCACGCCCAGGTACGAGTCCGATTTCTCCGTGCGTAGTCCGGTTCGCGGGGACCCGGAGCCGGCAATCATCGGGAGGATCGTGGCGTCCTCCAACCCGTACCGAACCAAGTGCGCGTTCATCTACAACGGGGTCTGCATCCGACGCTGGGAAAGCACAGGTCGACACCGGAACCCGGACGGTGAACTGATACTCGGTGAACACAAGCACGGGTGGGACGAAGTGCACGAGGACCGCTGGGCCTACGTGCCGGACGACATCGACCCGACATCCCGCACCAGTGTCCTCGACAGCTTCATGGTTGAGTGTGGGATTACGATAGATGGGATAGACCGTTCGGATCCCGAGCCGTCGGGGAGCGAGGCCGACGCGTGACCACGCAGCAATCCCGAGATCGACGCCTGGCAATGGCGCGCAAGCACATCGCCGAGGAGTTCGACACCTTCGAGCAGGCCGGCGCCTGCTTCGTCGCGACGCCCTTCCTGCGGCGCGATAACGATCCCGTGGTGCTGCGGATCGAGGAGCTACCCGACGGTCGGCTCGTGATCACCGACGACGGCGAAACCGTCGACTACCTTCGGCTGAGCGGGCATTCAGTTCGGCGGAACACCGCATTCCAGAAGCAATTTCAGGCGGTTGTCGAGTCCCTGGGTGTGCGCGCTGAAGACGAAGAGATCCTGACGGAGACGGACGAGGGCGGGTTCGCGGAGGCGCTGACCGCCGTCGCACGTGCGGCGCAGCACACCTCCTACCTCGCGTACCGCGGCCGGGCGCGCGCCACGGAGAGGTTCGAGGAGCAGGTCCAGACTGCGTTGCTCGGTGTTGGGGCGCGATTCGAGCGCGGCCCGCTCGTGCCCGGCCGAACCGGCCTGCAGCAGTTCGCTTTCCACGTGAACGGCACATCGAATGCGCTCCTGCAGCCGATCAGCGGTAGCTCGCGAGAGGCTGTCCGGAACAAGGCCGAGCGGTTCGTCTTTCGTGTCGTCGACGTGCGGACGGGAGCGGGCGACGACATCGCGCTCCCGGCTCCGTACCGGTTCTTCCCGATCCTGGACGACGCTGGCCGCGCCGCCGAGGTGTGGGATGCGGCGACGATCGAGATGCTCCACGCCTACTCGGACGGAGTTATCCGGTGGTCGTCACCTCGTGCGCTCGCTGAGTTGGACGCAGTCGTTCACACCGAAGCCCTCGCTTAGTCTGCCGCCTCTTCCAGCTCCCCCACGATGAAGTCCCGGACAAGCGGGAAGACCGGGCGCTGCCACCAGCCCGCGAGGTCGTCCGCCACGGCGCGGATGAGGAACGCGAAGACGTAGCCCTCGCTTGAGGCGTCGGCGGGGCGGGCGAAGCCGGCCGAGACGCGGTAGCCGATCGGGCGCGGCGAGGTCCAGTAGCCCGCCTTCTGCCCGTACTCGTAGCCCTCGACGCCCCAATCGGGCGGGAACGGCCAGAAGTACGGGCCCAGCTCGGGCCGCGTCGCGAGGTCGAGCAGGTAGGCCGTCCACTCCTCGTCGAGCTGCTCGCCGCGCACGAGCGAGGTCCACACGCGCGCGAGGTCGTGCGGGGTGAGGTGCGCGTAGCGCCAGCTGTGCTCGTACCTCGACGCCTCCGAGGCGCCCGCGCGCTCCAGCACGTGGGCGATCTGCTCCGAGGTCAGCTTGTCGTTGAGCCGGTCGGAGTGGGCGTCGAGCGACTGCGCCATGATCGTCTCGACATCTTCCTGCACCTCCCCCTCGAACGGCAGCTCGCCGTCTTGCACGGCGCGCAGCGCCGTGATCACGATCACGATCTTCCCCGCCGACGCCGGGTACTGGCCGTGCTCGGGGTTGACCAGGACGGCCTCGTCGCAGTCGAGGTCGACGAGGGCCAAGCCCCACCCACCGACGTAGCCGTCCATCGCCTCCTCGACGGCCTCGCCGAGGACTGCGCCCCGAGCCTGGAGCCCCTCGCAGCGGGCGGGGCGGGGGTCGGGTGTCGGCGTGGGATCGGGGATTGGCGTCGGGGTGGGAGTGGGCGAGGGGGTGGCCGTCGCGGTCGCTGTCGGCGTTGGTGACGGAGTCGAGGCGGGAGTGGGGCTGGGCGAGGGCGTGGCGGTCGGCGTCGGTGAGGCGGTCGGGGTGCGCGTGGGCGTGGGCGCTGGCGGCTCCGGGGTGTCGGTGCAGGCAGCGAGCAGGATGGCGACCAGCAGGAGGGAAGAGGCCGACAGGCGCATCGATGACCCTTGTCCGCCGCGAGACGCGTCGAGGCTCCCTAGCGGCGGCAGGCTCCGTCGGCAATTGCCGCGTCCATCTCCTCGAGCGTGACAGGTGGACCGTCGTACTTCACGGCTCCGTACAGCCGATGGATAGGCCGGACCGGCACGATCCGCACCGAGTCCCCCTCGCCGAAGTAGCGAATCCGGTCCCCGGGCTGCAGGCCGAGGGAATCCCGCACGCCCTTCGGGAGCGTCGTCCGACCGTCACGACCGATGATCGACTCCAGCATGGCTCTCTCCTCGATCCAGCCTAGCGCGACGGCGCCGGCTGCGGCTCGGCGGCGCCCATCAGCGCGTGCGTGACCGTCGCCGGCGCCTGCGTGCGCAGGCTCGCCGCCGGCGGGCGGGCGAACGCGAACAGCAGCGCGCCCGAGGACGCGAAGACCGCCAGCACCAGGAAGCTCATGCGGTAGCTCCCCGTCTGGTCGTACATGATCCCCGCGAACGTCGGCCCGACGATCATCCCGGACATGATCACGAGCGACGAGAAGCCCATGATCGTCCCGAATGATCTACGTC
>DAOULE010000146.1:0-7741 GCA_034420575.1 Dehalococcoidia bacterium
TCCTCGACGCAACACTCGTGCGGTCAGTGCTGGTGCCGGCCAGCATGGAGTTGCTGGGCGGGCGCAACTGGTACCTGCCGTCGTGGCTGGAGTGGTTGCCCGACCTGCGCGTCGAGCCCGTCGAGGAGTAGCGGCGCTCGCTCCGTCCGCGGTGCTACCCTCGCCACGCCGCCGCCCCACCGAGCCGCCGGGATCGCCGATGCCCCGCCTCCGACGCCCCCGCACGCTCCTCGCGCTGCTCGGCGCGGTCGTGCTCGCGGCCAGCGCGTGCACCGAGGGCGACGAGGCCGGCGCCCCGGTCCGCGTGCCCACGCCGACGGCGCCGCCGTCCATCGCGACCTCGACGCCGGTGACGACCTCGACACCCCCGACACCCACGCCGACGGCCACGCCCGCTCCGGCCACCGCCACACCAACGCCGACCGTCCCGCCACTCACGGTGGGCTTCGCCGAGGTGTTCGGCGGGCGGGAGTTCGACCGGCCGGTCGAAATCGGCGTCTACCCGGTGGGCCCCGGGGCGGGCACCGGGCCGGGGATGTTCGTCGCCGAGCAGGAGGGGCGCATCCTCGTGCTGCACCCCGACGGCGACGAGGCTGTCGAGGTCCTCGACATCAGCGAGCAGGTGTCGCGGGTCGGGAACGAGGAGGGCCTGCTCAGCGTCGCCCTCGACCCGCGATTCGAGGAGACCGGCCACCTGTGGGTCTACTACTCGGCCCAGGGCGTGCCGCGCCTGACGCGACTCTCCCGCTTCACTGTCGACCTCGACGACCCGCTGCGGGTCGAGGACGGCTCGGAACTCGTGATCGTCGAGGTGGAGCAGCCGTACTCGAACCACAACGGCGGCGCGATCCGCTTCGGGCCGGACGGGATGCTCTACCTCGGCTACGGCGACGGCGGCTCAGGCGGCGACCCGCGCGGCCACGGCCAGAACCTCGCTACGCTGCTCGGCAGCATCATCCGCATAGACGTCCGAGACGCGTCGAGCGCCACGCCGTACGCGATCCCGGCCGACAATCCGTTCGTGGGCGTCGAGGGCGCGCGTGCGGAGATCTGGGCGTACGGGCTGCGCAACCCGTGGCGCATGGAGTTCGACCCCGAGACCGGCGCGCTGTGGACGGGCGACGTCGGCCAGCAGGAGATCGAGGAGATCGACCGCATCGAGCGCGGCGCGAACTACGGGTGGAACCGCCTGGAGGGCACCCGCTGCTTCCAGCCCGCACAGGGCTGCGACCCAGAGGGAACCGTGCTACCCGTGGCCGAGTACACGCACGACCTCGGCTGCTCGGTGACGGGAGGCGTCGTGTACCGGGGTGCGGCGCTGCCGGAGCTGGTCGGGCACTACCTGTTCAGCGACTTCTGCAGCGGGCGGCTGTGGGCGCTGCCCCTCGACGGCGGCGAGGTCGTCGAGGTTGCCGTGGCTCCCGGTCAAGTCTCCTCCTTCGGCACGGATGCCGACGGCGAGGTGTACCTGCTGACGTTCGACGGGCCGGTACTGCGGATCGTGCCGTAGCATGGCGGCTGCATGCTCATACAGGTCCTGATCGCGCTCTTCGTCGTGTACGTGCTGCTCACGCTGTGGCAGATGCGGGTGGCGCTCGCCGCGCGCGAGCCGCATGCGCGGCTGGCCCACGCGCGACGGCTGCTCCTGCTCGTCTCGGCGGGAGTGCCGTTGCTGGCCGTGCTCATCCTCGTGGCGCTGTAGCGCGCGAGGAGCGCGCCCTCGACGGCCACCTGGCGGGCGCGGTTGACGGTCGTGCGAGCGTTCGTACGATCGAGCAGAGACGCGCCGCCGGGGCGGGCCGGCGTGTGGCGGGAACCAGGCAGCACCCATGACGACCCAGGAGCAGGCACCCTCCCAGGCGTCCGGCGACGGACGCGACGCGGAAGACCGCTACGACCCCCTTGCCGTCGAGGCGCGGTGGCAGCAGCGCTGGGCCGAGACCGGCCTCTACCGCACGCCCGACCAGATGGAGGGCCGGGACAACTGGTACCACCTCACGATGCTGCCCTACACGTCGGGCGACCTGCACATCGGCCACTGGTTCGCGATGGCGCCCTCGGACACCATCGCCCGCTTCCGCCGCATGAACGGCGCGAACGTGCTGTTCCCGATGGGCTTCGACGCCTTCGGCCTGCCCGCCGAGAACGCCGCCATCGCGCGCGGCACCCACCCCAAGGACTGGACCGACGGCAACATCGAGCGCATGCGCGGCCAGCTCCAGCGCATGGGCGCGATGTTCGACTGGGAGCGCGAGGTCAACACGAGCGCTCCGGAGTACTACCGCTGGACCCAGTGGTGGTTCCTCAAGCTCTTCGAGCAGGGCCTCGCCTACCGCGACGGCGCGGCCGTGAACTGGTGCCCGTCGTGCGCCACCGTGCTCGCCAACGAGCAGGTCGAGGACGGCCGCTGCGAGCGCTCCGGCGACCTCGTCGAGCAGCGCACGATGGAGCAGTGGTTCTTCCGCATCACGCAGTACGCCGACGAGCTGCTGGCGAACGAGGACATGGCCTGGCCCGACCACGTCAAGCTCATGCAGCGCAACTGGATCGGCCGCTCCGAGGGCGCCGAGGCGTCGTTCGCCCTTGAGACGCCGACCTCCGACGGCACGGACGAGATCCGCGTCTTCACCACGCGCCCCGACACGCTCCACGGCGTGACCTTCATGGTGCTCGCCCCCGAGCACCGGCTCGTCGAGGAGTTCACCACCGACGAGCAGCGCGAGGAGGTGCAGGCGTACGTGCAGGCCGCGCTGCGCGCCTCGGAGCTGGAGCGGCAGTCGACGGAGCGCGACAAGACGGGCGTCTTCACCGGCTCCTACTGCGTCAACCACCTCACGGGCGAGCGCGTCCCGATCTGGGTCGCCGACTACGTGCTCGCCACGTACGGCACGGGCGCGGTCATGGGCGTGCCCGCGCACGACGACCGCGACTTCGAGTTCGCCGAGCTGTTCGGGCTGCCCATCCCGGTCGTGATCGCGCCCGAGGACTGGGACGGCGAGCCGCTTACGCAGGCGTACCTCGAACCCGGCGTGCTCGTGAACTCCGGCCAGTTCGACGGCACGCCGTCCGAGGAGGGCAAGGCGGCGATCACGGCCCACCTCGAGGCCAACGGGTGGGGCGGACCCACCGTCCAGTACCGGCTGCGTGACTGGCTGATCTCGCGCCAGCGCTACTGGGGCGCGCCGATCCCAATCGTGTACTGCGACAGCTGCGGCATCGTCCCCGTGCCAGAGGACCAGCTTCCCATCGAGCTGCCGTACGACGTCGAGTTCCTGCCGACGGGCCAGTCCCCGCTCGCGCTCTCCGAGGAGTTCGTGAACACCTCGTGCCCCGAGTGCGGGGAGTCGGCACGGCGCGAGACGGACACGATGGACACGTTCATGTGCTCGTCGTGGTACTTCATGCGCTACGCCGACCCGCAGGACGCCGACTTCGCCATCGACCGCGAGATCGCCGACATGTGGCTGCCGGTCGACCAGTACACGGGCGGCAGCGAGCACGCGACGATGCACCTGCTGTACGCGCGCTTCTTCTACAAGGCGGCCCGCGACGCCGGCCTGGTGCCGGACGACGAGCCGTTCACGCGGTACTTCGCGCAGGGCCAGATCCTCGGCCCCGACGGGCGGCGCATGTCGAAGTCGCGCGGGAACGTCGTCCCGCCCGACGACCAGGTCGAGCGCTGGGGCGCCGACGCGTTCCGCGCATACCTGATCTTCCTCGGGCCGTGGGACCAGGGCGGGCCGTACGACGTGGACGGGATCGTGGGCGTCGCGCGCTGGCTGCGACGCGCGTGGTCGCTGCTCGCGGGCGAGGTCGATACGAGTGCCCCGGCCGACGCTTCCGGCGCGCTGGCGCCGCTGCAGGAGGCGCACCGCACGCTGGAGCGTGTGTCCACGGACCTCGACCGCTTCCAGATGAACACCGCCGTCGCCGCGCTCATGGAGCTCACCAACAGCCTCGCGCGGCTACGCGACGAGGGAGCGGTGCATGAGGAGTCGTGGCACGGCGCGCTGCGCCTGTTCGCGCTGATGCTCGCCCCGATCTGCCCGCACATCGCCGAGGAGCTGTGGGAGCGCCTGGGCCAGCCCTACTCGGTCCACGAGCAGGCGTGGCCGGCCGTCGACGACTCGCTCACCGCGCGCGAGACCGTCGAGCTGGTCGTGCAGGTCAACGGGCGGCTGCGCGACCGCCTGCAGGTCGCTCCCGACGCCGACGAGGCCGAGGTGCGTGCGCTCGCCGAGGCCAGCGAGCGCGTCGCCGCCGCGCTGGGCGGCAAGGAGCCCCGGCGCGTGATCTACGTGCCGGGTCGCCTCATGAACCTCGTGGCGGGATAGCCCGCGGACACTCATGCGACGCTCGCCGGTGCTGGTTGCGATCACGGGTCTTGCCCTGCTGCTCTCGGCTTGCACGGGTGACGACGACGAGCAGGCGACTACCTCGACGTACCACGACGCGGCCCGCGTCGAGACCCTCGAGGCGTCGGACGGTGTGCCGCTCGATGCGCGGCACTTCCCGGCGAAGGGTGAGCGGCTCGTCATCCTGCTGCACATGTACCCGGCCGACCAGACTTCCTGGTTCGGCTTCGCCGAGGAACTGCAGTCGCGCGGCATCGACGCGTTGACGTTCGACTTCCGCGGCTACGGCGACTCGGGCGGCGAGAAGGATCCGGGCGTCGCCGACCGCGACGCGCGCGCCGCGCTCGCGTTCGCGCGTGCGCGGGGCTTCGAGCGCGTCGTGCTCATCGGGGCCTCGATGGGCGGCACGGCCGCGATCGTCGTGGCTGCCGGGGAGGCCGTGGACGGTGTGGCGGCGCTCTCGGCCCCGGCTGCGATGGCCGAGCTGGACGCGGCGCCGGTGATCGCCGGCGTGCAGGCCCCCATCACGCTGGTCGCGGCCGGCGAGGACCTCTCCGGCGCCGAGTCGCTCCGCGACCTCGCCGAGCGCGCTCAACTCGGCGAACACGACGTGCTGCTGGTGGCCGGCCGTGCACACGGCACCGAGCTGCTGGAAGAGCCCGGACGCGAGACCGTGCGTGGTTGGCTGCTGGACTTCCTCGACCGCGTCTGGGGGCCGTAGCCCCGCTCAGTTCCCCGGTGTCTGTGCGATCGTGCCGAGGCGCGGGGTGACCGTGTCCGGCTCCTCGGTCGCTTCGGGCTCGGCTGGCTCCGGCTCCGCCACCGCCTGCTCGGCGATCGGCTCGACCGCCTCGAGCTGGGGGCGCTCGTCGTCGAGCGGGGGCATGGCGAAGTCGTCGATGATGCCTTCGCCGTCCGGCACGGGCTCGGGCTCGACCTCTGCGAGCGCCGCTCCGCCGCCGGGGCGTGCGAAGTGGATCGGTCCGCCGCCTCCCGGCTCCGAGGCGGCGCGCCGCGCGGCCTCGTCGAGCGAGCGCGGCGCCGCGGCTGCGTCGGCCAGGAAGTCATCCATCTCGTCCGCGGTGACGGTCGGCGTGATCACCGCCTCGGGCGGCGTCTCGGTGAGCTGGTCGAGGCCTGACTGCACGGAGCGCTGGAACGAGCCGAGCTGGGCGTCCAGCTTCGTGAGCAGCCGGCGCGCATACTCGTCGGCGGCCGCCATCTGCTGCTGCGCGACCACGCGTGACTCCTCGATCCGGCCCGCCATCTCGGCGTTGGCGCCCGCGTCGCGCTCCTCGGCGCGCGCGTCCGCCTCCGCGACGATCTCGGCGGCGCGCTCGCGGGCAGCGAGCGTGACCTTGTGGTCGCCGACGAGCGAGGCGGCCTGCTCCTCGGCGCGCGCGAGCATGAGTCGCGCTTCCTCCTCGGTGTTGCGGCGGATGGCGTCCATCTCGGCCACGATCTCACGCGCCTCGCGGACTTCGGCGGGGACGGCGACGCGGAGCTGGTCGATGGTGTTGAGCAGCTCGCGGCGGTCGACGACCGCGCGGTTGCCGAGGGGCATGCGCTGCGCGCGCGCCACCTGTTCTTCGAGGCGGTCGATCAGGTAGAGCAGATCCATGGGGAGCCTCCTGCTATCGGTTCTGGAACTTCTCTTGCAGCGCCGCCACCACGTGCGGCGGCGTCATGTCGCTCACGTCGCGCCCGAAGCCGGCGAGCTCGCGGACGCGCGATGCGCTGATGAAGAGGTGTTCGAGCGACGTCATGAGGAACGTCGTGTCGACGTCGGGCGCCATCTTGCGGTTCATGAACGCCTGGTCGATCTCGTCGGTGAAGTCGTTGATGTCGCGCAGCCCCTTGACGAGCACGACCGCGCCCTCGGCGCGTGCGCTCTCGACGGTGAGCCCGCGGTTGGCGATCACGCGCACGTTGGGGATGTCCGCAACGCCCTCGGCGAAGAGCGCGACGCGCTCCTCGGTGCTGAAGAGGGCGGAGCGGCTCTCGGCGACCGCGACGACCACGGTCTCGTAGAGCTGCGAGGCGCGCCGCGCGATGTCGAGGTGTCCGAAGGTCACCGGGTCGAAGCGGCCGGGGTACATCGCGATGGTCACGTCAGCTCTCCTTGCTCTGCGTGGCTGGGGTGTCGTCGCGGCGGTAGACGGCGACGGCGCCGTCGCCCTGCCGCCGCTCGCGCCAGCGTGGACGGCCGGCGAGCGTGGCCGGCGGGTCGGTGCGGGCGGAGTGCTCGACGGCGATCACCGACTCCTCGTCGAGGGCTCGCGAGATGGCGCGGTCGATGTCCGTCCAGGCGCCCTCGTCGCCGTACGGGGGGTCCGCCAGCACGAGGCTGAAGGAGGCGCCGTCCGGCGCCCGCCAGCGGCCGACGCGCGCGGTGGTCACCTCGGCGCGGTCGGCGAAGCGCGCCCGGTCCAGGTTCTCGCGGATCACACGGCACGCCTGGCGGCTCGAGTCGACGAAGACGCAGCTTTCCGCGCCGCGCGACAGCGCCTCGATGCCGAGCGCGCCGCTCCCCGCGTACAGGTCGACGACGCTGTCGAGGGGCGTCCCGGCGGCTTCGAGCATGCCGAAGAGCGACTCGCGGAGGCGCGCCGAGGTGGGCCGCGTCTCGCTGCCCGCGGGCGTGCGCAGCAGCAGGCCGCGCGCGGAACCGCCGATGACCCGTAGCGGCATGCTGCGCTCCTACTGGTTCCCTGCCGGGCCCGGCGGTGTCGACGGGGTCGGCGACGGTGCAGGAGTCGGCTCGGCGGTGGGTTCGGGAGTCGGCTCGGGTGTTGGTTCGGGCGTGGGCTCCGGCGTCGGCTCGGGTGTTGTTTCCGGAGTCGGTTCCGGAGTCGGCTCGGGCGTGGCTTCAGGCGTCGGCTCTGGAGTTGGCTCCGGGGTCGCCTCCGGCGTTGCCTCCGCGGTCGGTTCGGGCGTGGGCTCGGGCGTGGCCGCGGGGGTCGGCTCGGGCGTCGGGGTGGGGGTCGGGCTCGACGGGGCGGCGGCCGTGGGCTCGGGCTCGGCGACCTGCTGCGCGATCTGCTGGCCGACGAACACGACGCCGTCCGAGACGATCAGCGTCACGTCGTACCTGCCGGGGCGCTGCGGCGCACGCCAGGCCACCAGCCCTCCCGTGCCCTCGATCTGGCCGTCGGACGCGGCCCACTGCGGGCGGAGGTACGGCCCGTACGGCAGCAGGAGCCGCACGGAGTCCTCGCCGACGTAGTTCAGGACCACGTCCCACAGGTCGGGCAACCCCGCGTCGGCCTGCGCCGCGGCGACCGCGATACCACCGAGGCCGTAGCGGCGCGCGAGGTCGAGGCGGAAGGCGGCCGAGTAGCGGTTCTCGATCCAGACCGTGCGCGGGCCGCCGCGCGCCTCGTAGG
>DAOULE010000147.1:0-3495 GCA_034420575.1 Dehalococcoidia bacterium
TGGTCGAGACAGCCACGATCGTCATGGATCCGGACGAGATCGCTGCATGGGAAGGTACGCTTGGCGACGGTCTCGACGACGATTGAGCCGTATCTCGCGGTGCCGTGAGCGACGGCGCGCGACAGCCAGCCTACTCAGCGGCGGCCTACTCGCCGGGCAGTGGCACACCCTCGTGCGCGAGGAGCCAGCGCTTGCGGTCCAGGCCGCCACCGTAGCCGCCGAGCGACCCATCGCCGGCGATCACGCGGTGACACGGCACGACGATGGAGATCGGGTTGCGGCCCACGGCCCCGCCGACGGCGCGCGCTGCGCCGGGCTTGCCGACCTCGATCGCGATCTCCCCGTACGAGGTGGTCTCCCCCGGCGGGATCTCGGTCAGCGCTTCCCACACCCGGCGCTGGAACTCCGTCCCGCGCGGCGCGAGGGGCAGGTCGGGGTTCTGCCCGCCGTCGGCGAACCACGCCGCGAGCGCGTCGACGGCCGGGCGTGCGGCGTCCGGGTCCTGCGCCACCGGCTGACCGCTGTCCGCCTCCAGGCACGCCACCTCCTCGCGGAGGGTGTGCCGGCCGGAGAGGAAGTTGATGCGATGCACGCCTTCCTCCGAGCCGCCGATGAAGAGCGGCCCCAGATCGGTGTCGAGGATGTCGTACCAGGCCATGCGGGCACCTCGGAGCTTGCGGGGAGCCCGGCGATAGTACCGCGCACGGCGGCTGACGGGGGTGCCTGACGTGACGCCGCTACGTCCCGTTCGAGGCTGGCGCGGGCGGGTCGTAGCTGGTGACGGCGAGCTCGTCGATGGGGCCGCGGCCGTTGCCGCGCGCGTTGATGACGCGGCGGGCCGGGATGCGCTCGATCCCGTAGTGGCTGCCCTCGTAGAGGCCGAGCACCCACTGGTGCGGCGAGTTGGAGAGCAGCACCGGCGTGCCGGCCTCGCGGAGCGCGTCGACGCGCCACTTGAGCCGAAGCTGGTCGTCGTGATCGAAGTCGCTGCCTGTATACGCCGTGAAGCTCGAGGTGGGTGAGAGCGGGTAGAACGGCGGGTCGAAGTAGACGAAGTCCTCCGGGCCCGCGCCCCCGCACGCCTCCTCGAAGTCCACGCTCAGCAGCTCCGCGCTCGCGAGCGCGTCCGAAGCGGCTCGCAGGCCGTCGGCGTCGCAGATGCGGGGGCGCGCGTACCGCCCGTACGGGACGTTGAACTCGCCTCGCAGGTTCACGCGGTACAGGCCGTTGAAGCAGGTCTTGTTCAGGAAGATCAGCAGCGTCGCGATGTCCAGGTCGGCCGCGCCGCCGCTGACCTGCTCCCGGTATGCCTCGCGAACCTCGTAGAAGCGCTCCTCGCGCCCGGCGTCGTCGAGGTCCAGGTAGCTGCGCTGGAGGTCGCCGAGGCGCTCGATCAGCGGCTCGACGTCGTCGCGGACGGCGCGGAAGGTAGCGATCAACTCGCCGTTGAGGTCGTTGAGCACGGCGCGGCGCGGGCGTCGCTCCGGGTCGGCGGCGAGGCGGAAGAAGAGCGCGCCGCCGCCGACGAACGGCTCGTAGTAGGTGTCGATGCGCTCCGGGGCGAGGGCGACGAGTGCCTCGACGATCTGGGCCTTGCCGCCAGCCCACTTCACGAACGGGCGTGCAGCAGTGCGCGGGGACGCGTCCACGTCGCTCGCGGGTGTCTGACCGTTGACCGCGGAGGCGGTGATGGGTCTTGCTCCAGACCGAGGGGAGATGTGGCGATGATAGCCGCGCCCCTGCCTGAGGGCATCCACAGGCATGTCCACGGCACGCCTGGAAACCTCGGCAACACGCAATCTCCCGGAAACACAACCGCAAACGGTGTGTAACGCACCCGAAGGATGCTGCACGCAGCCACTACTGGGGTGGTGCGGAAAGGAGGCGGAGGTGGATACGGGCCATACCGCATGGCTACTCACTAGCTCGGCGCTCGTACTCTTCATGACGCCTGGCCTTGCGCTGTTCTACGGCGGCATGGTGCGGGGACGGAACGTCCTGGCCATGCTGATGAAGAACTACGTGGCCATGGGCGTCGTGACGATCACGTGGATCGTCATCGGCTACTCGCTGGCGTTCAGCGGGGACGCGGGGGGACTCGGTCTGATTGGAGACCTCGAGTTCTTCGCGCTCGGAGAGCTGGGCTTCGGCACGGAGATCGGGCTGGACGACGGCGAGGGATACCCGGACTCGGTGTTCCTGATCTTCCAGCTGATGTTCGCGATCATCACGCCCGCGCTGATCTCGGGCGCGATCGCGGAGCGCATGAAGTTCACGTCGTGGGTCGTGTTCATCGCGATCTGGTCGATCGTGGTCTACGCGCCCATGGCCCACTGGGTCTGGGGCGGCGGCTTCATCGGCTCGACCGAGGGCACGGAGATCCCGGGCGTCGGCGCGATCGACTTCGCGGGCGGCCTGGTGGTGCACATCAACGCCGGCGCCGCGGCGCTCGCGCTGGTGCTCGTGCTGGGTCCGCGGCTCGGCTGGCGGCGTGAGATCATTCGCCCGCACTCCTTGCCGCTGACGGTGCTCGGCGCCGGCATCCTGTGGTTCGGCTGGTTCGGCTTCAACGCCGGTTCGGCCCTGGCCGCGGACGGTGCGGCGGCGAACGCCTTCCTGACGACACAGATCGCGGCCGGAGTTGCAGCCGTCGCGTGGGTGCTGTCCGAGCAGATCATGCACGGGCGGCCGACCACGCTGGGCTTCGCCTCGGGCATCGTGGCCGGGCTGGTCGCGATCACGCCGGCGGCCGGCTTCGTGAGCCCGCTGTGGGCAGCCGTGATCGGCGTTGCTGCCGGCGTCATCTGCTTCGCCGCGCTGCAGATCAAGTTCCGCTTCAACTTCGACGACTCGCTCGACGTGGTTGCAGTCCACATGGTGGGCGGCATCGTCGGCGCGCTGTTGCTGGGGCTGTTCGCGGAGGCGGCGATCGGCGGCGTGGACGGGGCGTTCTTCGGGGCGGCCGGCCAGTTCCTGCGCCAGGTCATCTCGATCGTGATCGCGGTCGCGTTCTCGTTCATCGCGACCTACATCATCGCCATTATCATCGACCGCACGATGGGTCTGCGCGTCTCCGAGGACGAGGAGCTGCGCGGCCTGGACATCACCCTGCACGAAGAGCAGGGCTACGTGCTGACGGAGTAGCCGAAGATGAAGATGATCATCGCCTACATCAATCCGTTCAGGCTGAACGACATCCGCGATGCGCTCCGCGAGGCGGGCGTGTCCGGACTCTCAGCCGGCAACATCCAGGGCTTCGGCCGCCAGGCCGGCCACACGGAGACCTACCGTGGGGCCGAGTACGAGGTCGAGTTCCTGCCCAAGGTCCGCATCGAGGTGCTTGTCGATGACTCGCTGGCGCCCACGGTGATCTCGACCATCGAGGAGACCGCGCGGACAGGTTCGATCGGCGACGGTAAGATCGCCGTGTTGCCGCTGGAAGACGTCGTGCGCATCCGCACGGGCGAGCGGGGGGTGGACGCCCTCTAGCCAGCC
>DAOULE010000148.1:0-4634 GCA_034420575.1 Dehalococcoidia bacterium
GTCCACAGCGACCTCGCCGACTACGTGGAGCAGCCGGACCCGCTGACCGTCACCGCCGTGCTGAACGAGCACGCCGCCTTCCACCCCGCCGCCGCCGACGGCCGGAGTGCCACCACCGAGCCGATCGACGCGAGCGACATCGAGCGCGACTTCGCCATCCGCGCCGACGCCTCCGAGTTCCTGTTCAGCCAGGTGGTCGAGGGCGTCACCGCCGTCGACGCGATGACCCTGCGACTCCAGCTGCGCGCGCCGTTCGCGCTGCTCCTCGAACAGCTCGGCGACGCCGAGAGGGCCGGCATCCGCGCCGACGCCCCCTCCACCGGCGGCATCCCGCTCGGCAGTGGCCCGTTCATCCCCGAGCGGCACGAGGACGGCAGCCTCACGCTCCGCCCCCACGCCGGCTACCACCGGCTCGGGCTACCCCTGCTCCGGTCGATCCAGGTCGCCACGGCCGAGCGCGAGCGCACCCTCGGCGCGGCCTTCGCGGGCGGCGCCCTCGATGTCCTGGCGCTCGGCACGCCCGACGGCGTCGAGCGCGCCGCGGAGCGGGGCGACGCGCGCGTGGTCGAGCGGAGCTCGAGGCGCGCGCGAGGGCTCGGACTCTCGCTCGTCGCCACCAAGGGGGGGCGGGATGTGCGGTTCCACCCCGCGTTCCAGGACCAGCGCGTCCGCCGCGCGGTCGCCCTCTCGCTGGACCGCGAGGCCATCGCCGCATACGACGACGCGGTCGCGGCCGGCCCGGTCGGCCCGGCCTTCGCCGCCGACGCGCTCGACCCCGACGCCCTCGACCGGCACGAGCTGCTCCAGCACGACCCGCGCGAGGCGACGCGCCTGCTCCAGGCCGCCGGCCACGAGGACATCACGTTCACGCTCGAAGCCCCGCTCACGCAGCCGCTGCGCGGCCTCGCGCAGCTCATCGCCCGCCAGCTCCGCGAGGCGGGCTTCACCCCCGTGCTCGACCTCGTCGATCACGTCCGGCTGCAGGTCGACCTGGAGCAGGGCAACTTCCAGGCGATCCTCTTCGAGCTGGAGCCGGTGGCCTCGCCCGACATCGGGCTGCGGCTCCACATGTCGGGCGGGCTCAGCGGCGTCTCGCCGTGGGGCTACTCGAACCCCATCTACGACGACGCCGTCCGCGCCGCCCTCGGCCACATCGACCCCGGCGAACGCGCCGCCGCCGCGCGTGCCGCCCAGCAACTGCTGCTCGAGGACGTCCCCGCGATGATCCCCCTGCCCGAACCCGTCGAGCGCATCGCCATCGCGGGCACGGTCGGCGGCTACGAGTACGACGCGTACGACTTCAACGAGCGCGGCCTCGCCGCGCTGTGGCACGTCGACTCCGGCTCGACGCGCGCTCCGACGCGCCCCGGCGCGGTGGGGGCGTCCCTGTGACCGCTCCAGCGACCCCGCCCGCGCTCGACCTCGATGCGCTCCGCGACGCGCTGGAGCACGCCGTCCACGACGCGTGCGAGGCGATCCGCACGGTCATGCGCCGCGGCTCGGTCCGCGTCGGCCACAAGTGGGGCGAGGGCCCGGTTACCGAGGCCGACCACGCCGCCGACGAGATCCTGCACCGCCGCCTCACGCCCCTCATCGCCGGGGCGCACTGGCTCTCCGAGGAGTCCGAGCAGGAGCACGCGATCGTCCCCGGCGAGCCCACATGGGTGATCGACCCGCTCGACGGGACGCGCGAGTTCCTCCGCGGCCTGCCGGAGTTCGGCGTCTCGGTCGGGCTCTTCGCCGGCGACCGGCTCGTGCTCGGCGCGGCCGGCCTGCCCGCGGGCGACGAGCCCGTGGTCTACAGCGGCATCGTCGACGGTGAGCGCAGCGAGGCCCGCGTCGACGGCACGCCGCTCCCGCCGCTCGCGCCGCCCGGACTCGACGACGACGGTGAGCCCGACCCCGGTCGCATCGTCGTCTCACGCTGGGACTACGAGCACCGCAGGCTCCAGTACCGCCTACCGTTCGACGTCTACCCGCTCGGCTCGGCGGTGGTGAAGCTCGTCCACGCCGCGACGGGCGAGGCCGGCGTCTACCTCTCGACCGGCCCTCGGTCCGTCTGGGACGCCGCCGGCGGCGCGGCGGTCCTCGCCGGGGCGGGCGGCGTGGTCCTGCAGGTCAACGGCGCCCCCCTCGCCCTCTCCCCCCAGCGCGAGCGCATCCCCCCGTTCGTCGCGTGCGAGCCGGGGCGGGTGACGGCGCTGCTGCGGAGCCTGGGCGTGGAGTTGTAGCGGCGCGCTAACGCACCCCAGCACCCTCGCGCTCCTCGGCCCCTCGCCGCGCCTCCCCCACCACCGTGGCGCGGAAGCCGGGGGCCAGGGCGAGCACGGCGACGGCGCCGACGACGACGAGCAGGGCGTAGATGATCTGGGCGGGCTGCGTGCCGACCGACTCGGCGAGGATGCCGCCGGCCGCCGCGCCCATCATCATCGTCGCGCGGTCGAAGGCGAGCAGACCCATCAGGCGGCCTCGCATCTGCTCCGGCGCGGCGTCGAGCATGATCACCTGCACGAGCGCGAACGCGCCGGACTGGAAGAGCCCCGCCGCGAAGACGAGCACCAGGCACAGCGCGATCCACGCCCGGCCCAGCTCGCCCGGCAGGTACGTGCTCAGCGCGAACAGGATCAGCAGCGAGCCGAACGCCACCATCATCAGCGGCACCAGCACGCCGAGCCGCCGAGGCGACCTCGACGCGATGGTGAGCGCGCCCACCAGCGAGCCCGCGCCCGTGAGCGACATCATCACCCCGAACCCGAACGGCCCGATGTCGAGCACTTCGAGGGCGAACAGCGGCGCGAAGAGCTGCATGAACGAGAGCCCGAAGGCGAAGTAGATGAGCGCGAGCCCGATCGCGCCGCGAATCGTCGGGGTGCGCCACGCGTAGCGCATCGCGTCGCCCAGTCCTCCGAGCATCGCCCCGACACCGGAGGTGGGCGGCGGGACGTGCGCCGGCACGCGCAGCATCGAGGTGGCGGTGACGGTCCCGGCGTAGATGACGGCGATGGCGACGAACGCCCCGTTCACGCCGACGACGGCGATGAGGAAGCCCGACGCGGCCGTCCCGGCGATGCGCATCGTGTTCTGCGTCGCCGAGAAGAGCGCGATCGCGTTCGTGACGCGGTCGGCGGGCACCACGGCCGGGACGAGCGACTGCCGGGCGGGCTGGTCGAACGCCATCGTGACGCCCCGGATCGCGGCGGCGGCGTAGATGTGCCACAGCTCGAGCAGCCCCGCGACGAGCAGCACCGCGAAGCTCACGTTCAGCACGAACGCGCCGATCTGCGAGAGCTGCAGCACGCGCTTGCGGTCGAACCAGTCGATGGCGACGCCGGCGAAGATGCCGAAGACGAACTGCGGCAGCGTGCGGGCCGCGATCACGCCGCCGAGCTGCGCCGGCGACTCGGTGAGCGCGTAGACGAGGTACGGCCGGGCGATGTTCTCCGTCCACAGCGCCGCCGAGTGGCTGGAGACGCCGAGCCAGAGCAGGCGGTAGTCGCGGATGCGCAGCGACGAGAACATGCTCGCCCGCTCTGCGGCCATGCTCGCCTCCACCCGCGCGCCGGGGGCGCTCGAAACACGAACCTAACGTGCGCGTGAGACTGGCGTCTAGCTGTACTGCCCACAGAGGTGTGAGACACGGCTGAGGGGCGGGAGGCCGCCGAGCGAGCCGTGGGGACGGCGTCTGTTGTACCACCGCAGCCACCCGGCGAGGGCGCGTGCGCGGTGCGCGCTGGTCGGGTAGGCGAAGGCGTACGCCCAGCTGCGCAGCAGGATCTGGATGAAGCGCTCCGCCTTCCCGTTGGTGCGAGGCGTGAAGGGCCGCGTGCGGAGATGACGCAGGCCGCGCTCGGCGCAGCGCTCCCGCCAGGCGTCGGGAACGTAGGCGGGGCCGTTGTCCGTCATGACCGCCTCGACGGTGACGCCCTGCTCGCCGAACCAGCCCAGGGCTCGGTCGAGGAACGCGAGCGCGTCGCCGCGGCGGTCGGTCGGGAGCACCTCGGCGTAGGCCAGCCGCGAGTGGTCGTCGACGGCGACGTGCACATGCTGCCAGCCGGCGCGCGGGCTGCGCGTGACCCCGTCGCCGAGGATGCGCTTGCCGACGTTCCAGAAGCGGCCCAGCTTCTTGGTGTCGATATGCAGCAGCTCGCCCGGGCGGTCGCGCTCGTAGCGCACCACCGGGGGCCTCGGCTCACGCGGCAGCCGTGAGCAGCCCAGCCGCCGCAGCACCTTCCACACGGTCGACGCCGGGCGGCCGAGCAGGGCGCCGAGCGTGAGGGGACCGGCGCCGCTGTGCTCGCGCGCGGCGACGATCTCGGCCTCCTCGGCGGGGCTGAGCCTCCGCGGCTGGTGCCTGGGCGTGGAGGGGCGCTCGCGGAGCCCGGCCCAGCCTTCGGCGAGGAAGCGCTTGAGCCAGCGGTAGCCCGTGGCGCGGCTGGCGCCGACGCTGCGAGCGGCGTCAGACGGGCTCATGCCGTCCAGCATCGCCTCGACGGCGCGGCAGCGTGACTCGTAGGAGTAGCGCATCCGCTTGGGGCGACTGGTGGCATCATGCATCGGGACCTCCTTCGGGACCTGGGCGGTGTTCAATCCCAAGTCTCGTCGGAGGCCCCTTTGCGATCAGGTGTCTCGCAGGT
>DAOULE010000149.1:0-5552 GCA_034420575.1 Dehalococcoidia bacterium
ACCTCTTCCAGCCGCGCCTCGGCGTCGTCGCCGGCGTGGCCGGAGGAGTAGTACGCCCTCAGCTCCCGGTGCGCCTGCCGAATCGCGTCGCGCGAGGCATCCGGGGGGACGCCCAGGATGGCGTACGGGTCGCCTTCGGCAGGTGGCTGTGTCATCGGTCGCTCCGCGTGTGGCGCCCTGACCGGGAAGTCCGGGCCGTCATTGGCGTGGGATCCGCAGTACATCCCCGACGGTCAGCCGGCTTCCGTCGTCGATGTCGTTGAGATCGATGATACGACGGGCGAAGTCGTCGAATGCCGCGCCGTCCGGTAGGAACCGGCGCACGATCGCGACCAGCGAGTCGCCCGGCTGCACCGTGTACTCGATGAACGTGCCCGACGCGGGCGACGGTGTCGGTGTCGGCGACGCCGCCTGAGTAGGCGTCGGCGATGGCGTCGATGCCGGTGTCGGCGTGGGCGAGGGCGACGCCGCTGGAGTGGGCGACGGGGTCGGGGTGGGAGCCGGCGTCCGGGTGGGCGTGGGCGTGGAGTTGGCCGGTGTTGCCGTCGGGTCGGGGGTGGCGGTACTCGCGTCGCCGGGTGGGGGCGTCGGGGTGGTGTCCGTGCCGAGCACGATCGTGGCCGGGCCGACGACGGGGGCGATGTTGGTGCTCGCGGAGCCGGCGTCGTCGGCGGGCGGGCGGATCAGCAGCCAGAGGACGAAGAGGCTGGCGGCGAAGAGCGCGATCAGCGCGCCCCGGTAGAGGCGGTGCGAGGGGAGAGCAAGGTCGGGGTCGGAGCAGCGCTCGCAGAGCGCGTCGCCGTGGTCGTCGCAGTACAGCGCACCACAGCGAGCGCACTCATTGGTGGCGCTGCGCTCGCACAGGAAGCACTCCACCGTACGAGCCTAGCACGCGCTCCCGGGGATCCGTGGGGGACGCCAGGGAGCGCGCGGAGCGGCGGCGTCTACTTCAGCTCGACGGTCGCGCCGGCTTCCTCGAGCTTGGTCTTGGCGGCGTCCGCCTCGTCCTTCGTGATGGCTTCGCGGATGGCCTTGGGCGCCGACTCGACGACGTCCTTGGCGTCCTTGAGGCCCAGCGAGGTGAGCTCGCGGACGGCCTTGATCACGTTGATCTTGTTCGCCCCGAAGTCGGTGAGCACCACGTCCCACTCGATCTGCTCCTCGGCCGCGGCGGCGCCGTTGCCGCCGTCGCCGTTGGTGGGCGCCACGGCCATCGCGACCGGAGCGGCGGCAGTCACGCCGAACTCGTCCTCGATCGCCTTGTTGAGGTCACGCAGCTCGAGCAGCGTCATCCCGCGGATGATGTCGAGCGCTTCTTCCACCTTGGCCATGCTCATGCTCCTCCCAGCCTGCCGGCGCCGCCCGCCCTCGCGGGCCCGCTGCGCCGGGCTATGCCTCTGCTTCCTCGAGCTGCTGCGCCCGCGCGTCGATCAGCCCCGCGAGGTCGCGGGTCGACGCCTGCAGCAGCATCACCAGCTCTGTGATCTTGGCGGTGAGCCCACCGGCGAGCTTGCCGAGCAGCTCGTCGCGCGGCGGCACGGTGGCGAGATCCGCCACGTATGCGGCGTCCACCACCTCGTCGCCGAGGACTGCATTGCGCACCTCGAACGTCGTGTCGGCGTGCTCGCGGCGCCAGTTCTCGACGGCGCGCGCGGCGGCAACGGGGTCGTCCGGGTGCGTGACGAGCGCCGTCGGCCCGTCAGCGAGCGCGCGGAATGCCTCGCGCCCGGCCTCGTCGGCGGCGCGCAGCAGCAGCGTGTTCTTGATGACGCGCATGGTGACGCCGGCCTCGTTCAACTGGCTGCGCAGCTGCGTCTGCTCGGTCACCGGCATGCCCTGGTAGGCCATCCCGATGGCGATCTCGGACTCCTCGATCAATGCCTTGATCTCGGCCACCAGCGCGATCTTGCGCTCCGTCGGCACGCTGCCCCCGTTCCGGCCGCGACGCATGCGCGCGGCTGCAACAAAACGCCCTCGCCACCACATGGTGGGAGGGCGTCACCGGCACACCGCGAGGATCCCCGCAGCCGCCCGCAACCTGTCCCACCTGCACGGGCGGCGCTTCGCCATTCTCCGCCCGGGCTGTCTGCCCGGCGGACCCGTGGTCTCCGGCGGCGCGCCCCGCTTGCGGCGGGGCGCTCATGTCAGTCTGCTATGTCTCCGCCGCGAGCGCCAGCAACGGCTGGACGTCCACGTGTACGCCCGGCCCCATCGTCGAGGTCAGCGTGGCGGAGCGGATGTACTGTCCTTTGATGTCGGACGGGCGCGCCTTGACGATCTCCGCCATGATCGCGCTCAGGTTCTCCGACAGCTGGTCATCGCTGAACGACACCTTGCCCAGCGCCATGTGCACCAGGTTGGTGCGGTCCAGCCGGAACTCGACGCGGCCCGACTTCCCCTCCTGCACGGCACGAGGGATGTTCGCCGCGTCCATCACCGTGTTGTTGCGGGGGTTCGGCATGAGCCCGCGCGGGCCCAGGATGCGGCCCAGCCGGCCGACCTTGCCCATCAGCTCGCGCTGCGCGATGGCCACGTCGAACTCCGTCCAGCCGTCCGCGACGCGAGCGATCAGCTCGTCGCCGCCGGCCTCGTCGGCGCCCGCCTCGAGCGCCTGCGAGACGGCCTCGCCCTCCGCGAAGACGATCACCGTCTGCTCGCGGCCGAGGCCGTGCGGGAGGGTCACGGAGCCACGGATCTGCTGCTCCGCGTGCCGCCCGTCCAGGCCCGTGCGGAGGTGCAGCTCCACGGTCTCGTCGAACTTCGCAGTCGCGCCCTCGCGCACGACGCTGAGCGCGTCGCCGGGCTCGTAGAGGCGGTCGGCGTCGACCTGCTCGCTCGCGGTTCGGTAGCGCTTGCCTCGCTTCGGCATCGCTAGTTGACCTCGATTCCCATCGAGCGCGCGGTGCCCTCGATGATCCTGACAGCCTGGTCGATGTCGTTGGTGTTGAGGTCCGGGAGCTTGGTCTCCGCGATCTCGCGCACCTGCGCGGTGGTGACCTGGCCGACGACCTCGGTGAGCTGGCTCGCGGCGCCCTTCTCGACACCCGCGGCCTTGCGCAGCAGGTCCGAGGCGGGCGGCGTGCGCAGCTCGAAGGTGAACGAGCGGTCCTCGAAGATCGTGATGATGGCCGGGATGATCTGCCCGGACTGCGCCTGCGTGCGGGCGTTGTACGCCTTGCAGAAGTCCATGATGTTGATGCCGTGCGGACCCAGTGCCGTACCCACCGGCGGCGCGGGGTTCGCCCGGCCCGCCGGGATCTGCAGCTTCACCACCGCGCGAACGCGCTTTGCCATCGCTCGAGCCTCCCGCTCCCGGTCCTACTGCTTCTCGACCTGCAGGAAGTCGAGTTCGACCGGCGTCTCGCGGCCGAACATCGAGACCATCACGCGTACCTTGCCCTTGTCCAGGTTGATGTCGTCCACCTGCCCGACGAAGTCGATGAACGGCCCGTCGATGACCCGCACCGACTCGCCGATCGAGAACCCGACGTTGATACGCGGGGTGCCCGCGTCCATCTGGCGCAGGATCCGCCCCGCCTCCTCGTCGTCGAGGGGTACGGGGCGCGAGCCCTCCTCCTCGTTGCCGCCGGCGAAGCCGGTGACCCCGGGGGTGTTGCGGACCAGGCTCCAGGCGTCGTCCTCCATCAGCATCTGGATGAGGACGTAGCCGGGGAAGAGCTTCTTCGAGACGGTGCGGCGCTGGCCGTCCCGGATCTCGATCTCCTCCTCGGTCGGGATCACGACCTCGAAGATGAGGTCGCCCAGGTCCATCTGCTTGATGCGCTGGTCCAGGTTCTTCTTCACCTTGTTCTCGTAGCCCGAGTACGTCTGGATGATGTACCAGGCGCGATCGTCGTCCGCTGCCACGACCTCCGGCTCGTCGTCCTCGACGGCGAGGCCGGCGGTGAATGGGTTGGGCGGCGGCGGGGCCGCGGCGGGCGTGACGGCGCCACCTGCCAGCGCGTCGCGTGCCCGGTCCTGGTCAGTCGTCATGAGGCCCCCTGCGCGCGCTCCGGTCGGTCTGGCCGGTGAGCGCTCTGCGCCACTCCGATGGTGTGGCCTGCGCGTTTCCTAGCGCAGCACCGTGTTTTCGATGAGCCAGTTGAATCCCAGGTCGGCGACGCCAAGGATGGCGCCGAAGAAGATCGAGACGATGATCACCACCACTGTGAGGTAGCCGACCTCGTGGCGCGTCGGCCAGGTGACCTTGCGCAACTCGCTGATGATGTCCGAGATCCAGCGCGGCACCCAGCGCCGTCCGCCGCCGCGGCCCTCGGCCGTGGCGGGGCCGGAGACGCTGACCGGCGGTCGCCCGCCGCGCGCGGGGCGCTGCTGCTGGCGCTGTTGCCGCCGCTGGGCGCGCTCCTGCTGCCTGCGCAGCGCTCGACCCATCTTGTCGTGCCCCCTACCGCCTCAGCACGCTACCCGGTCAGGTTACCGCGTCTGGCGGTGTAGCTGGTGCGACCGGCAGCGAGGGCAGTACTTGCGCAACTCGACGCGGTCCGGGTCGTTCCGCCGGTTCTTCGTGGTGTTGTAGTTGCGGTCCCGGCACGTCCCGCACGCCAGCGAGATGTGCTCCCGGTCTCCCTTGGCCATGGTTCCCGCCCCCTCGGTTCAGCGCCGCGCCCACAGGTGTCCCCGCGTAAGGCGTACCTGCGGGGTTTCCCCGCAGGGGGTCTCGGCGCGTGCTACTCGTTGATGCCGGTGACGACGCCTGCGCCGACGGTGCGGCCGCCCTCGCGGATGGCGAAGCGCAGCCCGTCCTCGATCGCAATCGGCGTGATCAGCTCGATGTCCACCGTCACGTTGTCCCCGGGCATCACCATCTCCGTGCCCGGAGGCAGGGTGACGACGCCGGTGACGTCGGTGGTGCGCACGTAGAACTGCGGGCGGTAGCCGGTGAAGAACGGCGTGTGGCGCCCGCCCTCCTCCTTGGAGAGCACGTAGACCTCGCCACTGAACTTGCGGTGCGGGGTGATCGAGCCCGGCTGCGCCAGCACCTGCCCGCGCTCCACGTCCTCGCGGTCCACGCCGCGCAGCAGGCACCCGACGTTGTCGCCGGCCTCTCCCTCGTCGAGCAGCTTCTTGAACATCTCCACACCCGTGACCACGGTCGTCTCGGTGTCCTTGATGCCCACGATCTCGACCGAATCGCCCACCGTCACCACGCCGCGCTCGATGCGCCCGGTGACCACGGTGCCCCGGCCCTTGATGCCGAAGACGTCCTCAATAGGCATCAGGAACGGCTCGTCCTTGGGACGCGCCGGCTGCGGGATGTAGCTGTCCACCGCCTCCATCAGCTCCCAGATGCACGCGTACTCCGGTGCGTCGGGGTCGGTGGAGGTCGACTCCAGCGCCTGCAGCGCCGAGCCGCGGATGATCGGCACGTCGTCGCCGGGGAACTCGTAGGTGGAGAGCAGCTCGCGCATCTCCAGCTCGACCAGCTCCAGCAGCTCCTCGTCGTCCATCATGTCGACCTTGTTGAGGAAGACCACCACCGCCGGCACCTCGACCTGCCTGGCGAGCAGCAGGTGCTCGCGCGTCTGCGGCAT
>DAOULE010000150.1:0-9405 GCA_034420575.1 Dehalococcoidia bacterium
TCGGCGTTCCCGGTGGGCGAGGGTCTGGTATGTTTGGGCGGGCCTCTAGCTCAATGGCAGAGCAGCTGACTCTTAATCAGCCGGTTCAGGGTTCGAATCCCTGGGGGCTCACCAGACGAAGCGAAAGGGCCGGGGACTTTCGTACCCGCGTGCGGGATGGTCTATAATCCCGCGCCATACGCCGCCGAGGGGAAGTGTCGGAACTGGTAGACGAGCATGATTTAGGATCATGTGCCGCAAGGCGTAGGAGTTCGAGTCTCCTCTTCCCCACCACGAGGGGCCCCAAAGCCCCGTCTCCTCGGCCGCAGGAGGGCCGCCGCAAGTGAGCGAGAAACTGCTTGAGATCAAGAATCTCCGCACCTACTTCTACACCGAAGAGGGTGTCGTCCGCGCCGTTGACGGGGTCTCCTGGGACCTTGAAGAGGGTGAGACGCTGGGCCTCGTCGGCGAGTCCGGGTGCGGCAAGTCCGTATCGGCGCTCTCGATCCTGCGCCTGATCCCTCGCCCGCCGGGCCGCATCGTCGAAGGCGAGATCCTCTTCGAGGGCGAAGACCTGCTCGAGATCAGCGACGCCGAGATGCGCGACATCCGCGGTAACCGCATCGCCATGGTCTTCCAGGAGCCGATGACATCGCTCAACCCCGTGTTGACGATCGGCAACCAGCTGACCGAGGCGATCACCCTGCACCTCGGCCTCGAGCGGCCCGAGGCCCGCGCCCGCGCGGTCGAGCTGCTGGAGCTCGTCGGTATCCCCGAGGCGGGCGCCCGCCTCGACGACTACCCGCACCAGTTCTCGGGCGGCATGCGCCAGCGCGTGATGATCGCGATGGCGCTGTCCTGCAACCCGAAGCTGCTGCTCGCCGACGAGCCGACCACGGCGCTGGACGTCACGATTCAGGCACAGATCCTGGAGCTGATGGCCCAGCTGTCGCGTGACCTCGGCACCGCGGTGGTCATCATCACGCACAACCTCGGCGTGGTGTCCCGTTACGCCGACCGCGTGAACGTGATGTACGCCGGCGAGATCGTCGAGTCCGGCTCGACGATCGACATCTTCAAGAACCCGAAGCACCCGTACACCGTGGGCCTGATGGCCTCGGTGCCGCGCCTGGACGCGACCGAGCACATCCGCCTCGACGCGATCGAGGGCCAGCCGCCGCTACTCATCAACCCGATCCCGGGTTGCCCGTTCGAGCCGCGCTGCGACTGGGCGGTCGACGAGTGCCGCACATCGCACCCGGAGCTGGAGCTCAAGGAAGAGCGCCACTGGGCGCGGTGCTGGCGCAACCCGGCCGTGGATGCCCGCACGCGCGGCGAGAACGAGGGCGTCGTCGGGATGCTGACGGCCTAACAACGACCATCTGACGAGTCTGGCCCGCGGGTACGCGGGGCGAGGGGGCTGCGATGACCACTGATACCGTCCAGATGGGCGAGGACCTCGTCGAGGTCGAAGACCTGCAAATGTACTTCCCCGTCACCTCGGGGATCCTGTTCCAGCGCAAGGTCGCGGACGTGAAGGCCGTCGACGGCATCTCGTTCACGGTCCGCAAGGGCGAGACGCTGGGCCTGGTGGGTGAGTCGGGCTGCGGCAAGTCCACCACGGGCCGGGCGCTGCTCCAGCTGCACCGCCCCACCGCCGGCACGGTGAAGTTCGCGGGGGACGAGCTCAACAGCATCAAGGGCCGGGCGCTGCGCTCCTACCGGCGGCGCATGCAGATGATCTTCCAGGACCCGTACTCGTCCCTGAACCCTCGCATGAGCGTGGCGTCGATCATCTCCGAGCCCATGGTCATCCACGGCCTCTACAGCGGGAACGAGCGCAACGAGCGCGTCGAGGCGATCCTCGACCAGGTCGGCCTCAACCCCTACTTCGCCAAGCGCTACCCGCACGAGTTCTCCGGCGGACAGCGCCAGCGCATCGGCGTGGCCCGCGCGCTCGCCGTGGAGCCCGAGTTCATCGTCCTCGACGAGCCCGTATCGGCCCTCGACGTGTCGATCCAGGCGCAGATCATCAACCTGCTCGAGGACCTGCAGTCCGAGTACGACCTCACGTACCTGTTCATCGCCCACGACCTGGCGGTGGTGCGGCACATCTCCGACCGCGTGGCGGTGATGTACCTGGGCAAGATCATGGAGCTCGCAGACTCCAACGAGCTGTACGAGAACCCGCTGCACCCGTACACGCGGGCGCTGCTCTCGGCCGTGCCGATCACCGACCCGGAGATCGAGCGCACGCGCGAGCGCATCATCCTCGTCGGCGACGTGCCGTCGCCGCTGCGACCGCCTCCGGGCTGCGTCTTCCAGACGCGCTGCCCGATCGCGATCGACGACTGCCGCGAGGTGATCCCCGAGTTCCGCGAGGCCGAGCCCGACCACTGGGTGGCCTGCCACCGCGTCTAGCGCGGTACGCGAGCGAACACCACGAGGGCGGGGCAACCCGCCCTCGTTGCTGTCCGGCGGGCTGTCAGTCACACCTCGCCGGCTGGACGGCCGTGCTGGTCGCGTGCGCGTGCGGGCGTCGCGCGGCTACGATGATCCCGTGCAGCACATCCGCAACTTCTCGATCATCGCCCACATCGACCACGGCAAGTCCACGCTTGCCGACCGGATGCTGGAGCGCACCGGCGCGGTCACCAGCCGCGAGATGCGCGAACAGCTCCTCGACTCGATGGAGCTGGAGCGCGAGAAGGGCATCACCATCAAGGCGCAGGCGGTGCGCATGGAGTACCGCGCCCCCGACGGCCGCGACTACGAGCTCAACCTGATCGATACCCCGGGCCACGTCGACTTCGCGTACGAGGTCTCCCGCGCGCTCGCCGCGTGCGAGGGCGCGGTACTCGTGGTCGATGCGGCGCAGGGGATCCAGGCGCAGACGCTCGCCAACGTCTACGCCGCCCTCGACCTGGACCTCGAGTTGATCCCGGTCGTCAACAAGATCGACCTGCCGGCCGCCGAGCCCGAGCGGGTGGCCCGCGAGCTGGTCGACGTGATCGGCTTCTCCGAGGACCAGATCCTGTACGCCTCCGCAAAGAGCGGCGAGGGTATCGAGGACATCCTCGACGCCGTCGTCGAGCGCATCCCGCCGCCCACGGGCGACTCCGACGCCCCGCTGCGCGCGCTCGTCTTCGACTCCAAGTACGACTCGTACAAGGGCGTCATGGCCTACGTCCGCGTCGTCGACGGCACCGTCGACGGTGGCCAGCGGCTGCGGCTCGTGCAGCAGGGCACGCGCTTCGAGCCGCTGGAGGTGGGCGTGTTCCGCCCGGACCTTGAGGTCGCGCCGCGGCTCTCGGCCGGGCAGGTCGGCTACCTCGCGACCGGGCTCAAGAGCGTCGGCGAGAGCCGCGTCGGCGATACGGTCACCTCGGACCGCAACGGCGCGGCCGAGCCGTTGCCCGGCTACCGGCCGGCCAAACCCATGGTCTTCGCCGGCATCTACCCCACCGACCCCAACGACTACGAGCTGCTGCGTGACGCCCTCGAACGGCTCACGCTCAACGACGCCGCGCTCGTGTGGCAGCCGGAGAGCTCGGCCGCGCTCGGCTTCGGGTTCCGCGCGGGGTTCCTCGGTCTGCTGCACATGGACATCGTGCAGGAGCGCCTGGAGCGCGAGTTCGGCCTCGAGCTCGTCGCGACCGCGCCGTCGGTCGAGTACGAGGTGACGCGCACCGACGGTCGCGAGATCGTCGTCGACAGCCCGGCCGAGCTGCCGATCCCGAACGAGATCACCGAGGTCCGCGAGCCATGGATGCGGCTGGCGATCACCGTGCCGTCACGCTACCTCGGTCAGGTCATGGAGCTGGTGACCTCGCGGCGCGGACGCTACCAGCAGCTCCAGTACCTCGACCAGGGCGCCGAGGAGGGCGAGGCGCGCGTGCTCGCCGAGTTCCTCGCGCCGCTCTCGGAGATCGTGGTCGACTTCTACGACCAGCTGAAGGCGCGCACGCAGGGCTACGCTTCGCTCGACTACCAGTTCGAGGGCTACGAGCCGACGAAGGTGCTGCGCCTCGAGATCCTCGTCAACGGCGACCCCGTCGACGCGCTCTCCACGATCGTGCAGTCCGAGGGTGCGGCGGCGAAGGGGCGGCAGCTGAGCACCGCGCTCAAGGAGCTCATCCCGCGCCAGCTCTTCGACGTCCCGATCCAGGCCGCCGTCGGCGGCCGCATCGTGGCGCGCGAGACGGTGCGGGCGATGCGCAAGAACGTGCTCGCGAAGTGCTACGGCGGCGACGTGACCCGCAAGCGCAAGCTCCTCGAGCGCCAGAAGGCGGGCAAGAAGCGGATGAAGATGCTCGGCTCGGTCGAGGTGCCGCAGGAGGCGTTCATGGCGGTGCTGAAGCTGCGGGAGTAGCAGGCGCTTGCAGAATGCTGGCGGCGCTGTCAATATGCTTGCATGCCAGTTCAAATCACCATTCGCAACATCCCCGAGGAAGTCCGTGACGCCCTGAAGGCGCGCGCCGCACAGCAACATCAGTCGATGGAGCAGTACCTCCGCTCCGAGTTGGAACGCCTCGCCTCGAAGCCCTCGACCGATGAGTGGCTGGAGCAGGTCCGTGCCCACAAGGCTGCCATGACGTCGCAGGTGACGACCGAGAGCATCCTGCGCCATCGAGACGCCGATAAGCGGTGACACTCGTTGTCGATGCCTCGGCGCTGCTGGCGTCCGTGCTACAGCAGGACGCGGGTGGGCGGTGGGCGGAGTCGGTGATCGCCGGCGAGCAGCTCGTGGCGCCGCAGCTGCTCCCAGCCGAGTGCGGCAACATCCTCCGACGGATGGAGATCGCGGGCGAGATCACGTCCGACGAAGCTGGGACGGCATACGGTTACGTGCTCGACGCCGATGTCGAGCTCCACGCGTTCGCGCTGTTCGCCGAGCGTGTGTGGCAGCTTCGACATAACGTCACGAGTTACGACGCGTGGTACGTCGCGCTGGCTGAGTGGCTCGGCTGCCCGGTCGTGACGGTGGACCTGCGGCTGAGCCGCGCCACCGGGCCGCGCTGCGAGTTCCTGACGCCGCCGAGCTCCTGACACCCGTGATCTCGCCCACCCCGCCTCGCCCTCGTACGATACCGGCGAGGCGAGGAGGCCCACATGTCCGAGCAGGTCGTCCAGCCGCGCATCCGCGGCTTCATCTCGCTGACCGCCCACCCCGACGGCTGCGCCGCCAACGTGCGCAAGCAGATCGACGTCGCGCGGGCGATGGCGGGCGAGGACGCGGGCGGCGAGGGGCTGCGCAACGTCCTCGTCGTCGGGTCCAGCACCGGCTACGGGCTTGCGAGCGTGCTCAGCGCCTGCTTCGGCTACGGCGCCGACACCCTGGGCGTCTGCCTCGAACGGCCTTCCGAGGAGGAGAAGGCCGCCTCGGCCGGCTGGTACAACCTCGCCGAGGCGCACCGCCTCGCGGCCGCCGAGGGCCGCTCGCTGCACACCATCAACGGCGACGCCTTCTCCCACGAGGTGAAGCAGCAGGTGGTCGACCACCTGCGCGAGCGGGGCGCACGGCTCGACCTCATCGTCTACAGCCTCGCCTCGCCCGTGCGGCAGGACCCCGACTCCGAGACGACGTGGCGCAGCGTGCTCAAGCCCATCGGCGAGACGTACACCGGCAAGAGCATCGACCTCCGCCGCGGACAGGTCGTCGACGCGCACATCGAGCCCGCCGAGGAGGACGAGATCGCGTCGACCGTGCGGGTGATGGGCGGCGACGACTGGCGGCTGTGGGTCGAGGCGCTGCGGGACGGTGGCGTGCTCGCCGACGGCGCCCGCACGGTCGCCTTCAGCTACATCGGCCCCGAGGTCTCACACGCCATCTACCGCCACGGCACCATCGGGCGCGCCAAGGAGGACCTCGAGGCCTCGGCCGCGGGGCTGCGCGCCGAACTCTCGGCGAGCGGCGGCGGGGCGTGGGTGAGCATCAACAAGGCCGTCGTCACGCAGGCCTCGGCCGCCATCCCCGGCGTCCCGCTCTACATGAGCATGCTGTTCGACGTGATGAAGGCCGAGGGCATCCACGAAGGCCCCATCGAGCAGATCGCGCGGCTCTACCGCGACCACCTCGCCCCCGGGATGGCGCCCACCACCGACGAGGAGGGACGCATCCGCCTCGACGACCTCGAGATGCGGGACGACGTGCAGGCCGAGGTGTCGCGCCGGTGGGCCGAGGTGACGACCGAGTCGCTGGGCGAGCTCACGGACTTCGCCGGCTACCAGCGCTACTTCGAGCAGCTCTTCGGCTTCTCGGTCGACGGCATCGCGTACGAAGCGCCGACGGAGATCCACCGCACGCTCCCGTAGCCACGCGAGCCGGACCGCGCGCTACGACGCGCCCTCGCCCAGCAGGTCGGAGAACTCGACGAGGCCGTCGGTCTGAGCGATGCGCGCGCGGAGCGCGGCGAGCGTCTCGTCGTCGGCGCCGGCGAGGGCGGCGCGAGCTGCGTTGAACAGCTCGGGCGCCGGCAGCAGCGCGTAGGACGTCGCCTCGGCGGCGACGCGCAGCGACTCGGCATGGGGCTCCTCGCGCCGGTCGAGGGCCTGCGTGCGCTCGCCGTTCACGACGATGAGGCCGCGAGGCGCCGCGCCTTCGCTCTCGATGCGCGCGTCCAGGCGGTTGCGCAGCCGGTAGTGCGGAGCCATGCCAACCGTGATCTCGGACCCCTCGACCTCCAACTCGATGCGCACGTCGTCGGCCTGCAGCATCGGCGCATCGTCGATCGCCCGCACGGTGAAGCCGAGCAGTTCGAGGCAGCGCTGCGCGGCGGGCAGCAACGCGTGCGAGCCTTCCGTCCAGAGCACGTCGCGCACGCGGCGCAGGGGCTCGGCCTCCGCCTCGGCGGCATCGCGCTGCTCCTGCGCGCGGTGGACCTGCGCCTGCCCGCGCTCGACCTCGGCCTCGCGCTCATCGAGGCCCGGCACGGACTCGCGCGTGACCCACATCGGGGGGTCGCCGGCCGGGCGTTCGAGGTGCTCCGTGACCGCCGCGACGATCGCGGTCGCCTGCGCGCGTGCGGGGTCACCGCCACGCGTGCGCGGCGCCGGCAGGAAGACGACCGACCCGCCGAGCACGCGGAACTCGACGCCCACGGGGGCGCCGCCCGCGCTGCGCGCGAAGACGTGCGCCGCGTTGGCGAAGCCCCGCACGCGCTCCTCGAACCACGCGCGGTACAGCATGTCGTCGCGCACGGTGTCGATGTAGCGGGCGAACGGGTGGGCGTGGTCGGAGACGGCCACGTCGGAGCCCTCGCCCCAGCGGATCAGCTCGGCGTCCCACGCGAGGCCGGGTGGGGCGGGGAGGAAGAAGTAGCGGTCGATGCCCGGGAAGCCGGCGACGCCCGTGATCATCGCCTGCGGGTGCGCGAAGACGACGACGAGCGAGCCGCGCTCGAGCGCGCGCACGACCTCGTCATGGCGACGCCGCAGTATCTCCGAGGCGGCGGCGCCGTCGCCTGCCCCGCCGTTCACGACCTGGGCGTCGGCGAGGGTGGTGTGGTCGGCGGACGCGTCGACGAGTTCGCGGATCCTGACGAAGACGCCCTCCGGGTCGACGGCGATGGCGTCGTAGTCGAAGGCGGCGGGCGCGTTGAAGACGGTGTGGTTGTCGATCCTGCGGTCGGGCAGGGCGCGGCCAATGGAGAGCAGGCGCACGGGCGGCTCCTTCCTCGGACGATGGTAGCAGGGCCGGGCGTGACGGTACGGTGGTTGTGGCCGGCCGCTGCGCCGACCCAGACGCGAAGCGGACGCGAGGGCGGGCGAGATGGCGCTGACGGTACTCAACTGGAACGTCGAGTGGGCGACGCCGCGATCGCGGCGGACGCGGCACATCCTCGACCGCATCGCCCGCCATGCCCCTGAGGTCGTCTGCCTCACCGAGACGCACGAGGACCTCCTGGCTCCGGACGGGTACACGATCCGCTCCCGGCCCGACGCCGGCTACGGGGTGAAGCCCGGGCGGCGGAAGGTCATGCTGTGGTCGCGGCAGCCGTGGACCCACGTCGATGATCTCGGGGACGACTCGATGCCGCCCGGGCGGTTCATCGCCGGGGTCACGGAGACGTCGCTCGGCGAGGTCGTGGTCGTCGGGGTGTGCATCCCGTGGTTCGGGTCCCGGACCGAGGCGCGGCGCGGCTCAGCGAAGAAGCAGGCGTGGGAAGACCACGCGCAGTACCTCGATGGGCTCTGTCGAGTCCTCGAACGAGGCGCGAGCGAGCGTGTGATCGTGATGGGCGACTTCAACCAGGTCATCGGGGAGGCCAGCCGCGCGCCGGCCAAGTTGCAACAGGCCCTGCAGGACGCGCTCCTGTCGGGTATGGCGATCGCCACAGCTGACATCGAGTTCGAGGGTCGTCGCAACATCGACCACATCGCGCTCAGCGCAGACCTCGTGGCCCAGTCCATCGAGGCGATCAGCAACAGGCACGATGGGCGAGACCTGTCGGACCACTTCGGAGTGGCTGCTAGCGTTGCTGCGGGGCCTTGAACGCGCAGCTCGTGATCAGTGAAGGCGCGCGCGTCAGTGGCGCAGGTGCTATAGTCTAGCCAGACAAGCTAGCTGGGAGTTGCGCGATGTCGGCATGGCAGCTGCAGGACGCGAAGAACCGATTCAGCGCCGTGGTCGACGCGGCGCTGTCCGGCGAGCCGCAACATGTGACACGCCGCGGCCGGCCGGCCGTGGTCGTGCTCGCTCAGGACGAGTACGAGCGGTTGTGTCAGCTCGATGACTCGTCGGCGCCGACATTCGCCGAGCTCCTGCTCGAGATGCCACAGGACGACGGTGCATTCGAGCGCCTCCCGGTCCCGCTCCGGGAACTGGATATCTAGTGTTCCTGCTGGACACCGATGTCCTCTCGGCACTGCGACGACAGGACCGGAATCCAGACGTCACGCGCTGGATCGGCGAACAGCGAATCACCGACCTGTACCTGAGCGTGGTGACCATCGGCGAAATCGAGCGTGGCATCACGCGACAGCGGACGCGTGACCCCTCGTTCGCCCGGGACCTGTCGTATTGGCTGGACCGGGTCACGTCGCGGTACGGCGATCGCATTCTCCCGATAGACATGCCCACGGCCCGCAGGTGGGGGGAACTGTCGGGTGATCTCGGGCACGCCGGGGCAGACCTGCTGATTGCCGCGACAGCGCTCGAACACGGTCTGACGGTGGTCACCCGGAACACACGACACTTCGAGCCAACGGGCGTCGCCGTGCTGAACCCGTTTGCCGCAGATGACGGCAGGGAGGGCACCGCCGCCAGTGCGCCGCTTTGACGCTGACGGCGCGCGCTCCCTACGATCGGGGTGGTCGTGCTAGGCGGGGAGCTAGCGGTGCCCTGTTACCCGCAATCCGCTCAGCGGGGCTGAATGCCCGCCCGAGGGTTGTTACACGAGGACTGCCGACATAAAGCGGCGTTGA
>DAOULE010000151.1:0-4974 GCA_034420575.1 Dehalococcoidia bacterium
TCGGCCCACCAGGCCACGGCGATCTTCGCGCTCGTCCGCACCAACCCGGACGCCCCGAAGCACCGCGGCATCTCGTTCCTGCTCATCGACGACATCAAGACGTCGGGCCTGACGGTGCGCCCGCTGATCGACATGGCGTGGGGCCACCACGTCAACGAGACGTTCTTCGAGGATGTGCGTGTGCCCGCCGCGAACGTCCTTGGCGAGGTCGACCGCGGCTGGTATGTCGGCATGACGCTGCTCGACTACGAGCGCTCTGGCATCTCCGGCGCGGTCTCGCAGCGGCAGGACCTCGACGAACTCCTCGACGCGGCACGCAACGACGACCGCTCCGTGCTCGGTCGAACCCAGGCTGTTCGCGCGCGACTCGCCGAGCGCGCGCTCGCGATCGAGGTCTGTTACCAGCTCTCGATGCGCATCGCGTCGATGCAGGCGGCAGGGATGGTGCCGAACTACGAGGCGTCGATGGGCAAGATGTTCTCGTCCGAGCACGGGCAGGAGCTGTACCGCGTCGGCATCCGCACGTTCGGGCTGTACGGCGACCTGTGGCCGGGCGACCCGAAGGCGCCGCTGAACGGCAAGCACATCCACGGCTACGTCCGCTCGATCCCCTCGACGATCGGCGGCGGCTCCTCGGAGATCCAGCGCAACATCATCGCCACGCGCGGGCTGGGCCTGCCTCGCGGGTAGCGAGCACCGACCGCAGCACCAGAGTGGGCCGCCCCGAGGGCGGCCCACTGCTTGTGACGTGGCGTCGAGGGCTGTGCGGCGGCCTCCGACGCGGATGACGACCTTGTCGAAGTGGCGCTGCGACCCCAGGCAGTAGCGCGTGCGGCCTGGGGCACAGTTCAAGCGATCGTTACCCGCCGCCGAGCCCCTCGACCAGTGCGTTCGCGTTCGCGCGCATCAGCTTGACGTAGGTGTCGACCTCGTCGGTGAAGGCGGCGGAGTAGAGCGTCAGTACGCGCACACCCGCCTCCTCGGCGATCGCCTCGATGGCGTCGGCGGCGAACTGCGGCTCGCGGTACACGGCGCCGACCTGCCGGCCGGCCACGATCTCGATGATCTCCGCGACGGCGGCGGCGCTTGCCTGCTGCGAGGGATTGCCCGGCAGCACGGTGGCGGCCAGCTCGATCCCGTACTCAGCGGCGAGGTACTGGAATGCATCGTGGTAGACGATCAGCACACGGCTGGCCGCCGGGATGCTGGCGATGGCGGCCCGGACCTCCTCGTCCAGCTCCTGCAGCTCGGCCAGGTAGGCCTCTTCGCGCGCGCGGTAGGCGGCGGCGTTGTCCGGGTCCGCGGCAACGATGGCGTCGGCGATGTTGCGCACGTAGACCATCGCGTTCGGGACGGTCAGCCACATGTGCGGGTCGCCATCGGCGACGGCGAGTTCGTGCTTAGGAGAGACGTCCATCGCCTCGTCGTGGTCGTCCTCGTCCTCGTGGTCGTCCTCGTCCTCATGGCCGTGTTCGTCCTCGTGGGCGTCCTCGTCTTCGTGGGCGTCCTCGTCCTCGTGGCCGTGTTCGTCCTCGTGGTCGTCGTGCCCGTCCTCTTCGTGATGGTGATGACCGCCCTCGAGGGGGGCGATGCCGGCGGTGGCGACGACGAGCGTGGCGTCATCGGAGAGCTGCTCGAAGATGGTGGCCAGCGTGCTTTCCTCGAGGTTGTAGCCGTTGACGATCACGAGGTCGGCGGCGGTGACGGCGCGGATCGCGGCGGTGGTGGGGCTGAAGGTGTGAGCATCCGCACCCGGCGGGATCACGGACACGACGTCGGCGTCGTCCCCGGCGATCTGCTCGGCAAAGTGCCCGATGATGCCGGTCGAGGTGACGACCTGGAGGCGTTCGGCGCCGTCGCTCGCACCGTCGGCCTCGACGGCAACGTCGCCGGCAATCTCGCCGTCATCGGCGCCCGTGCATGCCGCCGCGACGGCGACCGCAAGCGCGAGCAGCACCCCTGTCCAGAGCGTCCGCAACCCCATGATGTTCTGCACGAATTGACTCCCCCGACGCGGGCATACCTTGCCTAATGAGATACCGTCTCATTACGGCGACGCACCGTACCACGGCGCCGGTGAGTTGCACAAGAGACTACGTATCACTAGGCGGGTGAGCATCCATCCAGGAGCGGCGTGGCGCGGCCTCGCCGGAGGAAGGTGGCCGGATGCCTCGGCGCCCGGGATCATGGCGCGACGAGGCGCGAGGGGCGGCGTGGCGTGGGCGCTCGCGCGCACGCGGCAGCGACGCCGGAGGGCATGCGCTGGCTCGTGCCGCCGCACGTGAGGCGGCGCCGTCGCGTGCGGGGTGCTACACCCGGATGACGACCTTGCCGAAGTGGCGTTGCGACTCGAGGTAGCGGTACGCCTCGCGCGCCTCGCCGAACTCGAAGACACGGTCGATCACCGGGTGGACCTCGCGCAGCTCGAGCGCGCGGTTCATCTGCTCGAACATCGCGCGGCTGCCGACATAGATGCGCGACGCGCGCAGCCCGCGGCCGACGAGGGGCACCTGCGTCTCGTCCGACTCCTCGCGCGCGAGTCCGCCGATCAGCGCGATGTCCCCGCCGAAGCGCGTCGCGGTCATCGACTTCGCGAACGTGCCCTCGCCGCCGACCTCGAGCGTGAGGTCGACGCCCTGGCCGTCCGTGAGATCGCGGACCGTGCGGCCCCAGTTGTCGTCGTCGACGTAGTTGATGGTGTGGTCCGCGCCGTGCTCGCGGGCGCGACCCAGCTTCTCGTCGCTACTCGACGTAATGATGCTGCGCACCCCGGCGATGGAGGCGAGCTGCAGCCCGGCGATGGAGACGCCGCCGGTACCGAGCAGCAGCACGCTCGACCCGGGCTGCAGCCCGGCGACCGGGAACATCGAGCACCACGCGGTCACCGCGGCGCACGGGAGCGTCGACGCCTCCTCGTCGGTCATGTGCGCGGGTGTGGCGACGACGGCGCGTTCGGGTAGCGCGATCAGCTCGGCGAGCGTGCCGTTGGTGTCGGCGCCGCCGAGCGCGCGGCGCGTGTTGGCCGGCGTGCCTTCGCCGTCGAGCCAGTCGAGGAAGAAGCAGCTCGTCACCCGGTCGCCGACGGCGAAGCGAGTGACCTCGTCGCCGACCGCGACGACCTCGCCGGCGCCGTCGGAGAGCGGGATGACGGCCTCGCGGTTGCCCTGCGTGAGCATCAGGTCCCGGTAGTTGAGCGAGGTGGCCCGGACGCGGACGACGACCTCGTCGGCGGCGGGCTCGGGGTCAGGCAGCGTGACCTGCGTGACGCCGTCGATGCCGCCGCCGGGGGTGAGCTGGTAGGCCTGCATGATGTCCTCCGAGGTCGGTCCGGGTGAGCAGCGGGGAGTATCGCAGATTGCGGGTTGCCCAGCGTAGCCGGTGACTGCCGTACGACCTGTGCCGTACACTACAAGCCGTACAACACGTGCCGTACAATCGGTGCCGGACAGGAGGGCATCATGGTCTCTCGACTCGAGGTGCGCCTCGATGACGAGCGGCGGCAACAGCTCGAGCAGATGGCGCAGGGACAGGACACGTCGATGGCCGAATTCGTCCGCCGCATGATCGACGACGCCTGGGACGCTTTCATGTTGGAATACCGCCGCCAACTGGTCCGGGAGATTGCCTCCTTTGAGATGGAGGTCCCGGACGATCCCCAGGATCTGTTCCGTGAGCTGGAATCCCGGTTTGAGTCCGACAGCCTTCCTTGATACGAACGTCCCGATCTACGCCGCGGGCGCTGCGAGTCCCCACAAGCGGCCGTGCTCCGAGGTGCTCGACCTCGCGTCGATGTATCCCCAGAACTTCGTGACGAACGTCGAGGTCCTACAGGAACTGCTCCACCGCTTCCGTGCTCGCGGGCGCTGGCAGGTGGGGCGCTACGTCCTCGCCCGATTCGTGGCGCTGATGCGCGGCCGGACCGAGCCCGTCTACCCGGAGGACCTTGATGTGGCGATTGAACTCGCCGCCCTCGATACCCCAGCCGGTGCTCGCGACCTCATCCACGCGGCCGTGATGCGCCGCCTTGCGGTGGATCTGATCGTGTCCGCCGACCAGGAGTTCGACCGCATCCCAGGCATCACGCGCCTCGATCCGCTGGACATCAACGCATGGCGCGACTCTCTGGTCACTGTGGACGGGAGTAACGGAGCCGCCCAGTAGGCCCACAGCGCGAAGGTCCTAGTAGCCCTTGAACTTCGGTGGGCGCCTCTCCAGGAACGACTGCACACCCTCATCCGCGTCCCGCGAGGACATCGAGACCGGGGTTGCCTGCTTCGCCAGCTCCCACATGTGCTCGTAGCCCTCGCGCATGAAGATCTCGCGGACCATGTGCTTGGTGAGTTGGATCGCCAGCGCGGGGCCCTTCGCGAGCCGCTTCGCCAGCTCCATTGTGCGCGGCATCAGCTCGTCGCGCGGCACGACGTCGTTGACGAGGCCGAAGTGCTTCGCCTCCTCGGCGCTGAGCGGGTCGCCGGTGAGCAGCATCTCCATCGCCTTGGCGTGCGGCAGGTGGTAGGGCGCCCAGAACGCGCCGCCGTCGAGCGGGGTGAACGCTCGCCGGATGTAGACCTCGATGAAGCGAGCCGTGTCCGAAGCGATGCGGAGGTCGCACGTGAACGCGAGGTCGGCGCCGGCGCCTGCAGCGACGCCGTTGACGGCCGCGATCGTCGGCTTGTCCAGGGCGAACACCTTCTTGTGGATGGGTGTGCCGCTGAACGTCTGGTTCTGCATCCGCTCCTCGGCGGTCATCGTCGGGTACGTGAGCAGGCCGCGCTTGTGGTCCGGCAGCCACTTCATGAAGTGCGGGTCGGCGTGGTCGATGCCGCCCATCGACGCGACGTCGCCGCCGGATGAGAAGGCTCGGCCCGCCCCGGTGATGACGAGCACCTTGTCGTCGGGGTTCACGGCGATGAGGTCGAGTTCGACCATCATCTCTTCCATCATCGGGATCAGCCACGGGTTGAGATGCTCGGG
>DAOULE010000152.1:0-5506 GCA_034420575.1 Dehalococcoidia bacterium
CGGAGCATGACCCAGGACACCACGCAGCGCCGCGTCGTCGTGACCGGCGTCGGCATGATGACCGCGCTCGGCGTCGGCCGTGAGGCCAGCTGGGACGCGCTGCTCGCCGGCGAGAACGGCATCGGCGACGTCACGCTCTGCGACGCCTCAGACCTCGAGGCGCGCATCGCCGGCGAGGTCACCGGCTTCGACCCGCGCGACTTCATCGACCGCAAGGAAGCGCGCCGCATGGACCGCTTCGTCCAGCTCTCGATCGCAGCGACAGACGATGCGCTCGAGCAGTCCGGGCTCGACATCTCCTCGGCGGCCGACGAGATCGGCGCGATGATCGGCTCGGGCATGGGCGGGCTGACCTGGCTGGAGGACCAGTTCCAGGTGCTGTTCGAGAAGGGGCCGGGGCGCATCTCGCCCTTCCTCGTGCCGGCCTTCATCCCCGACATGGCCGCCGGGCAGGTCTCGATCCGCTTCGGCGCGCGCGGCCCGAACTACAACACCGTCTCCGCCTGCGCCTCCGGCGCCGACGCCATCGGCACCGCGCTGGAGACGATCCGCCGTGGCGACGCCAAGGCGATGATCACCGGCGGCTCCGACGCCTGCGTCACCCGCATGGGCCTCGCCGCCTTCCACGCCTCCCGCGCGCTCTCCACCAAGCGCAACGACGACCCCGAGCACGCCTCGCGCCCCTTCGACCTCGACCGCGACGGCTTCGTGCTCGCCGAGGGCGCGGCCACGCTGATCCTCGAGGACCTCGAATTCGCGCTCGCGCGTGGCGCACCGATCCTGTGCGAGGCCATCTCCTACGGTCAGTCTGCAGATGCGTTCCACGTCACCCAGCCGTCCGAGAACGGCGAGGGCGCGGCGCGCGCGATCAACATCGCGCTGCGCAAGGGCGGCGTCGACGCCGGCGACGTCGGCTACATCAACGCCCATGGCACGAGCACCCCGCTCAACGACAAGTTCGAGACGTTGTCGATCAAGACCGTCTTCGGCGAGTCCGCGCTCACCATCCCGATCAGCTCGAGCAAGTCGATGCTCGGCCACACGCTCGGCGCGGCAGGCGCGATCGAGTCGGCGGCGACGATCCTGTCGCTGCGCGACCAGCGCATCCACATGACCCGCAACATCGAGATCCCCGACCCTGACTGCGACCTCGACTACGTGCCGGAGGGCGCCCGCGACGTGGACATCGAGTACGCGATGTCGAACTCGCTCGGCTTCGGCGGCCACAACTCGGCCCTGCTGTTCGGGAGGTACCACGAGTAGCGCTCGAAGCATCCACGGCGGGCCAGACCCGCAGGACCCCGGCGCTGCTCCCCCCGTCAGCGGATCCACCACCCCTCGCGCGCCGACACGCGACCGGTCGTTCGGCATGCCCGATACACAGGAAGACCCCGCAGGGCGCGTCCTCAACGGCTCCGGCGGCCGCCGCTGGCGGGTCGACGCCGCGCCGAACCTCGACGCGTTCACGGGGGCCAACTGGCCGCCGCTGATCTCACTGCTGCTCGCGCGGCGCGGCGTGCGCAACGTCGTCGAGGCCGAGCACCACCTCGGCGAGCCCGGCGAGCTGACCGACCCGGCGCTCATGCCGAACCTCGACGTAGCCGTCGACCGGCTGGAGCGCGCCTGCGCCGAGGGCGAGACCGTCGCCGTCTTCGGCGACTTCGACGTGGACGGCGTCACCTCGACCACGATCCTGACCGAGGCCCTCGACGACCTCGGCGCACGCGCGCTGCCGTACATCCCCGACCGCTTCAGCGAGGGCTACGGCCCGAACCCCGGCGCCGTGCGGGCGCTGCACGCGCAGGGCGCGAGCGTCTTCGTGACCGCCGACTGCGGCACCTCGGCCGTCACCGAGGTGGATCTCGCGAACGAGCTGGGCATGGACGTGATCGTGATCGACCACCACACCGTGCCCGATGCGCTGCCCGACGCGCTCGCGCTCGTCAACCCGAAGCTCGCCGACTCGCAGTACGGCTCCGAGCCCGCCGCGTGCGGCGTCGCACACAAGGTCGCGCACGACCTGTACGCGCGGCTCGGCCGCGCGTACGACCCCGCCGAGCACCGCGCGCTCGTAGCGCTCGGCACCGTCTGCGACCTCGCGCCCCTCGTCGGCGAGAACCGCGACCTCGTCCGCATCGGCCTCGACGCGCTCGCACGCTCGCAGCGCCCCGGCCTGCGCGCCCTCGCAGCCGCCGCGAAGGTCGACCTGGCCGACGCCGACCCCGAGCTGTGCGGCTGGACGCTCGGCCCACGCATCAACGCCGCGGGACGCATGGACCATGCCCGCACGGCCCTCGACATGCTGCTCACGGACTCCGAGTCCGAGGCCGCACGCCTCGCCGGCCGGCTCGACGCGCTCAACCGCCAGCGCCGGCAGGACACCCTCGACGCGCTCGAACTCGCCGACGAGTTACTGACGCCCGAGGAGCGCGAGGCCCCGCTCGTGATGCTCGCCAGCGAGTCGATCTCGCGCGGCATCGTGGGACTCGTCGCCGCGCGGCTCGTCGAGCGCTTCCACCACCCGGCGATCGCGATGCAGGTCCACGAGGCGGTGGACGGCGCCGGCGCCTCGGCGCTCGTCGCGCACGGCTCGTGCCGGTCGATCGACGCGTTCGACATCACCGCGCTGCTGCGCCGCCACGGCGACCTGTTCCAGCGCTTCGGCGGTCACCGCGCCGCAGCCGGATTCAGCCTCGACGCCGCGCGCCTCCCCGAGGCGCGTGAGCGCCTCGTCGCCGACGCCGCCGCGCGCCTCACCACCGATGACCTCACGCCCACGCTGGACATCGAGGCGGAGTTGCCACTGCACGCCGTGAACGGCGAGTTACTGCGCTGGCTGCACCGGCTCGGCCCGCACGGCCAGGGCAACCCCGTCCCCACGTTCCTCGCCCGCAGCGTGCGCATCGAAGGCTCCCGCGCCGTCGGCGCGGACGGCTCGCACCTCCAGTTCACGCTGCGCGAGGGCCGCGTGACATGGCGCGCGATCGCCTTCGGCAATGCATCGAACGCAGTGCCGGACGGCAACCTCGCGGACATCGTGTACCGGTTCCGGCGGGACGGGATGCGGGGGACGTTGCAGTTGGAGGTGCTGGATTTGCGGGCGGCGGAGCCCGAGGTGTCAGATTTGCAAGCTGCGGCGGTGTAACTGCCAGATTTGCGACCTACAGGGTGAGCAGCCTGCTCGCTACTCTCCCTGCCGAACACAACCAACCCGTGAGCACGCGGGCAGCGTCGATCGACGCACATCCGCGACCAACTGAATGCAGAGTGCCATGACCCGACTGATCGTCGCCGCCGCCGTGATCGCGGCGTTCCTCGCCTTCCACCCGGCCGCTACGCCGACCGCGTCAGCGCAAGGGCCCGAGGTCTGCCTCAACCTGCCCGCCGGCGAGCACCAGTTCACGGCGGCGTCCCGCGAGCGCGCGGGCGAGATCGTGTTCCGCGTCGAGGTCGGCGAGGGCGGCCGCGTCACCGAGTTCTACGAGCCCGGCGGACAGCCGATCGGCGTTGCCGGGTTCCTCCAGGTCTTCACGGGCGCCGAAGCGTACCCGCTGCCCGAGGGCGTCGAGATCGTCGACTGCGCGGCGAGCGACGACGGCGCGATGGAGGACACCGGCGGAGTCACGTACTGCACGAGCCTGCCGGCCGGCACCTACACCGAGACCGTCAGCGCCGGTGGCCGCAGCTACGAGGCCACCATCAACATCGGCGAGGGCGGACGGCTCATCGACGTGACCGTGCTCGGCCAGACCTACGGAGCGCAGGCCGCGATCGACCTGCTCGCGGGGTTCGGCGCCGAGCTGCCAGAGAGCCTTGAGGTCGGGCCGTGCGAAGCAGCCCCCGGCATGAAGGCCCCCAGGACGGGTAACGCGGGACTGCTCGGCGAGGGCGGCGCCTCGGCGCTCGGATACGTCGCCGTGGCGATCGCCGCGCTGGCCGTTGGCGGCGCGGCCCTCGCCTCCCGGCGGCGGATTGGCGCCCGCGGCTAGCTCAGCCATCCCCCGACTGGGCGCGCCCAGCGTGGCGCGCCTAGTCCGGCGCACCCCTCGCGCGGTACCATCCCCGGACACGCGAACACGGGGGTGCTTGCAACGATGAACGCCTACACGTCTGACCAACTCCGCAACGTCGTGCTCATGGGGCACAGCGGGGCGGGCAAGACGGTCCTCGGTGAGGCCATGCTCCTCGCCTCCGGCGCCATCAATCGCCTCGGTCGCGTCGAGGACGGCAACACCGTCTCCGACTTCGACGACGAGGAGCAGCGCCGCACCTACTCCATCTCGCTCTCCATGCTCCCGGTCGAGTGGAACGGCCACCGCATCAACGTCATCGACACGCCGGGCTACGTCGACTTCGTCGGCGAGGTCGTCTCCGGCGCAGCCGCCGCGGACGCCGCGATCATTGCGGTCGACGCCGCCGCCGGCATCGAGGGTGGCACCGAGGTCGCATGGGAGATGGCCGACGCCAACGAGATCCCCCGCTTCGTCGCCATTACCCGCATGGACCGCGAGTTCGCCGACTTCGATCGCGTCCTCGGCGCGTTGCGCGACCGCTTCGGCATGGGCGTCGTCCCGCTCACCATCCCCATCGGCTCCGGCGAGTCCTTCGAGGGCGTCGTCGACCTCGTCAGCGGTCAGGCCCGCATGGGCGTCGACGGCACGCCGGGCGACGCACCCGGCGACCTCGCCGACACCATCGAGGCGGCGCGCGAGCAGCTCATCGAGTCGATCGCCGAGACCGACGACGAGTTGCTGGAGCTCTACCTCGAGGGCGAGGAGCTTCCCGGCGACCGCGTCGCCGAGGCACTCTCGGCGGCCGTGGCCTCCGGTGACGTGGTGCCGGTGCTCGCGGTCTGCAGCGTCACGGGCGGGGGCCTGCGCCCGCTCATGAACGAGATCGTGCGCCTGCTGCCCTCGCCACTCGGTCGCGAGCACGACCTCGCCGAGGGCTCGCTCACCACGGGCGAGGGCGAGGTGGTCGCGCACGTCTTCAAGACCACCGCCGACCCGTTCGTGGGGCGGCTGACGTTCATGAAGGTGCTGCGCGGGACGCTCACGCCGACCTCGAACCCCTACAACGTCCAGCGCCGCACCACCGAGCGCCTGGGCCACCTCTACCTCCAGCGCGGCAAGGAGCAGATCGAGGTGCCGGAGCTGGTCGCGGGCGACATCGGCGTCGCCGCGAAGCTCGCCGAGACGATGACCGGCGACACCTTCGTCGCCTCGTCCGACTCGACCGTGGCGGCGCAGCCGCTGCCATTCCCCGAGGCGACGTTCCGCTCGGCGCTGCACCCGCGCACGAAGGCAGATGTCGACAAGCTCTCGACCGCGCTCCAGCGCCTGGTCGAGCAGGACCCCACGATCGAGGTGATGCGCACGCAGGACACGGGCGAGACGATCATGTCGACGATCGGGGACGCCCAGGCGAACATCGCCGCCTCGCGCCTCAACGACAACTACGGCGTCGAGGTCGACGTGTCCATACCCCTCGTGCCCTACCGCGAGAC
>DAOULE010000153.1:0-11334 GCA_034420575.1 Dehalococcoidia bacterium
GAGGCGATCGAGGCGGCCGCGAAGGCGGCGAAGATCCACGACTTCATCATGGAGATGCCCCAGGGCTACGACACGTGGGTCGGCGAGCGCGGCACCACGCTCTCCGGCGGCCAGCGCCAGCGCATCTCGATCGCCCGCACGCTGCTGCGGGACCCGCGGGTGCTCATCCTGGACGACTCGACCGCCTCGGTGGACATGCGCACCGAGTACGAGATCCACGAGGCGCTGCAGGCGCTCATGGAGGGCCGCACCACCTTCGTCATCGCGCAGCGGCTGCGCACCGTGAAGGCCGCCGACCAGATCCTCGTGCTCCGCGACGGCGAGATCGTCGAGCGTGGGCAGCACGACGAGCTCCTCGCCGCGGACGGCTTCTACCGCCAGATCTACGACCTCGAGCTGCGTGACCAGGAGGAGGCCAGCGCCTCGCTGCTGCTCGCCGACAACGGGGGGCGCGGCTAGTGGCGTACTGGGGCGGCGGACAGGCGGGCGGATGGTCCGGCGACCAGCGCGGCGTGCGAGGCGGCCGCGCCGTCGACGGCTGGGACTACGCCGAGCTCGGCCGCGTCTACGAGCCGGACCTGGTCAAGCGGCTGTTCCCGTTCCTCGGGCCGTACAAGGTGCAGACCATCGTCGCCACCATCGCGATGCTCGTCTTCGCCATCGCCTCCTACGCCCAGCCCTACGTGATGGCCGTCGCGACCGAGTCGATCGTCGAGAAGCTGCGCTCCGGCACTCCCGCGGAACTCGCGGCGGTCGAGGACGAGATCCTGCGCTTCGGCGCCCTGCTCGTGGGCCTCGCGACGTTCTCGTTCGGCTCGGCGGCGCTGCAGCGGCTGATGACGGGCTACGTGGGTCACCGCATCCTGCGCGACCTGCGCTCGCAGATGTTCGAGCACCTCAACAAGCTCTCGCTCAGCTTCTTCGACCGCGAGGAGGTCGGGCGCGTGATGTCGCGCGTCACGTCCGACGTGGTCACGCTGCAGGAGCTGATCACCTCGGGCTTCCTCAACATCCTCGCCGACATCGTCGGGCTGGGGCTGATCGTGCTGTTCCTGTTCCTGCTCGACCCGCTGCTGGCGGTGATCTCGCTCTCGGTGATCCCGCTGCTGATGATCTTCATGGTGTGGTGGCAAACCCCCGCGGCGCAGGCCTTCATCCGCGTGCGCCAGGGCATCTCCATCGTCAACGGCTCGATCAACGAGAACGTCTCCGGCGTGCGCATCGTGCAGTCGCTGAACCGCGAGGACGAGAACCTCCGCCAGTTCGAGCGCCTCAACCGCGTCAACCTCGACGCCAACATGGACGCCGTGAAGCTCCAGGCCGCCGTCATCCCGATGGTCGAGTTCCTCTCGACCGTGGCGACGGCGGTCGTGCTGGTGGTGATCGGCGTGCGCACCTTCGCCGGCGACCTCAGCGCAGGCGAGGCGCTCGCCTACTCGATCGGCTTCCTGCTCTACATCCAGCGCTTCTTCAACCCCGTCCGCGACATCGTCCTCCAGTACACGATGCTCCAGCGCGCCATGGCCGGCGCGCACCGCATCTTCGAGGTCCTCGACACGGAGCCCGAGATCGTCGACCCGCCCGACGCCAGGGTGCTCGCGGACGTCGAGGGGCGCATCGACTTCAACGAGGTGGACTTCAGTTACGTCAAGAACGTGCCCGTGCTCCGCAAGTTCGACCTCCACATCGAGCCCGGCGAGACCATCGCCTTCGTCGGCCACACGGGCGCGGGCAAGACCACCGTCACCGCGCTGGTCAACCGCTCCTACGACATCGAGGGCGGCTCGATCCTCATCGACGGCACGGACCTGCGCGAGATCCAGCGCGCCTCCCTGACCCGCCGCATGAGCGTCGTGCTGCAGGAGCCGTACCTGTTCTCCGGCACCATCGCCGACAACATCCGCTACGGCCGCCTGGACGCCACCGACGAGGAGATCGCCGACGCCGCGCGCGCGGTCGGCGCGCACGACTTCGTCGAGCGGCTGCCGGACGGCTACGACAGCGACCTGCACGAGCGCGGCACCAACCTCTCGGTCGGCCAGCGCCAGCTCATCGCCTTCGCGCGCGCGGTCATCGCCGAGCCACGCATCCTCATCCTCGACGAGGCCACGGCCAACATCGACACGCACTCCGAGCGGCTCATCCAGCAGGCGCTCAGGACGATCCTGCGCGGCCGCACCTCGCTGGTGATCGCGCACCGGCTCTCGACCATCCGCAGCGCCGACCGCATCGTCGTGATGCGCGACGGCGAGATCGTCGAGATCGGCAACCACCAGGAGCTCATCGCCGAGGATGGCATCTACGCGGACCTCTACCGCATGACCTACCGCCGCTCCGACGAGGACGGCGACGGCTTCGACGCCAACGGCGCCGGGGGGAACGGCGCGGGCGGCACGGCCCCCGCCCCGCGAGAGGGCGCCGCCCGGTGAAGCCGACGCAGGAGCAGCTGCTCGCCCGCATCGCCTCCGACGAGGTGGCGTTCTGGCGCACGCTCGGCATCGAGGTGGTCGGGGCGGAGGAGGGCATGGCGCGGCTGCGCATCCCCGCGCGGCCGGAGCTGGAGACGCGCCGGCCCGACACCCTGCACGGCGGTGTGCTCGCCTCGCTCATCGACGCGGCGGGCTCTGCCGCGCTGCTCACCACGCGCCGGGACGACGACGAGACGTGGGGCGGCTTCGCCAGCACGGACCTCAACGTGAGCTACCTCGCCGCCGCCACCAGCGACGTGACCGCCGAGGCCCGGGTGCTGGGTGGGGGCCGCAGAGTCGTCTACACCACCGTCGAGGTCACGGACGCTGCGGGCACGACCGTCGCCGTGGGCCGCGTCACCTATATGATCGCGCGACGGCGGCAGTCGTAGACGCGACCGCGCCGCGACGCGCGGATCCCACCATGCTCAACGAGTCGGTCCAGGCGTACGTCGAGGCTGTGCGCGGCCTGCTGGGCCGCGGCGGCTTCGAGCGCACCGGCAACCCGCAGGAGGCCAAGCGCTTCCGGGTCACCCACATCCGCGACTACCTCGACCGCGCCGGCTCGCCCGAGGAGCGCCGCACCGTCCACGTCGCCGGCTCCAAGGGCAAGGGTTCGACCGCCGCGATGGTCGAGTCGATCCTGCGCGCCGCGGGCGCGCACACGCTCCTCCTGACCTCGCCCGACGTACACCAGTCGCGCGAGCGCGTCCGCGTCGACGGCGAGCCGCTGGACCACGCGACGTTCGCGCGCCTCGCGCAGACTCTCCTCGGCGACGAGGCGACCGAGGGCTGGTCGTACTTCGAGCTGGTCACCGTGCTCGGCTGGCTCGCCGGCGCTGAGGCCGGCTGCGACTGGCAGGTGCTCGAGGTCGGCCTCGGCGGCCGCCTCGACACCACCAACGTCATCGCCCGCAAGGATGTGGCGATGGTGCTGCCCATCGACCTCGAGCACACGGCCATCCTCGGCGACACGATCCCGGAGGTGGCCGCCGAGAAGGCGGGCATCCTCACCGGCCCGTGCGAAGCAGTGGTCGCGCCGCTGCGCGAGAGCGCGATCGACGTGGTGCGTGCGAAGGCTGCCGAGGCCGGCGCGACGCTGCACGAGGTCGCGACCGAATGCGCCATGCGCGTGACGGGCCAGAACCTCGACGGCCAGACCCTCGACCTGCGCACGCCTCTGCGCACCTACCGGCGGCTCCAGCTCCCGCTCATCGGCCGCCACCAGGCCGAGAACGCCGCAGCCGCAGTGCGCGCCGCGGAGCTGGCGTGGGCCGCGGCGGGCGAGGAGTTGCCCGCGCCGGCCGTCACACGGGGCCTCGCGCACGTCGCGTGGCCGGGGCGCTTCGAGGTGCTGCGACGCCGCCCGCTGATCGTCGCCGACGCGCTCCACACGCCCCTCGCGGCCTCGCGCTTCCGCGAGACCGTCGACGCGCTCGGGCTGGCCCGGCCGCGCGTGCTCGTCGCGGGCTTCCTCGGCGGGCGCGACGCCACGGCGGTGGCCCGCGCGCTACTCGGCCCGGACGGCGAGGCGATGACGACGGTCATCGTCACCTCGCCGACTTCGGAACGCGCCGCCGACCCCGGCGAGGTCGAGGAGGCGTTCCGCGCCGAGGGGGCGGCGGTGCAGCGCGCACCGGACGTGGCGGCGGCGGTAGAACTCGCCCGCGGCCTTGCGGGTGAGCGTGGGACCGTCCTGGTTGCCGGTTCGCTGTACACGGTCTCGGAGGCGCGGGAGCACATCCTCGGCGTCACCGGCGACCGGGCGTACGGACTGCGCTAGACTGGCGCGAACGGTTCACGGAGGCCGCGAGTAACCATGGCTTCGGGCAACGGACGCGGGCGCATCGTCATCACCGGCATGGGCGTCATCTCGCCGCTCGGCAACACCGTCGACGAGATGTGGCAGCGCGCCGCCGCGGGCGAGTCCGGGATCACCGAGCTCACCGCCATCGACCCCACCGACTACCCCTGCAAGGTCGCCGGCCAGGTCGAGGAGTTCGACCCGACCGAGTGGATGGACCGCCGCACGGCGCGCCGCATGGCGCGCTTCTCGCAGTTCGCCATCGCCGCCGGCAAACAGGCCCTCGACGACGCCGGCCTGGACCTCGACACCATCGACCGCCGCCGCGTCGGCACCGTGCTCGGCAACGGCGGCGGCGGGCTTCCGGAGACCGACCGCGCCATGCGCACGGTGCTCGGCCGGGGCGGCATGCGCGTCGACCCACTCTACCTCGCGAAGATGCTGCCGAACATGGCGGCCGGGAACCTCACCATCCAGCTCGGCCTGCTCGGCCACACCAACACCGTGACCACGGCCTGCGCGGCCGGCACGCAGGCCATCGGCGACGCCGCCGAGGTGATCCGCCGCGGCGAGGCCGACGTCATGCTCGCCGGCGGCAGCGAGGCCGGCATCTCCGAACTCGGCCTCGCGGCGTTCTGCGCCATGCGCGCCCTCACCACCGGCTTCAACGACCGTCCCGCAGAGTCCTCGCGCCCGTTCGACCGCGACCGCGACGGGTTCGCGCCGTCCGAAGGCGCCGGGCTGCTCGTGCTGGAGAGCCTCGAGCACGCGCAGGCGCGCGGCGCGCGCCCGCTCGTCGAGGTGCTCGGCTACGGCGTGAGCGCAGACGCCGCCTACCTCGTCGCGCCGCCCGATGGCGGCGAGGGCGCGGCGCGCGCGATGCAGTCTGCCCTGGACGCGGCGGGCCTCGCGGCCGAGGAGATCGACTACATCTCGGCGCACGCCACGGCGACGGAGGTGGGCGACATCGCGGAGACGAAGGCGATCCGCACGGTCTTCGGCGAGCACGCCTACCGGGTGCCGGTGACCGCATTCAAGTCGCAGGTCGGGCACCTGCTCGGCGGCGCGGGCGGCGTCGAGACGATTGCCGCGATCCAGGCGCTCCTGACGGGCCGGATCGCCCCCACGATCAACCTCGACAACCCCGACCCCGAGTGCGACCTCGACTACGTGCCGAAGGAGTCGCGCAACGCCGACGTGCGGACGATGCTCAAGAACTCGTTCGGCTTCGGCGGCCAGAACGCGGTCCTCGCGCTCCAGCGCTTCGACGACTAACGGCAGCCGCGCCCGCTCGACCCCGGCCACGCCCTGATCCACCCACGACCGTGCTAGGGTTGGACTGCGCGTACCGCTCCCACAGCGGGAATGAGCAGCACATGGATGCCCTGGACCGGCAGATCGCGGCGTACGACAGCCATCGCGAGCGACTCGAACGTGACTATCACGGCCGCTGGGTCGTGTTCCACGACGAGTTGCTGATCGGCACCTATGCCACGTACGACGAGGCGATCACGACGGCGATGCGCAAGTTCGGGAGAGGCCCGTACCTGATCCGGCAGGTCGGCGCGCCCCCTCCGCGCCTCCCCGCCTCGGTCACCTTCGGGTCGTCCCGTGCCGGAGCTTGAGTGCGGGTTCGAGTCCGGAGATCTCCTGCTTGAGTTCGGACCGACAGCTCCTGGCGGTCAGTCCAGCACGGCCTCGATCTGGTCGATGTGGTCTTCGCGGTGCGCCCAGCGGGCGACGGCGTAGCCGAACCCTGCGTCGGCCAGCTCCTGGCGCTGCTCTGCCGTCAGCCCCTCGACCGTCTCATCGAGTCGCCGGCAGGTCGCCTCGACCGACGCGGCCACGGCCTCCGGGTCGAGCGCAACGGACATCGCTTCGAGGGACGGATTGACGGTCGGGTCCTCGTCCGGGAACTCCTCGCCGTCCAGCCATGCGCGGATGGCGACCTCCTGGCGGGCCTCCCAGAACGCGACGTGCGCGAGCGCGAAGCCGACGGTCCACCCACCGCCCAGGTCGCGCGCGAGGTCGGAGGCGTCGAGGCGTGCTACGAGCGCGCCGAAGCGACGTGTCGACTCGGCGTTGCGGGTGAGGTCGAGCGTGTCGTCGGCGTCAGGCGACAGCGGCCTCCTGCGGCAGCATCCCTTCGAGCACGAGCTCGAGCGTCATGACGTGTGCGCAGGTGCGGCGATGCGCGAAGAAGTCGCATCTGCACTCCCAGCTTCCGTCCTCGAAGCGCACCTCGTGTACGCCGTTGTCGCCGTCGATCGATACGGTGAGCTGCGAGAACCGCAGGCGGTCGCGCTCGCGCGAGTAGCGGCGTGCCTTCTCGACCTTGCCAATCATGCCCGAGTGCATCAGGCCTCCTGTCCGATGCGGGGAGTGCGCGTCGGCGGGTGCGTGCGGGCTGCGCGCAAGACGACGCCGCGGCACACGCCGCGGCGTTGACGTAGAGGAGCCTGCGCTGCGTCCGGTGGGATGACGACCCCGTCGTGAGCACCCATCGCGTCGAGACTAGGCGTCCCGCGCCGCCCTCGTCAACATCCGCGGCGGGGAGTGTTCATACGTCATCGAACGGCGGCGCGAACCCGTCCTTGCCTTCCCCGAGCTCCGGCAGTGCCGCGTCCAGCACCTCGAAGACCTCGCGGTAGTGGTCGAGGTAGTGCGACTGGAACGCGGCGACCTCACAGCCCAGCTTCTCCGCCATCAGCGCCAGCGCCCCCTCGCGCGTCGACGCGACGAACTTGCCGCGGGCGAAATGGAACGGCTGCGCGATGAAGTGCTCCGCGCCCGTCTCCACGAGGCGCTGAGCGAACGCCTCGGCGTCGCGGACCAGCAGCAGCGGCGTCATCGTCACGCCGACGTCGATGCCGGCCCGGCGCAGTTCCGCCACGGCCTCCAGGCGCTGGTCGTTCGAGGGGCAGAACGGCTCGAACGTGCGGCGCACGTCGTCGTCGTCGGTGGTCACGGTCATGTTGACGCGCACCCGCCCGCCGCCGTCCTCGATCTTTCGGAACAGGTCTTTGTCGCGCACCACGTCGGGGCTCCGCGTCTGCACCACGAGCTTCGGGGCGTGGCGGTCGGCGAGCACCTGCAATACCCCGCGCGTCAGCCCGACGGTGCGTTCGACGGGCTGATACGGGTCGGTGACGCTGCTCATGTAGATGCACTTGCCGTCGAGCTTCCCGATCTTGCGCCGCATGATCAGGTCGACGGCGTTCTTCTTGACCTCGACCCACTGCCCCCAGGCTTCGCGCCGCTCGGCGGTGCGGCTGAAGAAGGCCGCGTAGCAGTAGGTGCACCCGAAAGCGCAGCCGCTGTACGGGTTGAGCGTGAAGTCGTACTCGCCCATGAACCCGGTCGCGCGCATCAGGATCTCGCGCGCGGGCTTCGAGGAGACCTCGACGCGGCCCATCTGGAAGGCCGCCTCGTAGGCTGTGGGCTGCTCCGGAGGGGAGTCGAACAGCGAAGGCTGGGCGGCTGGCTCGCCGGTGGTCATGGGCTGCTCCGATTGCCCGCCAGTCTGCCCGACTTCGCCTGCATCCCCGAGCGCCGACGGCACACCCTGGCTCAATACCGCCCCAGCACCTCGTACCGCGGCTGACCCGACCCGAGGTGTGAGCGCACCAGCACCACCTCGGACACGCGGTGCGGGTGTGGGCCGGGCGCCGCGAGGCCGGTGACGGCGGCTGCGATGGCGCGGCGCTGGGCGGCCGAGGCGCGCTGGCGGACGCGCGCGAGGGTGACGTGGGGGCGCAGTTCGCGGCGCTCCGAGGGCAGCCCCGCGGCCTCCACGGCCACCTCGACGCGGCCGGCGAGCGCGCGCAGCGCGTCGAGGTCGCCGCCGAGGCCGAGCCAGGCGACAGAGGTGCGGGCGGCGGAGCCGAACGTCCCGGCCGCGGCGAGTTCGAGGTCGACGCCGACAGGCGGGACGTGCTCACGCAGCGCCGCGTCGAGCGCCGGCACGACGTCCTCGTCGACCTCGCCGAGGAAGCGCACGGTGAGGTGCATTCGGTCGAGCGCGACCGGTCGCAGCACGTCGGCGTCGTCGCCGAGCGCGGCGGTCAGCGCGTCGAGGGCGCGTGCGGCCTCGCGCAGCCACGCTTCGGGGAGTTCGAGGGCGAGGAAGAGGCGCACCGCTACTCGATGCCGAGGAAGCGCGCGGCGTTGTTGCCGAGCACAGCGTCGCGGAGCGCACCATCGCCCGTTGCCGCCACGGCGTCCGCGCGGTCGGTCGCCATGCCGCGCAGCGGGTAGTCGGAGCCCCACGCCACGTGCTCCGTGCCCACCAGCCCGGAGACGGTGGCGAAGATCGGAGGGTCGTAGAGGTACTTCGATGCGGCCGAGTCGAAGAGCAGGCGGCCCTCGTTGAGGACGGCGCGCACCTCGGGCATGAGGGCGTGGAACGGCAGCCCGCCGCCCCAGTGCGCGGCGATCACGCGCACCGGGTGCGACGCCAGCAGCCGCCACAGCCCGCCGGACGTGAACCCGCCCGCCTTACCGGGATACTCGTGCCCCGCCTCCTCCGAGGCGTGCACGAGCAGCGGCAGGTCGAGCCCCGCGACGAGCGTGGCGAGGCGGTCGGCCGCGAGCACCTGCTCCTCGATGGTGGCGGGGCGGGGCCCGCCGCCCAGCCGGATCTCCCCGAGGCCAGCCGCCCCGCGCGCGGCGATGGGTTCGAGCCACTCCCGCATCGCGTCGGCCTCGACGTCGACGCCGCCGAGGAACGCCGTCGGCACCGGCGCGAACGGCAACAGCCGTCCGTCCGAGTCCTCGGCGGCGTCGAGCAGGTAGTCGGCGTGTACGGCGCAGAGATCGGGCGACTCCCACGCGAAGCCCGCGACGACCGCACGGTCGACGCCCGCCCCGTCCATCGCCTCGATCACCTCGTCCGCAGTGGCCATGCGCGCACGAGTGTCGGCGTAGAGCGCCGCGAAGCCGGCATCGGCGCCGACGAGACGGTCGCGCGCGGCCACCATCGCGGGCGGGAAGGCGTGGGTGTGGACATCTACGATCATCCGGCGCATCGTACGGGACGACGGCGTAACGACGGCTCCCGCCGCCCGCCGCTCCACCTGGCTACTCCCCCCGCCACGGGCCCGATGCCGGACGAACCACGACCCCCCTTCGACGAGCCGACCGCCGAGGAGCTGCCCGGGCTCCTCGAGGCGCTGCTCTTCGTCGCCGACGGCCCGGTGGTCGAGGCGACGCTGGCGCGCACGCTCGGTGTGACGCCCGGCAAGGTGCGCCGAGGGCTGGACACGATCCGCGAGCGTCTCGACGGCAGCGGCATCCGGCTGCAGAGCGGCCCCGAGGGCGTGCAGCTCATCACCGCGCCGGAGGCGGCGGCCGCCGTCGAGCACTTCCTCGGCCTGGAGTCCTCGCGGCGGCTCTCGACGGCGGCGCTCGAGACGCTGGCGGTGATCGCGTACCGCCAGCCGGTCACGCGCGCGGCCATCGAGGCGATCCGGGGGACGAGCAGCGACGGTGTGCTCGCCACGCTGCGCGCGCGCGGGCTGGTCGAGCGCGTCGGCCGCGCCGACGGGCCGGGCCGGCCCGGGCTCTACGGCACCACGCAGCGCTTCCTCGAGCACTTCGGGCTCGAGCAGGCCGACCACCTCCCCGGCCTCGAGGAGCTTGCCGAGTTGCTCGGCCTCGACGAGGGCGTGCAGCACGTCCTGCCCGAGGAGCCGGAGCCGGGGGACACCGAGCCCGAAGCGCCCTCGGATGGCGAGAACGGCGACGCGCCTGCAACCGCCGACCCGGACGCGGCGGTCCAGCCGCCGCTCAACCTCTAGCCGCCAATGGTGACCGTCAGCGTGGTCCTCACGCTGTACCTGCCCGCCGCGCAGAGCCTGAAGGAGAAGCGCGCCGTCGTGCGCTCGCTCGTCGAGCGGCTGCGGGCGCGCCTCGACGTCTCCGCCGCCGAGGTGGGCGCACAGGACCTCGCTCAGCGCGCCGAGGTGGGGTTCGCCGTCGTCTCCGGCGACCTCGCGACCGCGCGTCGGCTCGCCGACGAGGCGCAGCGTTTCGCCGACCGCGAGCTCCTCGGGCGCGCCGAGGTCATCGACCGCGTCGTCGAGGAGTACGTGCTGGACCTGGAGTAGCCGCGGTCCGCGCTCAGGCGCGGATGGGCGCACTCACCGGCGAGCACAGCAGGTCGTACGGCATCGCGCCGTCGACGCGCGCGCGGACGAGCGTGCCCGTCGGGAAGTCGCCGCGCACGAACGAGAGCCCGTCCACCTCGGGGGCGTCGCGGACGCTCCGCCCGACCGACACGAGGTCACCGCTCGCGCTCGGCGTGGGCGCCTCGGACTCGATGAGCACGTCGAGCTCGCTGCCGACGAGCTCGCGGTTGCGTTCGTGCGAGATCTCCTGCGCGAGCTCCATCAGCGCGCCGTAGCGCTCCGCGACCACCTCGTGCGGCACGGGCTCGGCGTACCCGGCAGCCGGCGTGCCCGCCTGCGGCGAGTACGTGAACGCGCCGACGTGGTCGAAGCGCTGCTCCTCGACGAAGTCGAGCAGCTCCTCGAACTCCGCGTCGGTCTCGCCCGGGAAGCCGACAATGAACGTCGTGCGCACCGTGACGTCGGGCATCGCCGAGCGGATCGCGTCGAGGCTGCGCCGCGCGGTGCGGAGCGAGGGGCGCTTCATGCGCCGCAGCATCGCGTCGGAGCCGTGCTGCAACGGGATGTCGAGGTACGGCACCACGGTCGGCAGCGCCGCCATCGTCTCGGCCAGCCGCCGCGTCACGCGACCGGGGTAGGCGTACATCAGCCGGATCCACGGCACCTCGGGCACCTCGGCGGCGATCTGTTCGAGGAGCACCGCGAGGCCGTCGCGGTCGCGGCGATCCTCGCCGTACGCCGTCGAGTCCTGCGCGACCAGCACCAGCTCGCGCACGCCGGCGGCGGCGTACATGCGGGCCTCGCCGAGCAGGCGCTCGGCAGGCTCGGAGCGCATCCCGCCCTTGATGGTGGGGATGATGCAGAACGTGCACGGCCGGTCGCAGCCGTCCGAGATCTTGAGGTACGCGCTCGGACCCATCGGCAGCACGGTCTG
>DAOULE010000154.1:0-3564 GCA_034420575.1 Dehalococcoidia bacterium
GCCCAGCGGAACTGCACGGGCTAGCCGGTGACTTCGGCGATCGCGCCGTCGATGATGTCGACCACCTGGTCGATCTCCTCGGCGCTCACGTTGAGCGGCGGCATCATCCGCACCACGTCGGGGCGCACCGGGTTGAGCAGCGCGCCGCGCGACACGGACTCCACGACGACCTGTGGCGCGATCGGCTCGTTGAGCTCGAGGCCGATCAGCAGGCCGCGGCCGCGCACGCCGCGCACCACGCTGTGCTTCTCGCCGAGCGCGGCGAGGCGGCTCGCGGCCTGCTCGCCGCGGGCGCGCACGTTGGCGAGCGTGTCGCCCTCGATGACCCGGCGCAGCACGTGGGCCGCAGCCGCGGTGGCCAGCGGCTGCCCGCCGAAGGTGGTCCCGTGGTCGCCGGGCTCGAAGACCGAGACGGCCTCGGTGGCCATCATCGCGGCCACGGGCACGCCCCCGCCGAGCGCCTTGGCGCTGGTCATGATGTCGGGCGTGATGCCCGCCTGCTCGTGCGCCCAGAGCGTGCCCGTGCGGCCCATACCCACCTGCACCTCGTCCAGGATGAGCAGCATGCCCTGCTCGTCGCACCACTCGCGCACGGCGCGCAGGTAGTTGTCGGCCGGGACGTTGATGCCGCCCTCGCCCTGGATCGGCTCGAGCATGACGGCCGCGGTGTGCTCATTCGTCGCGGACTGGATGGCCTCGACGTCGTCGAAGTCGACGTAGACGAAGCCGGGCACGAGTGGCTCGAAGGGCTCGCGATAGGCGGGCGTGCCGGTGGCGGCGACGGTGGCCATCGTGCGGCCGTGGAAGCCGTTCTGCGCGACGACGATCTCGTGCGCGCCGTTGCGGTTGAGGCGGCCCCACTTGCGGGCGAGCTTGAGTGCCCCCTCGTTGGCCTCGGCCCCCGAGTTGGCGAAGAAGACGCGGTCCATCGCCGAGTGGTCGATGAGCAGCTGGGCCAGCTCGATCTGCGGCTCGGTGAAGAAGATGTTCGAGACGTGGATCAGCGTGCGCGCCTGCTCCGCGATCACCTCGGCGAGTTCGGGGTCGGCGTGCCCGAAGGTGCAGGAGGCGATGCCGGCGACGAAGTCGAGGTACTCCTTGCCCTCGTCGTCCCAGACGCGCGTGCCTTCGCCGCGCACGAGCGTGACCGGGACGCGCCGCGCGGCTTGCATGTAGAGCTGGGCTTCCAGTGCCTGGGTATCCGTCACGCTGCTCTCCCGTACTCCGTGCGTCGTCTGTGATCCGCGTGCCGAGGCACAACGGACAGCTTACCCGTCGTAGCCGTTTGAGGCTTGGCGCGGACCCCTCCGGGCGTCGCGCCTACTGCTCGTTCTGCAGCCGCTCGATCTCGTCCAGGATGGCGCGCAGCCGGTTGAGTTCGTCCTGGGCGGCGTCCGATGCGTCCTGGGCCTGCCGCAGCAGGTTGTCGAGGTCGCCCGTCGGCACCACCACGTCGGCCGCGTCGTCGCGTGGCGGCGCCGGCGTCGGTGCGACCGAGCCGTCGCTACCCGGCAGCGACGAGGCGCGACGTCCGAACACCACGTCGAGCGAGCGCTGGAACGTCTGCTCCATCGCGATGTTGTTGCCGTTGGCCACGACGACGCGCTTGAGTTCGGGGATCCTCGAGCTCTCGGCCTGCAGGTAGATCGGCTCGACGAACAGGAACGAGTCGCCGATGGGGATCATGAGCAGGTTGCCGCGGATCACCTCGGAGCCGGCGCCCTCCCACAGCGTCAGCTGTGCGGAGATGCCCGGGTCCTGGTCGATCCGAGCCTCGATCTGGGCGGGGCCGAAGACGAGGTCGTCGGTCGGGAAGCGGTAGGCGCGCAGCGAGCCGAGGTTCTCACCGTCGGAGCGGCCGGCGAGCCACGCGATGGTGTTCTGCTTGTTGCGCGGCGTGAACGGCATGATCAGCGAGAATTCCTCGGTCTCCTCGCCGGGCAGCTTCATGATCACGTAGTAGGGCTCGAGCGGCTGCTCCTGCTGGCGGAACTTCTCCGTGGGGATGTTCCACAGGTCCTCGCCCAGGAAGAACACGCGCGGGTCGGTGATGTGGTAGCGCAGGTACTGCTGCGCCTGGAGCTGGAACATGTCCTCCGGGTAGCGCAGGTGCGCCTGGAGGAACGCGGGCATCTCATCCCGGTCCGTGAAGAGGTCCGGGAAGATCTTCGACCACGTTGTCGCGACGGGGTCGTTGGGGTCCATGAGGTAGAAGGTCATGTCGCCGGTCTCGGCGTCGACCACGACCTTCACGCTGTTGCGGATGTAGTTGACGGTCCCGAGGTGCTGCGAGTACGGGAAGTCGCCGGAGACGGTGTACGCGTCCTGGATCCACAGCAGCCCGCCGTCGGCGATGACGATGTACGGGTCGCTGTCGAGCCGCAGGAACGGCGCCACCTTCGTGATGCGGTCCCCGAGCGAGCGGTGCATGAGCAGCGTCGACTCACCCGTGATGCGGCCGGAGATGAGCAGGTTGCGGTCTCCGAGCTGCCACGCGAGCGCGAAGCGGCGCAGCAGGTTCGAGAGCTCGATGCCCCGGTCCGGCGCGTAGACCGTCTCGACGGTCGATTCGCCGTCGGGGTAGTCGAACTCGTTCTCCTTCGTCTTGACGATGATGTAGTGGTCGGTGAGCTCGCCGAAGTAGATGCGCGCGCCCTCGGGCGTGAGCGGCACATCGTCGCCGACCGGCGGGATGTCGCGCGTCCACAGCACGGGCAGGCCTTCTGAGGTGATCTCGTTGACCGGCGCGACCACGGCGCCGAAGCCGTGCGTGAACTGGAGCCGCTCCTGCGTCCACCCTGAGCCGGCGGTCTGCGAGGCGCGCCGCAGGTCCAGCTCGCGCGGCGCGAGCATCACCTGCTGCTGCTCGCCGTCGATCACATAGCGGTCGACATCGACGTCCTCGAACGTGTAGAGCGGGCGGATCGACTGGATCTGCGTGAACGTGTCGCGCGTGGGCCGTGCGTCGAGGAGGCGGATGTTGGAGAGCGTCGCCTCGTTGGCGGCGATCTCCTCCTCCGTGACTGCCGCCTCGGCGGGGAACGTCGTGACCTCGATGTCGCTCAGGCCCCACGCCAGCCGCGTCATGTCGATGTTGCGGTCGATGTAGAGCTCTTCCTTCTCCAGCTCGTTGGGGTCGACCTGGAAGGACTGCACGAACGAGGGGTAGACGAAGCCGCCGACGATGCCGGCGACCACCCAGAGGCCGATGGTGAAGACCGGGATCCGCCAGCTGCCGCTCAGGAACGAGTTGGCGATGGTCGCGAGGCCCGCGAACGCGCCGAGCAGGACCATGGCGTAGCGCGCCGGCAAGCGCGCGTTGATGTCGGTGAACGTCGCGCCCGTCACGATCCCGAGGCGCGAGGTGGCCAGGTCGAACACGGAGAGGTACGTCCCCGCCGCGATGACGAGCAGGATCAGGCCGACGAGCACCGAGATGTGGACGCGCATCCCGCGCGGCACGTGCAGCTCGAAGCGCTGTAGCGAGTACGTCAGCGCATACACCGATCCGGCGCCCAGCGCCGAGACCACGAGGAGCGAGAGCACCCACCCCTGGAAGAGGTG
>DAOULE010000155.1:0-4432 GCA_034420575.1 Dehalococcoidia bacterium
CCGCGGCTCGAGGCACTGCTCAACGATGTCGCGCTGGCGCGGAACGCCGCCGAAGGCGACCCGGACTCGGAGCTCAGCCATCGCGTCGAGCAGGCCTACACGCAGGTCCGCGAGGCGTTTGAGCGCTGGATCCGGCTCACCGCCTCGGACACCGCGAGCGTCGCGATCGGCCAGCGACTCGCGGAGATTGCGGACGAGGCCGAGCAGCAATCCGGCGAGGCGGGCGAGCAGGAGTAGGTGCGACTGCGGGAAGCCTCGCCCGCCGCGTCAGTGCCCCACGTACCTCGATGCGAGCGGGTAGCGGCGGTCGCGGCCGAAGGCGCGTGGCGTGATCTTCACGCCCGGCGGCGACTGGCGTCGCTTGTACTCGTTGCGGTTGATGAGGTCGATCACGCGCCGCACCGTCGCGGGCTCGTAGCCGCGAGCCACGATCTCCTCGAAGCCCGCGTCCTCCTCGACGTACGCCTCGATGATCGGGTCGAGGACCTCGTAGGGCGGCAGCGAGTCGGTGTCGAGCTGGTCGGGGCGCAGCTCGGCGGAGGGCGGCTTGTCGATGACGGCCTGTGGGATCACCTCGCCACGCGTGTTGCGGTGGCGCGAGAGCGCGTAGGCGAGGGTCTTCGGCACGTCCTTGATGACCGCGAAGCCGCCGGCCATGTCGCCGTAGAGCGTCGCGTAGCCGCAGGCGTACTCGGATTTGTTGCCGGTGGTGAAGACCAGCGTGTTGAACTTGTTGGACAGCGCCATCACGAGCATGCCGCGCAGCCGCGACTGGAGGTTCTCCTCCGCCGTGCCCTCGGCCGTCCCCTCGAAGGGCCGCGCGAGGGTGTCGAGGGCGGCCTGGTGCAGCGCCTCGATGGGCATCGTGACCATCTCGATGCCGAGCCGGTCGGCGAGGTCCTGCGCGTCGGCGATCGAGCCCTCCGAGGAGTAGCGCGACGGCAGCGAGACGCCGCGCACGTGCTCCGGCCCGAGCGCGTCGACGGCGATGGCCGCGACGAGCGAGGAGTCGATGCCACCGGAGAGCGCGACGATCGTGTCCTCGAAGCCCGTCTTGTGCATGTAGTCCCGCGTCCCGACGACGAGGGCGTCGTACGTCTCGGCGAGGGCGTCGGGAGGTTCGAGGTCGGCCGGGGGCGCCGGCTCGCGGGCGGCGTCCGACGCGGCGGTGATGTGCAGCGGAGGTGCGGGCTCGGCGGCGTGGCGCTCGCGGCGCAGCCGCGACTCGTGGAGTCGTACCTGCCGGACCTCGTCGACCGGGATGTCGGCGACCACGAGGTCTTCGCGCATCGAGGCTCCGCGTGCGAGCACCGCGCCGCGCGCGTCGATGACGAGCGAGTTGCCGTCGAAGACCAGCTCGTCCTGCCCGCCGACCTGGTTCACGTACGCGATCGCGATGTGGTCGTCGGTGGCGCGCGTCGCGAGCATGCGCTCGCGCTCGCCGGTCTTGCCGGCGTGGAAGGGCGAGGCGTTGATGTTCACGATCACCTCGGCGCCGTCGAGCGCGGCGTCGTGGGCGGGGCCGTCGGCGTACCAGATGTCCTCGCAGATGGTCACGGCGACCTCGACGCCGCCGATGATGAAGCGCGGCGTCTCGTGGCCGGGCTGGAAGTAGCGCTCCTCGTCGAAGACGCCGTAGTTGGGCAGGCGGTGCTTGCGGTAGCGCGCGACCACCTCGCCCCCGTGCACGATCGCGGTGCCGTTGTAGAGCACGCCGTCGAACTCCACGCACCCCACGACGAGCGGCGGGAGTCCCTCGGCGTCACGCGCGAGGGCGGTGAGCGCCGCCTCGGCCTCGTCGATGAACGGCGCGCGCAGCAGCAGGTCCTCGGGCGGGTAGCCGGTGACCGCCAGCTCGGGGAACGCGACCACGTCGGCGTCGAGGGCCGCGGCGCGGCGCGCGGCGTCGAGGATGCGCGAGCAGTTGCCACCGAAGTCGCCGACGGTGGTGTTGACCTGGGCGAGTCCTACACGCAGGTGCCGCATCGTGGCTCCGTCCTGCCGAGAAAGCGTACCAGGTACGCGAAGTCCGCAGCGCCGATCGTACGCGATGCCCTCGCGCGACCGCAACGCCGCGTTGTTCCTCAGAAGTTGTCGGACTCCGGATAGCGCCCGCTACTCAGAATCGCCGTACCGACGCGAAGCAGCACTTGGGGCGAGCACGAATCGCAATACGTCGCCGTGGCAGCCGGCACGGCGAAGCACGCGCACCGCTACGTCGCAGGGTTCGTCGGCCGAGTACGACCCTCCTGTCGGGGCCGGTCGCCGGGGCCTGGTGGAGCCCCTCTAGCGCCTATCGTCATTCACGCATACCTCGACTGTGCCGTAGCTCGTGTCCCGGGTCTTGACCTCGCTACAGAGGGGGTCGGCGTCCGTGGACACCACGAGCGCCAGCCCGAGCAGCACGGCGCCGACGATGTACTCGAGGGCCTTGAGTTCCCACGGTGGCATGGTGAGCACTGCTCCCCGATCGACGCCCGCCACGCCGGGTCTTGTGGATCGAGGCCTCCGCGCTTCGCATCCTAGCAGGCTGTGCTCGGCTCGCGCCCACGTCGCCTCCTGCGACCGTCGGAACGCCACGCGGTATCCTCGTAGCGCGCGGCGGCCGCGCCCCCGGGGCGGCCCGTGCGAGAGGCGGATGCGGGCGTGCACATCGACGTGACCGGGCGGCTCCTCGATGCCTCGGTGGTCGCGCACGAGGGCGTCCACGCCGGGCAGAGCATCTGGGAGCGCTGGAACTTCGACCCGGAGCTGGTCATCCCGGTCCTGCTGCTCACGGGCCTCTACCTGCGCGGCCTGCGCGTGTGGCGCAACCGCAGCCGCGAGCACCCGCACTGGCGCACCGCCAGCTACCTGGCCGGCATGCTCCTGCTCCTCGCGAGTGTCGAGTCGCCCCTGGACGCCGCGGCCGAGCACCACTTCTCGATGCACATGATCCAGCACGAGATCATGATGATGTTCGTCGCGCCGCTCATCCTGCTAGGCGCGCCGACCACCCCGGTGCTGCGAGGCATCCCGCGCGTCGTGCGTCGGCGCGTCGTCCGGCCCGTCGTGCGCCTGCGCGCGACGTATGTGCTCTACCGCCTCGTCACGCACCCGGTGGTCGCGCTGGCGACCTTCACCGCCGTGCTCGGCCTCTGGCACTTCTCGCCCGGCTGGTACGACGCGGCCATCCGCGACGACTTCGTCCACGACGTCCAGCACTTCTCGTTCATGCTCATCGGGGTGCTGATCTGGTGGAACGTTATCGACCCCAAGCCGCTGCGCTCGCGGCTTGGGTACGTGGGTCGGATGGGGTTCCTGGTGGTGGCGAGCACGCCGAAGTCGTTCCTCGGCGCGATCATCGTCTTCGCCGAGGAGCCGCTCTACGAGTTCTGGTTCGACGTGGAGCCGCTGCTCAACCTCACACCGCTCGAGGACCAGGAGCTGGGCGGCCTGCTGATGTGGGTGCCGAGCCAGATGATGTTCCTGCTCGCCCTCGGCGTGGTGTTCGCGGTGTGGGCGCAAAACTCCGAGGAGCGCCAGCGCGCCGAGGACGAGGCGCGCCTCGCTGCCCGCGCCGCCCAGGCCGCGTCGTCCGGGCCCGCTGTCTAGCACCCTCGATCGGCCCCGGGCTCGCCCCCTCGCCCCGACGCCGCTCGGCCGCGGCCGGCCGGCCGGGGAGGCGTCGCGCTGCTCAGGGCAGCAACGAGGCCCGCTTCAGCGGGCCTCGGGTGTTGGTGGGCCGCCCCGGGTGGGGAGGGCTCGCTAGACGATGTCGGTGATGTCCGTCCAGAACAGCGCGATCAGCGCGATAAGCACGCCGGCGGCAAGGACGAACGAGCCGGTGAAGACCTGGCTCAGCAGCCGGTGCTCGAACCGCAGGTGCATGTAGTAGCCCACGACGATCACGAACTTCACCGCCGACAGGACGATCAGGACCGGGATCAGCATGTTGCCGAGGTCCACCCACAGGGAGGCGCCCAGCTCGACGATGGTGATGATCGTCAGGAGCAGGCCGATCCAGACGTACTGCATCGGCTGGAGGCCATGTTCCTCCTCGACGCCGTGGTCGTTGTGCATGGTCATCGCGCGCTCCCGTCCCTGCTCGCCGCGCCTACGCCGGGATGAGGTACAGGACCGTGAAGATCACGATCCAGACGATGTCGACGAAGTGCCAGTAGAGGCCCGCTGTCTCCACCTGGAAGCCCGGCTCCGAGCCCAGCCCGCGCCGCCGGAACGAGGCGAGCAGGAGCGAGCCAAGGATCAGCACGCCCACCGCGACGTGCGTGCCGTGGAATCCCGTGAGCACGAAGAATGACGCTCCGAACTGGCTCGTTTCGAGCGTCAGTCCCTCCTGCCCGAACGTGCGGAACTCGTAGACCTGGTAGCCGAGGAAGATCAGGCCGAGCGCCATCGTGGCGAGCAGCCAGAACTTCATCATCATCGGCCG
>DAOULE010000156.1:0-3914 GCA_034420575.1 Dehalococcoidia bacterium
TTCAAGTCCGCCGTCGGCGCGCTCTGGCTGGTCGGCTGGATCGTCGCGCTGGCCGTGTCCGGGTTCGTGACGCTGCTCATTACGGCTACTGTGATCGGCGCGGCCTTCGGCGACCTGCCGACGATCCTGTCCGGCCTGTTCGGCGGCGCCGCCCTCATGGGTGTCGCCACCCTGATGTTCTTCGGCGCCCGCACCGTCCGCCGAGGCGCCTTCCGCAACCGGTGGAACTGGCGGCACTGGCTGCTGTGGGCCGTGTGGCTGCTCGTCTTCAACCTCGTCGCCGGCGTCGTCTGGCTGTTGCAGCTCTCGCGCGACTGGGCGGGCCGCCACCGCAGCGCGGGTGGCTGGGCCGTGATCATGGTGCTCCTCGGCGCCCTGCTGGTGTGGCTGGCGGGCTGGGGCGTCGACGCGCTAAGCGGGTTCCAGGGCCAGGCGTTCGCGTATACGTCGGGCTTCAACCTGGCCGTGCTCGGCGTCGCGATGCTCGCGATCTACTTCGGGTTGAACCAGCGCCTCGCCTTCAGCGCCGCGGGCCTCGGGCTCGTCTGGTACTGGATCTTGCCCCTGCCGTTCTCGCTCTTCTCCGACCTCGAGAGCGTCGTGGGCGGTGACCTCGACCCGGTGGACGGGGTACTCCGCGTCCTCGGCCTCCCGCGACCCATGCACATCGAGGGCAACGTCGAGATGTTCTTCGTCTCCGGCATCGCGGTGACGGCGGCTGCCGTGCTCGTCATCATCCTCAACGCGGAGCTGGCGCTTGCGCCGGTGCGCTGGCTGGGAGCCCTGCTGGGCGGCATCGCGCCTGCGATCAAGACGGCGATCGCCTACCCGGTGGCGGCGAAGTTCCGCACCGGCATGACGCTCGCGATGTTCGGGATCGTCGTCTTCAGCGTCGTGGTGATGGCCACGCTCAACTCCAACTTCACGCAGGCCTTCCTGAGCGAAAGCGCCAACGGCGGCTTCGACGTCTCCGTGGACGTCAATCCCAACAACCGCATCCCCGACCTGCGCGCGGCGCTCCAGGACGCCGGCTACGACCCCGACGCCACCATCGACGGCGTCGGACGCCTCGTCTCCGTCTTCCCGCAGGTCCGGCGCAGTGAGGACCCCGACATCGACGAAGCGTACGAGCCCTACCACCTCGCTGCCGTCGACGACGAGTTCATCGACCTCCAGCGACTGCCCGTCGAGCACCACGCAGTCGGGTACGAGACCGACGAGGCCGTCTGGGAGGCAGTGCGCACCGACCCCACGGTCGCCGTCATCGACGCCTCACGCCTGCAACCTGTCGACGACTTCGGCGGGGGACCCGAGACGAGCGACTTCTACCTCGGTGTGAACGACCACGACCTTCGACACAATCCGTGGGACCCGATAGCGCTCACGGTCCGCGATCCGTCCAGCGGCCTCACCACGGAGATCAAGATCATCGGCGTCCTCGAGCCGCAGGTCACGGCGGTCATCCCCGCCTTCTTCGCCATCTTCACGAGCGTCGCGACTATCGAGGAGCACTTCGAGGGCGGCGACCTGGAGCAGTACTTCGTGGTCACCGCCGATGCGAGCGACGACGCCGCGATCGAGGCGGCTCGGGACATCGAGTCGACCCTGCTCGAACTCGGCGTGCAGGCCGATTCGATCGACAAGCTCATCGACGATCAGGCGAGCCAGTCGCGGTCGTTCCAGTACCTGTTCGAGGGCTTCATGGCGCTCGGCCTCATCGTCGGCATCGCGGCGCTGGGCGTGATCGCGTTCCGCACGGTGGTGGAGCGGCGCCAGCAGATCGGGATGCTGCGCGCGATCGGGTACAGCCGCCGGCTGGTGGCGGTCTCGTACTTCCTCGAGTCGTCCTTCATCGCGCTGGCGGGGATCGGCATCGGGGTGGTGCTCGGCCTCGCCATCTCGCACAACCTGCTGGCGAGCCCGGAGTTCACCGGCGGCACGGAGATCGACTTCCAGGTGCCGTGGGCGCGCCTCGCGGTGATCCTCGTCATCGCCTACGGGGCGAGCGCGCTGATGACGCTGCTGCCCGCCCGCGCGGCATCCCGCGTCGCAGTCGCCGAGGCGCTCAGGTACGAGTAACCGCCGGGCGCACGCCTCGGCGGTTACGAATCAGCGGCTACGGTGCGGGCTCAGACGGTCGTCGCGCGCAGGCCTTCGAGGTGGCGCCGGACCACGGTCATCGGGCCCTCCTCGGTCAGCGCGAACTTCGGCATGACCTTCCAGAACTTCGGCAGCGAGCGCCGCCAGTCGTCCAGGATGCGCTTCGCGATACGGGAGTCCGTCACCTCGTAGTGACGGCGGATCATCGCCTCCAGCAGCTCGATGCTGTCCGGGGTCGTGACCTGCTCCAAGCCGACGAGCTCCTGGTTGACGCGCGTGCGGAAGTCGCCTTCCTCGTCCAGCACGAAGGCGACGCCGTCCGACATCCCCGCGCCGAAGTTCCGGCCCGCGGAGCCGAGGATCACGATCACGCCGTCGGTCATGTACTCGCAGCCGTGGTCACCCACGCCTTCCACGACGGCCCGCGCGCCGGAGTTGCGCACGCCGAAGCGCTCGCCGGCGCTGCCTGCGACGAAGAGGTGGCCGCCCGTCGCGCCGTAGAGGACGGTGTTGCCGACGAGCACCGCGCCCTTGCCGCGGAACCCGGCGTCGCGCGGCGGGCGGATCGTGATCTCGCCGCCGTTCATCCCCTTCGCGACGTAGTCGTTGGCCTCGCCGACGAGGTGCAGCCGCACGCCCGAGGTGAGGAACGCGCCGAACGACTGCCCGGCCGATCCCCGGAATGAGACGTCGATCGAGCTGTCCGGGAGGCCGCGGTCGCCGTAGCGGAGCGCGATCTCACCGGAGAGCCGCGCGCCCACCGTGCGGTCCGTGTTGCGGATGGTGTACGAGCGCTGCACCGAGGAGCCGCCCTCGATGGCCGTGCGGACGTCGGCGATGATGCGGTCGTCGAGCAGCGGCTCGCCGCGGTCGTTGCGCTCCTGCACGCGGCGGTGCGGCTCGGTGTTCTTCGGGTCGACCGGTGCGATCACCTGCTCGAGGTCGATGCCCGCGGCACGGTGCCCGTTCGTCGGCTCGGCCTGGTCGAGCAGGTCGGCGCGGCCGATGAGGTCCTCGAGGCGCTCGTAGCCGAGCTCCGCGAGCAGCTCGCGCACGTGCTGTGCGAGGTGCTGGAGGTACAGCACCACCATCTCGGGGGTACCGAAGTACTTCGCGCGCAGATCCTCGCGCTGCGTGGCAACGCCGACGGGGCAGGTGTTGAGGTGGCACTGGCGCGCCATCTTGCAGCCGACCGCGACCATCGCGGCGGTGCCGAAGCCGTACTCCTCGGCGCCGAGGAGCGCGGCGACCAGCACGTCGCGGGCGGTGTGGAAGCCGCCGTCGACGCGCAGCCGCACGCGGCCGCGCAGGCTGTTCATGACGAGCACCTGCTGGGTCTCGGCCAGTCCGAGCTCCCACGGTGCGCCGGCGTACTTGATCGACGACCACGGCGAAGCGCCGGTGCCGCCGTCGTGGCCGCTGATCTGGATGATGTCGGCGTAGCCCTTGGCCACGCCCGCGGCGATCGTGCCGACGCCCTCGGCCGCGACGAGCTTCACGCATACGCGGGCGCGCGGGTTCGCTGCCTTGAGGTCGAAGATCAGCTGCGAGAGGTCCTCGATCGAGTAGATGTCGTGGTGCGGCGGCGGCGAGATCAGCGGCGTGCCGGGCATGACGTGCCGCATCTCGCCGATGTACTCGGAGACCTTGTGGCCGGGCAGCTGGCCGCCCTCGCCGGGCTTCGAGCCCTGGGCGATCTTGATCTCGAGCTCCTCGGCGGCGGCGAGGTACGCCGGCGTCACGCCGAAGCGGCCCGAGGCCACCTGCTTCACCTTCGAGTTCGCGTCGCGCAGGTCGCCGTCGGGGCTGTAGCG
>DAOULE010000157.1:0-20601 GCA_034420575.1 Dehalococcoidia bacterium
CCAGAACGTCGAGCCGCACGAGTTCCTCGAGGTGCTGCGCATCAACCTCTGGGGCGCGTTCCTGTGCTCGAAGAACGTGATCCCCGGCATGATCGACCGCCGGGCCGGGCGCATCATCAACATGACCGGCGGCGGCGCGGCCACCGACCGGCCGCTGCGAGGCGGCCTCCCCTACGCCTCCTCGAAGGCCGGCGTCGAGGGCATGACGCGCAACCTCGCCCTCGAGCTGTCGCGATTCGGCGTCACGGTGAACGCCATCCAGCCCGGCCGCATCGCCTCGCGCGGGTTCCCGGAGCTCGAGGGGGACGCTCGCCGCGGGGTGCAGTTCGTGAGTGCGGAACCGGCAGCGCGGCTGGCCGTCTGGCTCACCTCGGACGAGGCTGCCGAGATCACCGGCGAGACGCTCGACGCGCAGGCGTGGGACGCCGAGCGTCAGGCTCAATAGCAGCGCTCCGCTACCCTCGCGCCCACGGAGCTCAGGAGCTCCCCAGGCGCCTCGACGGGCGCCGGGGGCGTCACCGTGATGCTGTGGCGGCGCACAGCAGCCTGTAGCGGGCCGACTAGCGGAAGCCGTCCCAGCCGGGCACGGCGGCGGCCTGGCGGATCCACTCCGCCATCTGCTCCTCGTCGTACTCGTCCTCGAGGATGTTGACCCAGCGCTCGTTCGGATCCTTGCCCGAGAGCGGCGGCATTGGGTCGAGCGAGCCCCCCTGGAAGAACGTGACCTTGAGGTGGCGCGTGAAGACGTGGGTGCTCAGGAACCACCCCATGCCCTCGACGCCGTAGAACGGCGAGTTCCACCGCACCGCCTTCCGCACGCCCGGCACGGTGCGCTCGATGAGTTCGTCGAGCCGGCGCCCGAGGTCGCTCTTCCACCCCGGCATGGCGGCGATGTAGGCCTGCACCGGGGCGTCCCCGTCCCCCTTCGGGACCTGCGGGTTGCCACCCGAGAGGAGCACCGGGGTGCCGTCATCGTTCCGGGGGATGGGCCACTCCGAGGCCTCGGGTGACGGGGTGGATTGCTGCTTCGCCACGGCTACCCTCCGCGCGCGCTTCGCCGCCAACCGGCGGCGTCGACGAGCCTTCGCAGCGCTCAGTGTACGAGCGCGGGCCCGACGGGCGCCGCGCCTACCCGGCGCGAGACGCCAGCAGGTCTGCGACCCCGATGGCGGCGCTCTCCCCGCTGGAGAGCGCGCCGTTGACCGATGGCACGCGCATATAGTCGCCCGCCAGGAACAGGTTGCCGATGCTGCCCGCAAGCTGCTCCGGGATCTGCGCCGCCGCGGCGAGCATCCCGGGCTCTCCCATGCACAGCGCCTCCTCCCAGCGGTACACCCGGTAGAACAGGCCCTCGTCGTCGCCGGGGAGGGCGGAGCCCGGCGGCGCGTGCCTGCGCGCGGCGCCCAGCATCCGGCGCTTGATCTCCTCGTCGTCCAGCGGGATGAGCTCCTTCGCGGCGTCCCGCCCGATGAGCAGGTCCAGGAGGCTCTTGCCCGGTGGAGCGCACGCCGGGAGGAAGACGGACCGGTCCAGCAGCAGCGGGGTGTCGTCGTGCTCCGGGTACAGCGCGCCGTGCCAGCCGGGCGGGAGCGGCGAGTGGTCGAGGCCGATCACCACGCGGCAACCCGTCGAGTAGCTCACGGTGCTCAGCGCCCGGCGCGTCGCTTCCGGCAGGTCTGGGACGAGGTCCGCGACCTTCGTGCCGGGCACGGCGCAGATGACCGCGTCCGCCTCGATGGTCTCGCCGTCCACGACGACGCTCGTCGCCTTCCCGTCTTCGACGACGACCCTCCGGGCGGGGGTCGATACGCGAATGGCGTCGGAGCAGTGGGTGGCAAGCGCCTCGCTCAGCGAGCCGATACCGCGCTCGGGCATGTAGACCCTGCCGTCACTCAGCATCGTCTCCCCGATGTACGCCCGCATCAGCGCCTGGCCCGCGGGCTCCGGGTCGCCGAGGACCATCCTCAGGGGGCCACTGAGCGTGACCCGTAGCTGCTCCGGGACACGCAGCCGCTCGAGGTACTCGCCGAAACTCTCCTCGTCGTCGATCTCGGCGAGGGGGCTGTCGCCGGCGAAGCTCATGTACGCCGACTGGCGGTGTATCTGCCGCATGACCTGGAAGCTGGCCCGCATGCCCGAGGGTGAGAGGAAGCCCATGGCGGCGGCCGTCCGGAGGTGTCGCAGGAAATTCCAGAGCGACTGGTCGGGCGTCGTGGTCACCCATCGTCCGCCACGGTAGTGGCCGAACTTCATCTGCGACGGCACCAGCGGGAGCCCCAGCTCCTCGCACAGGCGGAACGCGGTGTCGTACGTCGACGTGAAGACGAAGGCGCCCATGTCCAGGGAGAAGCCATCGACCCGCTCGCCGCTGCCGCGCCCACCCGCGTGGTCCTCGGCCTCGAGCACGAGCGGGGTGATGCCCCGCTGCATCAGCGTGTAGGCGGCACTGAGGCCGGCGAAGCCCCCACCGACGATGACCACCCGCCCGGAACTCATCGACGCGGATCCCCTCACCACCATCCATCCACTGCGCAGGAGTCCCGCATGAGGGCCACAAGCAGTTGGTGGACGTGCGCGTACTCTACTGCGAACGTCCGAGTCTGCTGTGGACCTCTACGCGGCCTGAAACCGGGGGCCGGGAGCGCGAAGAGCCGGCGACCGGTCGGCCGCACTCAACTCCCGGAGCGCCCTGCCCGTCGCGACATCACCGCAACGGCGTGACTGGTGCCCTACTGTTCGACGACCGCAGGCAACGTCAGCACCTGGTAGACCTCCTCGGCGTTGAGGCAGTCGAAGAGCCTGGCAGCCTCGTTGCCGAGCCGGGCGAGCTCGCTCTCGTCCAGTTCGTCCACGTCGAGGGCGCCGAACCCGAGCGCCAGGATGTGGGGGCTATCGGCGACGAGGGTGGCCATGCACACCCCGGCCTCCGCGCGCAGCCCATCGACCCTCGACGAGGTGAAGGCGGCAAAGAGCCCCGTCTTGCTCTCCAGGGAGAGACAGTCGAGCAGCGACGCCGCTGGCCCGAACACTTCCGTGACGGTGGCCCCCAGCAAGGAGTCGAACAGGTCCTCACCGATCCTGTCCCGGATGCAAGACACCTCCTCTTCAGGGAGCATCCCGACGATGTCCTCCCCGGTGAAGGTGTCATCCTGGTCCAGTCTCGTCGTGAGGCGGACGAGCACGTCTACCTGGTCCGTCACGTCCAGGCAGTCGAAGAGGAGCTTGGCGGAGGCGAAGAGGGCGTCCGTGTCGATCTCCTCGAACGCCGGGCGCAGCAACTCGAACCTGACGCGAATGACATCGGGGTTCTCTCGCGCGCCGGCGACGCTGCACGCGCGCGCCTCGGGATCGGTCCTGCCGTTATGGGAGTCGATCAGCACCAGGCCCATGAGCACCACGTTGTCGTCGGTGAGGCAATCCAGGAAGGAGCCTGCGCCTGAGGCCCCCACTTCCCCAACCAGCCTCTTCATGGGGAGGCCCAGCATGGCCCCGTACAGCTGCTCTCCGATGGAGTTGCGGAGGCAGTCTCGCTCGGCCTCGGAGATGCGCTCCATGACATCACGACCCGTCGTAGCGTCGGTGATGAACAGGTCCTCGAGCGTGCCCGCCGACTCCGCGGGTGGGGTTGGCGACGCGGTTGCGGCGGGTGTCGGCGACGCGGTTGGGCTCGGTGTCGGCGTAGCGGTCGGAGTGGGCGTCGCCGTAGCCGGCGACGCCGTCGCCTGCGTCGGGACTGCCGTCGGCTCCGCTTCACCGTCGGACTGGCAGGCCGCGGCAATCACGGCGAGCACGAGCGCCACCATGGCGGTGGCGATCCAACGCAAGCTCGGTGCCCTCACGACTGCCTCCACCTGCCCGTCACCTATGATGCTGACTGACCGACGCATCACAAGGTCTCAACGGATGCTTCGAACTCAGACTCTATCTCAATGAGCCGAGATTCAGAAGTGCGTCGGCGACAGATCGCAATACAGGGCGCCATCGGTCCGAAGTGGTGGGCGATGAAGGACTCGAACCTTCGGCCTCCCGGGTGTAAACCGGACGCTCTAGCCACCTGAGCTAATCGCCCCCGCGCCATCCGCGAGCACCTCGCGGCGGCACCTCGATGCTAGGCACTGCGGGATCGAGGGGTCAACGCGGCCCGTCGCCCGGGCGCGAGTCGTCCGGCTCGCCGCGCAGCAGGCCGCTCAGCCCGATCACGAACCACAGGTAGCCCAGGATCAGCAGCGCCTCGAACCCGAAGCGCGCCATCCCGCCGACGTATGCCTCAACCAGGTCCCCACCGACCCAGAGGTTGACGACGAGCGCGCCAAAGACGAGAAGATGACGCCACAACCCCACGGTGGCCTCCGGGTCGCCCGGTCAGCGTACAGGACGCCATGCCCCCAAACGATCCGGCACCGCGCGGCGTTCCCCCGCGTGAAGCACCCCCTGGGGTATCCCCGCCTCATGACAGCCTCGACGCCCTCACCCTCGCGGAGATCGAGGAGGCGGCGGGCGAGCTGCACCGCCGGATTGCCGCCGCGCTCCGGGCCATCGGCGAGCTGCGCGCCGATACGCCGGATGCCGACCACCGGACCCCGCGCGGCGAGGTCGCATCCCTCGCAGCGACGCTCGAGCTGGCGGGCGTCGTCCTGGCGAGCATCGGCGCGGGGAGCGAGGCCGCGACAGCCCGCGTCGACCGCCGCCCGGAACTCGTCGCCGCGGTGATGTACGCCGCGCCCTCGATTCCGGCCTTGCTCGGCCGGGTCGAGCAGGACCGGCGCCTCGTCGCGTCGCTCGCCCGCACCATCGAGTCGCGCCTCGACCAGGAGCACGCCACGCCGTGGGGCGAGCAGTCGCTGCGGCGGGTGCTCGTGGACGTGTTGCTGGGCGAGGGCGCGCGCTGCGCGATGGCCCTCGAGGCCCGACTCGACGAGGGGTCTGCCTGACGAGGGCTACTCGGTGTCGGGAAGCACGACCGAGACGAAGTAGGACGAGAAGCCCTGGCGCACGGCACGGCGCAGGTCCTCGCGCTCGCGCAGCGGCCCGAACTCCACCTCGGCGGCACGCAGCATGGGTGCGTCGACTTCGACCGGGATGCCGGGGAGGCGCTCGGTGACCTGGTTCACCTGGTCCGGGTACGCCTCGCTCAGCCAGAGCTCGCAGTAGCGCGTGCCGAAGCGGCGGGCGCGCTCTTCCTCCGAGGCGTCCCAGTCCTCCTCGTCCTCCGAGGGCGGGACGTACGGACGGGGCATGTGCTGGACGTCGCTGAAGTACGGCTCCCAGAACTCCTCGTCCAACACGATGTGCTCGTCGCACTCGTCGATCAGCGCGAACGACTGGCGGCTCCCCTCGATGGGAGGCGTCCCGAGCAGCACGACCTGGATGCCGAGCGACTGGGCGGCGAGGACGGCCTCGCGCAGGTCCTCGTCGCCGGTGAGCAGGTACGCCGTCGCGATCGCGCGTTCCCGCGCCAGGGTGAGCAGGTCGAGCGTGATGAGCGTGTCGACGCCCTTCTGCTGGCCCTGGATGACACGGCCGAGCCGGAGCTTGAGCCGCGGCAGCGCGCCGATGCGCCGATGGTCGGCGGTGGGCTCACCGTGGGGGCCGGGAGCGCCGTCGTACCAGTACGTCCGGAGCTTGGGGAGACCCGAGTGGTCCTCGACGTAGTCGCTGAGTGCGTCGTGGACGGCTGCATAGTCGCAGTCGATGTCCTCGCGGTGGTCCGCCCCGAGCACCACGCCGCCGGCTCCGAGGAGCAAGTAGCCTGCATCAATCAACAGTGCCGATCTATCCATGCTGCGATCATACACGGTTATGGAGGTGGCGTTATGACGAGGAGTGGACAGCGCGAGCCCATTCGTTTGAAATGGGAGGTGGCAGGGTAGCTCAGAGGCAGAGCAGCGGACTCATAAGCCGTCGGTCGCCGGTTCGAATCCGGCCCCTGCTACCAAGACCTTCCAGCCGCGCACGCCCCTACCCGGCCTCGGCGGCCACGAGGCGGTAGCCGAGGTCCACCGCCTCGCGCTCGCGCAGCGCGCCGAAGCGCCGCTCCCACTCGCCACTCGCGATGTCCGCGTCCAGCCGCGCGAGGCCCCGCTGGACCTCGTCGTCCGGCAGCAGCACGAAGCCGGACATGGCGGCCCGCACGCCCGCGTCCAGGTATGCCGCGGGTTCGCGCCACCACGCTCCCAGGAAGCCGTCGGTGCAGTCGTGCGGCACCGGCAGCGGCCAGGCCCGCCCGCCCGTCTCGGCCAGCAGGTCGTCGAGGGGCGGGAAGCGGCGGCGGTCCATCTCGAGGATGCCGGGGAAGTACTCGAGCAGCCAGAAGCCCGCGCCTGCCTCGGGATCCCACGTCACGAAGACCGCGCGCGAGGTGGTGACCCGCAGCATCTCGGCGACGCCCGCCCGCCACTCACCCCAGTGATGGATCGTGAGCACCGCCATCGCCGCGTCGAAGGAGCGCGCCGCGAACGGGAGCGCGTCGGCCATGGCGCGCACCACGGGCGCGGGGGACGCGCGCTGCGCGATCATCTCGCGCGAGGGCTCCACCGCCACGACGCGTGCGCCCTCGGGCTCGTACGAGCCCGCGCCCGCGCCGACGTTGAGCACGCGCTCCGCGCCGCCGAGCGCGTCGAGGATGCGTCGCGCGATACGGGGATCGGGCCGGCGCGTCGTGGCGTAGCCGCGCCCGATGCGGTCGTAGATCGGGCTCGTCACACCACTCGCGCGCCCGCGATGCGATTCTCGACGCGGCGCTGGGCCGCCTCCGCGGTCGAGATGACGAGCCGCTCCGACATCTCGAGGATCTCCAGCGTCGTGGAGTAGACGTCGGCCGCGATCGCGCGGGCGCGCTCCTCGCTGTAGCCGTCGCGCTCGACCGCCACGTTGATCACGCCGCCCGCGCTCACGACGTAGTCGGGCGCGTAGAGGATGTCGCGCGCGGCGAGCAGCTCGGCGTCCTCGGGGTCGCGCAGCAGCTGGTTGTTGGCGGCGCCGCAGATCACGCGGCAGCGCAGTTCGGGGATCGAGTCTTCGTTGAACACGCCGCCGAGCGCGTTGGGCGAGAGCACGTCGCACGGCTCGGCGTACGCGGTTGCGGGGTCTAGGACGTCGGCGCCGATCTCGGCGGCGAGGCGCTCGGCCCCCTCCTGCCAGACGTCGGCGACGGCGACGCTCGCGCCGCCCGCCGCGCACGCGCGCGCCACGCGGCTGCCGACCTTGCCCACGCCGACGACGACGATGCGACGGCCCTCGAACGCCTCGTCGCCGAAGGCGACGCGCAGCGCGGCACGCATGCCGAGCAGCACCGTCTCGGCCGTGAGCGCCGAGGTGTCGCCGCTCCCGCCGCGCTCCGGCGAGGCGCCGACCACATGGCTGGTGAGCTCGGACAGCGCGTCGAGGTCGGCCGTGGTGGTGCCGACGTCGGTGGTCGTGATGTAGCGGCCCTCGAGGCGGTCGACGGCGCGGGCGTAGGCGGCGAGCTGCTCCGGTGTGCGGTCCGCCGGGTCGCCGATGACGGCGGCCTTGCCGCCACCGACGTCGAGGCCGGCGACGGCCGACTTCGCGGTCATCGCCATCGAGAGGCGCAGCACGTCGCGCAGTGCCGCCTCGGCGTCGGCGTACGGGTACCAGCGCGTGCCGCCGAGCGAGGGCCCGAGGGCCGTCGAGTGGATGGCGATGATCGCGCGCAGGCCGGACGGGGCGTCGTGGTGGTACAGCACCTCCTCGTGGTGGAGGGTGTCGTACGAGGACGAGGTCGCTGCGCCCGCGCTCCCGTCCAGGAGTTCCACGCGGGACCAGTGCAGGAACTCGCCGTCGGCCTCGCGGGGCGGGCCGAGCAGACGTTCGAGGATGGCGCGGTCGGAGTCGAATACGGAGCTATCGATCGTCATGATCTCAGGATAGCCCAGCGCGCCCTAGAGCCCGAGTCCTACAGCCCGAGTGGGGCCACCGTCGGCTCGTCCCCCGAGTAGTCGTAGAAGCCGAGGCCGGACTTCCGCCCGTACATGCCCGCCAGGACCATGCGCCGCAGCAGCGGCGGCGACCCGTAGCGCGGCTCGTGGTGCTCGGCGAGCAGGTTCTCGGCGATGCTGTTCAGCGTGTCGAGGCCGATGAAGTCGGCCAGCGTGAGCGGCCCCATCGGGTGCGCCGCGCCCAGCCGCATCCCGGCGTCGATGTCCTCGATGCTCGCCACGCCACGCTCGACCGCCCGGATCGCGTCGAGCAGGTAGGGGATGAGCAGCAGGTTCACGATGAAGCCCGAGTGGTCCTTCGCCGCGATCGGCTCCTTGCCGAGCGCTCGCGCGAACTCCATCGTCGCCTCGAACGTCTCGTCCGACGTGGTCACGGTGCGCACGACCTCCACGAGGCGCATCGCGGGCGCGGGGTTGAAGAAGTGCAGCCCCACGAACTGCCCGGCACGGCCCGTCGAGCCCGCCATCGCCGCGATCGTCAGGCTCGAGGTGTTCGAGGCGAAGATCGCGCCCGGCTGCACGATGCCGTCGACCTCGCCCCAGACCTGCTGCTTGAGCGCGAGGTCCTCCGTCACCGCCTCGATCACGATGTCGCACTCGGCGAGGTCCTCGAGGTTCGTCGTGGGGTGCAGCCGAGCGCCGATAGCCTCGCGCTCCTCGGCGGTGATGCGCTCGCGCCGGACCGCGCCGTCGAGCGAGCGGTTGATGGACGCCATGCCGCGTTCGAGGGGCCCCGAATCGGCCTCGCGGACCACGGTCTCGAAGCCCGCGGTGGCGCAGACCTGCGCGATGCCGCCGCCCATGAGCCCGCACCCCAGCACCCCGACCTTGCGCACCTCGGACATCGCACGACCTCCCCGCCTCGCGTCACTGCCTGCCGCGCGCCAGCGTAGCACCGGCGCGACCTGAGATGGCCAGGTATCGGCTGCGCCTACGGGGCGAGCAGCGCGGGCCGGGCAGCGACGAATGCCGCAGTCCGAGGCCCGAGCGGCGGCTCGTCCCCCGCGAGGTCGGCGACCGTGTCGACGTCCCGCTCCAGCGACGCCAGCCGCAGCACGGCGACCGAGCGGCCCGCCTCGCGCGCCACCCGCTCGTGCGTCCCGGCCGAGCCCGGCCCGTACGCCGTCTCGATGGCGTCCGGCGGCCGCAGGCCGAGCAGACCCGTGCCGCCGTCCAGCGACGGCGCCACGACCACCTCGTGCGCGGCGAGGGCGTCGAGGGCGGCCCGCACATCGCCGGCCTGTGCGCGGGCGTGGTCGGCGGGGACGACTGCAGCGGCTCCGGCCGCCTCCACCTCGGCCGAGGCGAGCGCGAGCCGCACCGCCTCGTTGTAGCCGACGCCCGCGTCGATGAGCAGCGTGGCGCGCGCGACGGCCGCGGCGGGCTCGTAGTGCTCGTCGGGCGTCACGACGAGGAGCGGCCCGTCGTGGGCTGCGCGCACCGCCTCCAGCACGTCGCCGAGCATGGCGAGGACGAGCGCGGAGCGGTCCTCGTCGGACAGCACGTCGCCCAGCCTCGACTTCGCTCCTGCGAGCGCCTGCACGGGCACGATCACGCACGGGCCTCCGGCGGCGCTCGCCTGCATCAGCGTGCCGCCGCCGCGGCATCGAGCACGGCGCGGGCCAGCGCGAGCCGGCGCTCGGGGCCCGTCATCATCGTGTCGGTCACCACCGCCCGCATCCCGAGCTCCTCGACCGCCGGCGCGAGCGCGCCGTCGACCGCGTCGAGCACGAACACGTCGACGAGCCCCGCGTAGAGCCGCGCCACGCCGAGCGCCGAGACCTCGTGGCCCAGCGTGCGCATCATCGCCGCCGCCGGGCCCTTCACCGCCTCGCCGCCGACGATGGGGCTGACCGCCACCACCGGCGCCGACGTGTCACGCAGCGCCTCGCTCACGCCGTGGACGACCAGGATCGGCTCGATCGAGACGAACGGGTTACTCGGCGCCACGATCACCACGTCGGTGCCGCCGAGGGCATCGAGGACCCCCGGCGCGGGCCGTGCCGCAGCCGCTCCCGTGAACTCGACGCCGACGACCTCCGCCGACGCGCGACCGCGCACGAAGTAGTCCTGGAAGTCGAGCGGCCCGTCCGGGGTGATCACGACCGTCGGGTGCGGGTCGTCGGTCACCGGCAGCAGCGCCAGATCGAGTCCTCGCAGCCGGGCGAGGTCGCCGGTCACCTCGCTCAGCGGGCGGCCCGCGTGTAGCCGCTCGGTGCGCCAGACGTGCGTCGCGAGGTCGCGGTCGCCGATCTGGAACCACGGCTCCTCGCCCAGCTCGGTGAGCTCGTCGAGCGCGGCGCGGGTGTCGCCGCGCACGCCCCAGCCCAGTTCACCCTCGAGGCCGGCGAGCGTGTAGATGACGGTGTCGATGTCGGGTGAGACGTGCAGCCCGTGCCACTCGAAGTCGTCGCCGACGTTGCAGACCGCGGTCACATCCGCGGGATCGGCGGCGCGGCACAGCCCGTCGAGGAACCTCGCGGCCCCCACGCCGCCCGCCAGCACGGTGATGCGCATCGTCCCACCTCGCACCTGCGAGCGTAGGCCGACGATCGGACACGGGACAATCGGCGAGGGCTCGCGCGGGCGGACGGCTGTATCCTGCTCCCGTGCCGGACACCCAGACCACGCCCCACACCGCCGCGCTGACCGAGCGCCTTGACGCCCTCGCCGCCGCGCGCGGCGCACTCCTCGACGCCCTCGACGGCATCGAGCAGGCGGCGTTCTCGCGCCGCCCGACGGAGCGCGACGAGGAGCACGACGCGCGGTGGTCGATCCGTGAAGTGCTGTGGCACGTCGCCGACAGCGAGCGCTGCTGGCGCGAGTGGGCCGAGGCCGCCCTGCGCGGGGAGGCGGTGACCAGCTTCCGCGGCCGTCGACGCCCTGCCGAGCTGAACCGCCCGCGGCACCTCCTCGACAGCCTCGAGGAGCAGCGCGAGGCGACGATCGAGCTCTTCGCGGCGCTCGGCGACGACGCCGACCTCGACGCGCAGCACCCGTCGCCGGGGCGCGAGATGTCGGTGCTCGGGATGCTCGACCACCTCGCCAACCACGACCGCGACCACGCGGCGCAGGTCGCCGCGCTACGCGCGCTGCCAGCACCGGAGGACCGCTGATGGGTACCCGACTGCGCCCCGAGGGGACGATGCCGTGGATGCCGGGCTTCCGCTACGGCGCGCTGCTCCCGCCACTCGCCCTCAACCTCATCGTGCGCGACACCGAGCGCGCCGCGGCCTTCTACCGCGATGTGCTCGCGGCTGAGGTCCACTACCAGGACATCGACTTCGCCGCGGTCCGCGTCGGCCCCGCCGAGGTGATGCTGCACGCCGACCACACCCACGACGACCACCCGTGGAGCGCCGAACTCGCCGCGGGCGCAACACGCGGCGTCGGTGCGCAGGTACGGCTGCTCGGCATCGACCCCGACGCCGTCGAGGAGCGCGCCCGGGCGCACGGGACACAACACCTCGTCGCGGCGGCGGTCGATAAGGGCCACGGCTGGCGCGAGACGCTGGTGCGCGACCCGGATGGCTACGAGTGGGCGGTCGGCGTCCTCATCGAGCCTGCGAAGGGGCCGTTCGGGCCGCACGAGGTGGCCGCGCCATGACCGATGAGCGCTCCCCTGTGTACGCCTCACTGGCCGGCAAGCGTGCCGTCGTCATCGGCGGGTCGCGCGGCATCGGGCGCGTCATCTCGCTGCGGCTGGCTGCCGAGGGCTGCCACGTGCTCGTGAACTACGCACGCAGCGCCGAGGCCGCCGAGGCGACCGCCGCCGAGTGCCGCGCCCACGGCGTCGAGGCCGAGGCCGTGCGCGCCGACGCCGGTAACCGCGACGACCTCGCCGCGCTGTTCGCGCACGTGGAGGCGTGGGGCGGCGTCGACGTGCTCGTGAACAACGCCGCGAGAGGCCTCGAACGCCCGAGGCCCGCGATCCGCCAGCGCCCGAACCACCTCCACCAGACCATGGACGTGAACCTGTTCGGGCCGTGGCAGGCGGCGCAGGCGGCCGTGCCGCTCATGGAGCAGCGCGGGGGCGGCGCCATCGTGAACCTGCTCTCGCCCGGCGCGTGGCAGTACATGCCGGACTACTCGGCGGTGGCGGTAAGCAAGGCCGCGCTCGCCTCGCTGACGCGCTACCTCGCCGTCGAGCTCGCCCCGAGCGGCATCCGCGTCAACGCCGTCTCGGCCGGCTGGGTCGAGGCGTCCGAGGGCGAGCACTCCTACCGCGGGAACATCTCCGACGCCGTCCGTCCGCACGTCCCAGCCGGCCGCAACGTCTCGCCCGACGATGTCGCGGCGGCCGTCGCGTGGATCTGCTCCGACGAGGCCCCGATGCTCGTCGGCCAGACGATCCACCTCGACGGCGGGTTCGGCCTCGCCGCCTGGAATGCCATCCTGGATCCCGACAGCGAGTAGAGGACGGGGCGCGGTATGAACCGGGAAGAGCGCATCGAAGTGAACCCAGAAGTGCTGGCCGGGAAGCCAGTGGTGACGGGCACCCGCATCGCCGTCGAGCTGGTGATCGAGCGGCTCGAAGACGGGTGGGACGACGACACGATCCTCGATCAGTACCCGTCGCTGGACCGGGACGACATCCGGGCGTGCCAGCGCTACGCCGACAGCTTGCAGGATCGCTAGGCCCTACCCAGTAACAGCGCCCTCCGCCGCGCTCGACACGGAGCGGGCGTACTTCGCGAAGACGCCACGCTCCCAGCGCGGCGGCGGCGGCGTCCACTCCTCCAGGCGACGCGCGATCTCCGCCTCGTCCACCTCGAGGTCGAGCGTGCGGCCGTCGATGTCGAAGGCGATCGTGTCGCCCTCGCGGACGGCGGCGATGGGGCCGCTGGCGGCCGCCTCGGGCGCGACGTGGCCTGCCATCAGCCCGCGCGTCGCGCCGCTGAACCGCCCGTCGGTGAGCAGCGCGACCGTCTCGCCGAGGCCCGCGCCGACGAGCGCGGCCGTGACGCCCAGCATCTCGCGCATCCCCGGTCCGCCGACCGGACCCTCGTTGCGGATCACCAGCACGTCGCCCTCGTTGATGGAGCCGGCGAGGACCGCCTCGAGCGCGTCTTCCTCCTGCTCGAAGACCCGGGCGGGGCCGCGATGCTGCGTCCGCTCGTAACCCGCGACCTTCACCACAGCGCCGTCCGGGGCGAGGCTGCCGTGCAGGATCACGAGCCCGCCCGTCTCCTTCAGCGGGTCGTCGAGCTCGCGCACCACGTCCTGGCCGGGCGCCTCCTCGGCCTCGGCGGCCTCCTCGGCGAGCGTGCGGCCGGTCACGGTCATCACGTCGCCGTGGACCTTGCCGCCCTCGACGAGCCGCTTCGCGACGAGCTGGATACCGCCCGCGCGGTCGAGGTCGAGCGCGACGTAGCGCCCGCCCGGCCGCAGGTCGCCGATCAGCGGCGTCTGCTCGCTGATGTCGTCGAAGTCGTCGATCTCGAGCGGGATGCCCGCCTCGCGCGCGAGCGCGAGCAGGTGGAGCACGACGTTTGTCGAGCCGCCCGTGGCGGCGGCGCATGCAATGCCGTTCTCGATGGCCTCGCGCGTGATGATGTCGCTGGGCCGCTGGCCGCGCTGCAGCACGTCCATGACGAGCTGGCCCGCCTCGAAGCCCACTCGGTCCTTGCGCGGGTCGGTGGCGCCGACGGAGCCGGAGCCCATCGGCGCGATGCCGAGGAACTCCAGCACCATCGCCATCGTGTTGGCGGTGTACTGCGCGCCGCACGCGCCCGCGCCAGGGCACGCGGCGTCCTCGATGGCCGTGAGCTGCTCCTCGGTGATCGTGCCCGCGGCGTGCTGGCCGACGCCCTCGAAGACGTCCTGGATCGTGAGGTCGCGGCCGTCGAGGTGGCCGGGGTCGATCGAGCCGCTGTAGAGGATCAGGCTCGGGATGTCGAGGCGCGCCAGCGCGAGCGTCGCGGCCGGGATGGTCTTGTCGCAGCCCACCAGCACCACGGCCGCGTCGAAGCCGTAGCCGACGCCGCAGAGCTCGATGGAGTCGGCGATGAGCTCGCGGCTGATCAGCGAGGCCTTCATGCCCTGCGTGCCCATCGAGATGCCGTCGCTGATGGAGACGGTGTTGACCTCCATCGGCGTGCCGCCGGCGGCGCGGACGCCCGCCATCACGTGCTGCGCCAGCTCGCGCTGGCTGTAGTTGCACGGCATCGTGCCGATCCAGCTGTGGGCCACCATCACCAGCGGCCGCTGGAGGTCCTCGCCGCTGAGCCCCACCGACTTCAGGTACGAGCGCGCGGGCGCGCGGTCCGGGCCGTCGACGAGCGTGCGGCTGCGGTGCCGGGTGTCGAACGTCATGTCAGTGCCTCCGTCGGCGTACGCGTGATCATGCCGACGGATCGTACCGCCGGAACGCCCGAGGCGCGCGCCATGCGCGTCAGGCTTGCTCGGCGTCGTCGGTCGGGATCTCGAGCGCCTCGCTGTGGCCGTTCGAGCCGGGACAGAAGTGCTGCCCGTCACCCTCGAGCGGCTGGCCGCAGAGCGGGCAGCGCGGGCGCCCCGCCGAGACGACGTCGGTGATCTGCGTCACCAGGGCGCGCGCGTGGCCGCGGCCCACCTCCATGCGGAACGCCGGGGTGTTGCCGCGCGTCATCGCTTCCTCGTCGTCGGCGAGGATGAGGACGCGTTCGCCCTCGTTCTGGAAGTCCAGGCCCAGCCGCACGACGCGGAGGTCGACATCGGGCTGGTCGCCGAAGCCGCTCAGGTCGCCGCTTGACGGCTGCGGCTCCTCGCGGCGTGGTGAGCGCTCGGCCAGCAGCCGCGAGATCGCGCGGCCGAGGGCGCTGAGTTGCTCCTTCTCCATCCATAGAGCGGCGCGGTTGACGCCCGCGATGGCGCGCAGCCGGAACGTGCGCTGCCCCGGCGGCCCGATCGCCTCTGCATCGACGGCGTCCACGAGCCCGAAGTCGATCATCCGGCAGGCGGCCTCGCTGGTGCGCGGGTGGACTGGTGGCGGTCAGCGGAGCGTAGGCAGCCCACGATCGCGGGTCAACCGCGCAGCGGAGGAGAGCCGATGGGCGTGAGTGCATCCGGCCGACCGGCGTACCCCACGTGCTCGATGACGATCACCTCCGCGACCGCCCGCGGCCGGTGCGTTCGCCCTGCCCCGGCTCATGCACGGCCCGACTGATCGGATCGAGCTTCGCCACCCGGTCTGAGATCACGTATCGTCCGGGCCGAATGAGATGGAGTATCCTCACGCGTTCCGTCTCGCATCGAGGTGCGTGAGCGGCGGTAGCGCGGCTGAGAGAGCCTGGAACAATCATGACCGGCACGTTCAGGGGGGATGACCCGGCGGGAGCGCTGCGAGCAGGTCTGCTCCTGCTGGTGGTGGTTGGCGTGGTCGGCACCGCCGTGTCGCTCGCGTACGAGCGCCACTGGGCGAGCGCCTGGCAGTGGGCGCCATGGATCACGCTGGGCGTCATCACCCTGGCCACCGTGGCGCTCATCGTTCGCCGGACCGGGGCGACCGTCTGGCTCGCACGAGCCGCCGCCGTCCTCGCCATCGTCAGCTCGGTGCTCGGCGTCTGGCAGCACGTCGACGCGAATCTCGACCCGAACCACGACCACGGCGTCCACGGGAACACCACGGCGACGAGCGCCGGCGGCACGGAGGGTGAGGCAGCTGCAGGCGGGAGCCAGCACGGCGACGACACGACGACCACGTCCAGCAACCACCACGGCGACGATAAGACGGCGACCACGTCCAGCAACCACCACGGCGACGACGAAGCGACCGCATCCCCGGACCGTCCCGCCAACGACGACGTGGAACCGAGCGAGACGAGCATGGCCGAAGTGCTGACGGGCTCTGCCGGCTCGGTGCCGGTCCCGGCCGCACTGGCGATCGCGCCGGTCGGCCTGGCGCTGGCCCTCGCGACGATCGGCCTCGGCGGCAGGCGATCGGCTCCGCCGCCATAGCCGGCGCCGCCATGCCGCTCCCTGTTTCTCGGGCCTCCCCTACCATGTAACCCATGACCGCGCCCCCGCCCGACGGCATCGAGGTGCACGAGGACGTGCCGCTCGCGCGGCACACGTACCTGCGCATCGGCGGGCCCGCGCGCTACCTCGCCATCCCCGACAGCATCGACCAGCTACAGCAGCTGTTCGGCTGGGCGCGTGCCGAGTCGCTGTCGGTGCGCGTGCTCGGCGGGGGCTCCAACCTGCTCGTTGCCGACGAGGGCGTCGACGCGCTCGTCGTCTCGCTCAGGCGTGCGGCCGGGTCGTTCACGTTCATCGGCGAGCGCGTCGTGGCGGGGGCGGCCGTGATGCTGCCCGCGCTGAGCCGCGCGGCGGCCGAGCGCGGCCTCGGCGGGCTGGAGTTCGCGATCGGCATCCCCGGCGCGGTCGGCGGGGCGCTCAACAGCAACGCCGGCATCGGCGACGGCCGCTCGATCGGCCTGCTCGTCGAGGAGGTCGAGGTGCTCGGCGGGCGGGGGCGGGCGACGATCCCGCGCAGCGAGCTGTTCTTCGGCTACCGGCGCTCCTCGCTGCGCGGGGCGGGCGTGATGGTGCTCGGCGCAACGCTGCGGCTGCACGAGCGCCCGCGCGAGGAGATCGAGGCCGAGCTGCGCACGCTCCTCGAACACCGCCAGGCTACGCAGCCGACCGCCGGGCCGAACGCCGGCTCGATCTTCCGCAACCCCGAGGGCGACTACGCCGGGCGGCTCATCGAAGCGGCCGGGTGCAAGGGGCTCACCGCGGGCGCGGCGCGCGTGAGCGAGCTGCACGCCAACTTCTTCGTCCACGACGGCGACGCGAAGGCCTCGGATCTCGTCGCGCTCATGACGGAGGTGCAGCGCCGCGTGCTCGAACACGCGGGGGTGCGGCTCCGGCCCGAGATCGAGTGGTGGGGCGACGGCCCGCCGCCCGAGGCCTTCACCGAGCCGATGGCCGCCGAGGACCGCGACAGCCGCACGATCCTGTAGCGGATCGTCTCCCGCAGCGAGCTACCAGGCCCAGGCGTCGTTGTCCTGCGCGAGCGCGCGCAGGTGGTTGATCTCGCCCGTGTGGTAGACCGCGTGGCGGAGGAGCTGGTCCAGCATCTCCTCGGCCTTCCCACTGCGGCCGAACGGCATGCCGATGTCGGCGTCGAGGGCGTCGTCGTCGAGGGCCGCGACGGCGTCGCGGAATGGTGTGTGCCCCGCTCGCAGCCACGCGATGGCGCCCTCGCGAGTGTCGAGTGAGCCCACGCCCTGCACGTTGGGGTCGTCGAACCCGAGCGTGCCGTCGCCGAAGGCGGCGTTGTAGTACATCAGCGTCGCGCCGCCGATGTGCTGGACGAGGCCGCGGATCGAGCGCGCCCCGTTCGGCGGCAGCCACTCCCAGTCCTCGTCGCGGACGCTCGCGAGGTTCTCGATCACCGACGCCATGTCGCCCTCGAACGCAGCGTCGAGGCGTGCCGCCCACTGCTCAGCCTGCTGACCCATCTCAGTCCCCGCTTCCCGCGAGCTGGAACGCCCGCGTCATGTTGCGCGCGATGTCGGCGATGGCCGGCTCGGCGTCGTCGATGATCCCGAGGTTCATGACGTAGTCGTGGATGTGCCCCTCAGCCACCACGAGCTTGACGTCCACGCCCGCGGCCTCCAGCGCCTCGGCGTAGGCGACGGCCTCGTCGGCCAGCGGGTCGTACTCGGCCGCGATCACGTGCGCGGGTGGCAGGCCGCCCAGGTCGTCGGCGCGCATCGGCGCGACGCGCACGTCGGTGCGGTCGCCGTCGGGGCCCATGTACTGCGCCCAGAACCACTCCATCATCTCCGTGCTCAGCAGGTAGCCCTCGCTGTTCCACACGTACGAGGGCCGTGAGAAGTCGGAGTCCGTCACCGGGCACACGAGGAGCTGGAACGCCAGGCTCGGCCCGCCGTCGCGCGCCAGCTGCGAGACGACGGCCGCGAGGTTCCCGCCCGCGCTGTCGCCGCCGACGGCGATGCGCGAGGGGTCCGCGCCGACCTCGGCGGCGTGTTCGGCCACCCAGCGCGTCGCCGCCAGGCAGTCGTCGACGGCCGCGGGGAAGCGGTGCTCGGGCGCGAGCCGGTAGTCGACGGAGACGATCACGCAGTCGGCGACGTTGGCGAGGAGGCGCAGCGCGTGGATGCCGCCGTCGAGCCCGCCGAGCACCCAGCCTCCGCCGTGGAACCACACGAGCACCGGGTACGGTCCGTCCGTGCCCGGGGTGAAGACGCGCACGGGGATCTCACCGGCCGGCCCGGGGATCGTGCGGTCGGTCTCCGCGTGCACCGGCGGGCTGAATGGCAGGTCACGCGCCTGCTTCGCGAGGTCGAGCCCCTGCTGCCGCCACGTCGCGGGATCGCGCTCCGCCAGCGGCGGGAGCTGCGCGTTGGCGGCTTCGAAGACCTCGAGGAACTCCTGTGCCTGGGGGTGGAGCGGCATCGCGTCGTCCTTTCGGCGCGCCCGCCTCCCGGCGGGCCGGGCCGCAGTCTACATCGAGCCCGCGCAACGGCACCTGCGCGTGCGGGCTCGCGGCGCGACCCTCAGCGAGCCTCGATGACGACGCGTCCGCCGTGCTCCACTTCCACAAGGAGGTCGTGACCAGCGAGCAGCCGCATACCGACGAGTGGCGTGGTCTCGGCGGCGTCCGCCTCGATGTGTCGGGCGTGACCATCCCAGTCAACAGTGACCGCGTGGATGTCGAAACTGACCGCGCTGCCGTCTGCCAGAGTCGCGTCGCCGCTGGTGACGAAGGGGAGGTCGAGTTCGCCCACAAGGACGGGCGGCAATGTGAGGAACCCGTTGTAGCCGGTGTCGACGACAGCTTCGATCTCGCGTGGCCGACCGCCCGGGCCGCGTACGGAGAGGGTCAGCGCTGCCTCGTAGGCAGCATTCACTGCGCCCTCGATCACTCAGGTCTCCACAGGGGCCGACCCCCGAAGTGGCGGAGCGCCCGATGGCCGACCCGGACACTCCACACGTCGACAACGTCGGGGTACCGCGACCGCAGGTCGCTAGCGGCCGCCAGCAGATCCTCCGCGACGGCCCAACATCCACTGTTGACGTCGATGGCGACGTACTCACCGTCGTGGTCGGCCTCGACCTGAGCGCGGATATCGCGCTCGTAGATGGCAGCACCCAGGCGAGCAGTCTCGTCGGTGGACCGGCGTGTAGCCATGGCGACTCTCCCAGCTTGAGGATAACGCCGCCGGCACCCCTACTCCATCGCGCACCCATCGCAAGGACGACTTGCGTGACCGCGCTAGCCCGAGTTCGCCTCGGCGTCGCGCACGTCGTCGTAGAGCGCGTAGCGGCGGAACGAGAACCAGCCGATGAGGAGCAGCACACCCCCCACGGGGCCCACGAGGCGGATGCCGAGTGGGTCCTCGGCGGTGTCGCCGGCCAGCAGCACGAGCGCGAAGATCAGCGGTGCGAACGCCGAGGCGCTCTTCTCCAGCAGGTTTTGGGTGCCGTAGAACATCCCCTCGCGCCGCGTCGAGGTGCGCTCCGCGTCGTGGTCGACGATGTCGGCGATGAGGATGTTGGGGAGCATGAACACCCCGGCCATCGGGAACGCCGCGAACAGCACCGTCGCCGCGGTCTGCACCAGCTTCGGGACGCCCGGCACGAATCCGACGAAGAAGAGCAGGAACAGCGTCCCCGCGCCCCACAGCATCGAGACGCGGAACGCCTGCGCCTTCCCGCCGCGGCGCGCAAGCGGCGCGAAGATGAGGATGCCCGCCAGGATGCCGAGGATGATCAGCGCCGTCATCGCCGACGTGAATGCGCCCTCGTCCTCGGAGCCGCTGAACCCGAACGCCTCGACGTCCCCGAGCACGGCCGCGACGTAGAAGGGGATCCATGCGGTGATCATGATCTGGGCGATGCGGAAGAAGATGAAGCTCGGCAGGAACGCGATGAAGTGCTCGTTCGAGAGCGTCTCGCGCACCGACCGCACGAGGCCGGGCGTCGAGGGCTCATCGTCGGTGCGGGCGTAGTCCCAGCACCCGGCCAGCGAGGCGTAGCGGCCGGCGAACCCGATGACGGCGAGGATCGCCGCCATCCCCCCGAACCCCACGAGGTCGATGAGCAGCCCGCTGATCGCGAGGCCGATGAACGCCCCGAGGATGCCGAACACGAGCTGCATCGACGCGACGGAGACGCGGTCCTCGTGGCTCTTCGCGATGTGCGGCATGAGCGCCTCGAGCGGCGCGCCCGCCAGGTTGCTCGCGAGCCAGTAGCCCTCGAGCACCACGATCAGCCAGAGCAGGTTGGCGACCGTGCCGTCGCCGAACGGCGGGACGAACAGCAGGAAGAACGTGAACGCCCACCACGGCGTCGCCAGCACGACGTACGGGATGCGCCGCCCCCAGCGCGACTTCGTGCGGTCCGTCAGGTAGCCGATGATCGGGTCGTCGAAGGCCTCGATGATGCCCGCGATGGTGAGCGTCAGCCCGAGCAGCACCCGCGGCGCGAGCTCGTCCGGGAGCGCGAACAGCCCGAGGTCGAGGTCGGGCAGGCCGAGCGCGGGGATGAACGTCGGGGCATCCTCGTCGGCGGGCGGAGTGTAGAAGAAGATGAGCCACAGCGCGAACGCCTGCGAGACCACCTGGCCCGGCAGGTTGCCCGCCGAGTAGGCGAGCTTGACCCGGAACGGTCGCCACGTACTTGCTGCGTC
>DAOULE010000158.1:0-19690 GCA_034420575.1 Dehalococcoidia bacterium
CGGAGGTTCGACTCCGGCAGGAACTGCGGATCGCTCTCGTGCAGGCTGAGCAGGTCGTCGGCGAGGTCTCGGGGCTCCCCCTCGCGCTGGGCGGGCGTGTGGACGCCCTGGACCCGGTCGAGCAACACCCCGACGGCCTTCCTGCGTCGTCGCATGCCCGGGGTGTGGAGCATGAACTTCGGCATGACCTTCAGCACGTGCGTCGTCAGTGCCCTCGTCTTGTACGCGACGAGGTCGTCGATGATGTCCTGCGAGTCGACGCTGATGGCGAGCGGCGAGATCTCCGCGTTGACTAGGCGCCGGCACATGGTGGTGGCCTTGTACGCGTCGCCGACGTTCCACTCCGCCATGTGCGACCGCGTGTACTCGTAGAGGTCCTCCAGTTGCCCCTCGAGCCGTGCGCGCGAGTAGGCTGGGGCCATCGCCTTGCGGAAGCGGAAGTGGTCCGCGCCGTCCAGCGCGGGCAGGATCCCGGAAGCGCCGTAGACCTTCTCGAAGTCCTGCAGGTAGTCCTTGGCCCGCAGGTACATCCGGCCCTGTCGGTGCGCCCAGTGGTTCGTCTCCGGCCCGGCCAGGACGTACATCGGCGGCCTGAACGGCGGGCGGATCTTGTAGACGGGACCATATTGCCGCGCGAGGTCGGCGAAGAGCGCGGGGAGGTTGCCGTCGCGCAGGTTGCGGTGGAAGGCGATCTTCCGCAGCGGGACGGTCGGGATGGACTTGGTGAGCCCGGACCGCCGCAGCAGCGGGCCGGCGATGTTGTGCGATACCGCCTCGGCGATCGACCGCCCGATCAGGTCCATCCTGCAGATGAGATCGATGCGCTCCTCGGTCTCCTCGTCGAGCTGGAAGATGAAGCGGAAGACGTCACAGGTGTTGATCAGGCAGATGATGATGACGTCTCGCGGGTCGGGAATCTCGTCGTTGAAGATCGCCCGGCTGATGCGTGTCTTGACGAACTCGACGGCGGTGCCCTCACCCGAGCCGCTGAACATATCGGTCTGCCACACGGTGTGTGCCAGCGACCAGAAGTCACCCTCGTGGTACTCGAGGATGCTCAGGTCGACGAGGCGCTCAAGCGACAGGTCGATGATCGATTCGGCCTGGGACGCGAGCCGCTCGATCCAGTACTGGGCGTTGTGCTGCGTCGGCTCGTCCGCGATCTCCCGCAGCACGGGGTCGAGGACGGGATCATCCGTAGCCGACCGGTCCAGGACGATCAGCGACTGCATATCGGTGTCGATGCGGCCGATCAATGAGAGTTCCGCCAGCACGGATCCGACGATGGCGCAGTTCAGGTGCCAGCCCGGTACCTGCCGGAAATAGCCGCTCTCCTCGTTGAGGAGCATCAAAATGAGCTCCTCGGGCAATGTCAGCGTCTGGGTACGAACATTGTCCGTGGCGAGAGTCATAGAACTATGCCCCCAACTATCATAATGAGTCTAGGCTACGCGCGTTGAGCGCCGCAACCGAGTATCACATCGCTTACCGAGCGCCGTGCCTGGCACGTTCCGGGGGCCCGGTTAGAGGATGGAGTACCCCGGTTCCGTGAGCCCTTCCGACTCCTCGACCTCCTCCACCTCCATCAGCAAGGCCGGCAGGATGGCGAGCAGGGCGAGCACCCCCGCGATCGTGAAGATGTTCTGGAACACGGTCACCCCCGCCTCGATCAGGGGCGCCTCGGTCTCCTCGTACGTGGTCCCGACCGTCACGTGGGCGGTGAGGCTGTAGAAGCGCTCGATGCCCCACGCGGACAGCGCAGCGAGCCCCAATGCCATCCCCACCATGCGCGATGCGGTGACCAGCGAGGCCGCTGCGCCCCAGTAGTGGCTCGGCGCGGCGCTGAGCGCGCTGACGCCGATGGGTGGGATCACCAGCCCGAAGCCCAGCCCCGCCGCGACCAGCGGCAGGGTCAGCCGCGGCTCGTGCACCTCGGTCTCCCACGTGCTCATCACGAGCAGGCCGGTCCCGATCAGCACCAGCCCGGCCACACACACCGTTCGGACCCCCGTCACGCGGAGGAGGTACCCGCCGATCACGGCGCCCACCGGGATGGCGGCGGTCAGGCGGATCAGGCGCAGTGCGCTCTCCCACGCGCCCTTCTCCATGACGGTGCCGGACATCAGCGGCACCGCGACCAGTGAGATGATGAGCGCGACCCCCACCAGGAACTGCGCGATGTTGGACGAGAGGAAGGCCTTCGAGCTGTACAGGAACGACGCGAGCAGGGGCTGCACCGTCCGCCGCTCTACCCGGATCAACACGGCCACGAGCAGGACCCCGACGACGAGCAACAGGTAGGGGACGAAGGACTCCTGCGAGAAGATGCTCCGCTGCGACAGCGCGACCGTGATCACGGTCAGCGCGCCGCCCAGCGCGAGCGCGCCGAGGTAGTCCATCTTCGCCTCGCGGTTGGCGCGGTTCGGGAGGATGCCGAGCAGCGCGATCAGGATGAGGCTCTGCGGCACGTCCAGCCAGAAGATCCACCGCCACCCGACTAGCTCGATGATGGCTCCCCCGTAGAGCGGACCGAGCACGGAGCCGGCCTCGGCCGAGGCTGCCACGAGCCCTAGCGCCACCCCACGCTGCGCGGGCGACACCGTCCCCACGGCCATCGCGAGTCCGATCGGGACCGTGGCCCCGCCGCCGGCCGCCTGCATCACGCGCGCGACGACGATCCACTCGAAGTTCGGCGCGACGGCGACCAGCGCCGAGCCGACGGCGAACAGCAGCAGCGCCGCCTGGAACATGCGGACGCGGCCGTAGACGTCCGAGAGGCGGCCGGCCAGCGGCATCGCCACGGTGTAGCTGATCAGGTAGCCGGTCACGATCCACGACGCCCTGTCGAGGTCTGTCAGTGGGATCTCGAGGTCGATCATGACGCTGGGGAGCGCCGCGACGACGACCGTCTGGTCCAGGGCAGTCGAGAAGACGCCCAGGCAGAGAATCCACATGACGACCGTCTGGGACGAACCCAGGGATGTCAGCCCCGCCCTGGCCGCGTTCATGGCTCGGAGGCTATGTCCGGAAGCTCGATCTCAACGGAGACGTCGACGGCGATGGTCACCAGGCGCCTCGTCTCCGGCCCGTCCTCGTCGAAGATGCGGCCGGCGATCAGCATCTGGTGGAGCGTGTGGTCTTCCTCGTCGATCCAGACGGAGAGGGTGATCGGATGCCCCGGGTCCGTGTCACGGATCAGGTGCGCGAGGTCCTCGGACGTCACGGCTCCGTCGACCTGGATCGTCTCCGCGCCCCTGAGGGACTCCCGGCCTGCCTCGGAGGCGTCCTCCATGGCAAGGATGATGTCGCCCAGCGTGACGCCGATACCGGCGAAGTTGAACGGCACCTGGTCCGCGGGCAGCGGGGTCCACGGCGCGTCGGCGGAGAACTTCATGTAGGCCTCGTCACCCACGGCCAGCATCACGATCTCGACGAACCCCAGGCCCGGAGCAACCACGTCCACCACCATGTGGAAGCTGTCGGGAGCCTCCAGGTCCGCCTCGAGGCTCTTGAAGGTGGTCCCGAAGAACTTCGCCCCCGTCTCGAACTCGTCGACCATGGTGATCTGTGCTGTCGAGAGGTCGCGCAACCGCTCGCTGGCTGCCGAGAGCAACTCCTCCACCGTCAACTCGGGGGCAGGCGTGGGCGTAGCCGTAGCGGGCGTCGACGCGACCGTCCGCGTCTGCGCCGGCGTCGGCTCCGCGTCGGGCGCGGACTCCGAGCCGCATGCCGCCGCGAGCGCCAGTCCCATCGCCAGCACGGCGATGGGGAGCCCGGGGAGCCACGATCTGAACCGGCTCATCTGCCCTCTTCACCCATGCGCAATCCCCGCCGCGCGGGGCCAGTCCACTGCCGGGCATCGCCGAGCGTGGCCCGGTCGTTGGTGCATCGGCGAGCCCGGCCCGGGAGCCCACTCGTGTCACTCGGCACCGATCAGCCCGACCGTGAGATTATATGTCAGGACCATCTGCGGGCCTCGCCGCCCTGTGGCGATCCGGCAAGGCCCGTGATGACCCGCGCGCGTGGCAGTGTCGCCGCAGGCTGAGCCCGCCGCGGCCACCTCCAGAGTCGGTGTGAGGAAGCGTCCATCATGCCCATCCGACACGACGATCTGACGGTCACCCCGCTCCCGCCGTTTCCCGAGGGCTGGTTCTTCGTCGCGAGTCGCGAGACCGTGCTGAAGTCCAGGGCGAAGGTCATCCAGAAGACCTGGATGGGCGTGGACGTCGTTGTCTGGTGCGACGACGACGGGCGCCCGTGCGTCGCGGAGGCCGTGTGCCCGCACCTCGGCTCCGACCTGGGCCCCGACGCCGGCGGGCGCGTCCGCGACGGCCGGCTCGTCTGCCCCTTCCACGGCTTCGAGTTCGACGCCACCGGCCAGTGCGTCGACACCCCGTACGCCGCCCCGCCGCGGGCGGCGCGGCTGCGCGTCTTCCCGGCCCGCGAGATGCTCGGGATGATCTTCGCGTGGTGGGGCATCGAGGACCGCGAGCCGCAGTGGAGCCTGCCCGAGGGCGTGCCCGACCAGGACGGCTGGACCAACGTCTCGATCCGTACGCTCCGCTTCGAGGGCCACCCGCAGGAGACCACCGAGAACTCCGTGGACATCGCGCACCTGCGCTACGTCCACGGCTACGACGGCGTTGACCGCACCGCACCGGTGGTGGTCGAGGGCCCGCGTCTCGAGAGCCGCTGGGACTTCACCAGCGTGCGGGACATCGCGAAGGTCGGCAGCCTCACTATGCGGTTCTCAGCGAATGCCCAGATCTACGGACTGGGTTACTCGTACGTCGACGTGCACGAGCACACGATCGGCATGGACCTGCGGCTGTGGGTGCTGGCGACGCCGGTCGACGGCGCGTTCATCGACATGTCCCTGGCCTCGCAGGTGCGGGAGATCCGCAACCCGAAGCGCAAGGTCGTCGGGCTGGGGTTCCTGCCGCGCAGGTGGCGGGCGCCGCTGATCGGCAGGTTCCTGGCGGCGCAGCAGGTGCAGGACGTCATGCAGGACGTCATCATCTGGAGCCGCAAGAGCCACCTCTCGCGCCCCCGCCTCAACCGCTCCGACGGCGAGATCACGACCTTCCGCGCGTACTGCGCCCAGTTCTACCCCGACGCGCCCGCCCGGCTTCAGCCGACCTCGAGCGGCAGCGACGGGTCGGCGGCGTACTCGGACATGGAGGCGTCGTAGACCGCGACGTTCCCGTAGCCCAGCATCGCGAGCACGAAGGCGTCGTTCGACGCGGCGATGCCGCCGCCGCAGTACGTCACGACGCGCTGGTCCCTGTCTGCTCCCGCCTGCTCGAACAGCGCCGCCAGCTCCTCGGCGGGACGGAACAGGCCGGTGTCGGGGTCGGTCAGCTCCATCGACGGCACGTTCGTCGCGCCGGGGATGTGGCCCGGACGCCCGTAGGCCCCGCCGCCATCGGCGCCAGCGTGCTGCTCCCGGCTCAGCGCGTTGATCAGGCAACTGCTCCCCGCACCGGCCGAGTCGATGAACGCGCGCACCTCGTCGAGGTCGGCGAAGCGGGCCGGGTCGGGCGTCGGCGTGAACGTCGTGGGCGCGTACGTCGCCCCGTCGGTCGAGACGGGGCGGCCCTCGTCGGTCCACCGCCGCCAGCCGCCGTCGAGTACCGCCGCGCCCGCGCAGCCCATCGAGCGGAACATCCACCACAGCCGCGCCGCCCACGCCGAGCCCGCGCGGTCGTAGAGGACGAGCTTTGAGGTCTCCGCGATGCCGTGCCGCCCGGCCGCCTCGGCGAACGCCTCGGCCGAGGGCATCATGAAGCGCAGGTCGTGGTCGTTGTCGGAGAAGTCGCCCTGCAGGTCCAGGAACCCCGAGCCGGGGATGTGGCCGGACTCGTACTCGCCTCGCCCCGACTCGACCTGGAAGCCGCCACCGTCGCGGGGGCGCAGGAAGACGCTCGCGTCGAAGACGCGGACGTCGTCGTCCGCGAGGTGCTCGGCGAGCCACTCGGTGGAGACGAGGAACTCCGGGTGCGCGAATGCCATGTGCAACTCCAGTCCGTGCGGTGTGCTGTGTCGTGTGGTCGCGCCACTGTACGCCGACGGCGCGCCGCGCGTCGCTCGCTCGACAGCCGGACGCGGGCGAGGTGAGACTGGATCGGCGAGAGTCGCGTCGTGCGAGGGAGCAGGGGGCCAGCGTGAGCGAGTACGTGCCGAGCCCGGCCGAGTGGGTGCGGGACCAGGTCGAGTTGTACGAGCGCACCGACGGCGCCGAGGGCGCGGAGCTGCGCGGGATGCCGGTCGTGATCGTGACCCATCGCGGCCGCCGCACGGGCGCGATCCGCAAGACGCCGCTCATGCGCGTGGCCGACGGGGACGCCTACGTGCTCGTCGGATCGCTCGGCGGCGCGCCGCAGAACCCCGTCTGGGTCTACAACCTGATGGCCGACCCGGACATCGAGCTGCGCGACCGCGCCGAGGTCACCTCGATGCGCGCCCGGCTGGTCGAGGATCCCGAGGAGCGCGCGCGGCTCTGGCGTCTCGCCGTCGAGGCGTACCCGGACTACGAGGACTACCAGCAGCGCACCGAGCGTGTCATCCCGCTCTTCCGCGCCGAGCCCGTCTAGCGGCTCCGGCGAGTCGGTGCCCGCGAGGGCCGAGTGGATGCAGGCCGTGTGGTGAGGCACTGCGTCGTCGGCACGCGTCGCGGCCGTTCGCGCCTGCCCTGGGCGCCCCGGCAGTGGTCGCGGCGACCGCCATCGCGCTGGCCGCGTGACTGGGCCGAGAGAGACGCCGACGAGGGCACGAGCTACGCCCGCCAGCCCGACGGCACGGGTGACTTCGAGACCGTCGACGAGCCCACCCCCGGCGCGGCGAACCGACCGGGTCGCTGAGTCCTTCCCCGACGCGACGCGCCCGCGTTGCGTGCTAGGATCGCCGACCGTGGCTACCGTAGCCGTCATCGGCGCCGGGGCAGTCGGCTCCTACTACGGCGCGCGCCTCGCGCAGGCCGGCCACGACGTGCGCTTTCTGCTCCGCCGCGACTACGACGCCGTGGCGGCGCGCGGACTGCGCATCGAGTCACACCACGGCGACTTCGTCCTCGAACGTCCCGCCATCGCGCGCGACGCCTCCGAGATCGGGCCCGTCGACTGGGTGCTCTGCGGTCTCAAGACCACCGCGCTCGACGCGGCAGCCACGCTCATCCGCCCGTGCCTCGGGCCCGAGACGCGCGTGCTCGCCATCATGAACGGCCTGGGCATCGAGGAGCGCCTCGCCGCCTCGCTCGGCACGGAGCGCGTCTTCGGCGGGCTCGCCTTCACCTGCATCAACCGGGGCGAACCGGGCGTGATCCACCACATCGAGTACGGACAGGTCGGCATCGCGCACCTCGGCGACGACCCCGCCGAGCTCGACCGCGCCGTGGCGCTCTGGCAGGACGCGACCGCCGAGATGACCGCCGCCGCCCCTCTGCTGCGGGCGCGCTGGGAGAAGCTCTGCTGGAACGTCCCGTTCAACGGCCTCACCGTCGCCGCCGGCGGCGTACACACCGAGGTGATCGTGACCGACCCCGGCCTGCGCGCCGAGGCGCGCGCGCTCATGGAGGAGGTCGTGGCCGCCGGCAACGCGGACCTCGCGGCCGCCGGCAGCCCGGAGCGCATCGACGGCGTCGCCGTCATCGCGCGCATGTTCGAGCTCACCGACGTGATGGGCCCGTACCGCCCCAGCACCCTCATCGACTACCTCGAGGGCCGCGCGATCGAGGTGGACGCGATCTTCGCCGAGCCCGCACGCCGCGCGCGGACCCTCGGCGTGCCGACGCCGCGCATGGACATGCTCGCCGCGCTGCTCGCGCGGCTGGATCCGGCCGCGGGCGAGGCCTGACGACCCGCCCGGCCTTCGCCTGCATCGGGTGGTCCGTGGGAGCCGCGCAGCGCTGCACGCCCCGTCCTATCATCGCCGCGGGAGCCACGATTCAGCGCAGGGGGTTCGCGATGGAGATCAATGCGGCTGTGCTCTACGAGGCGAACACGCCGCTGGTCGTCGAACCCGTGCGGCTTGACGACCCGAAGGCCGGGGAGGTGCTTGTACGCATCGCCGCGGCCGGCGTCTGCCACTCCGACTACCACGTGATGAAGGGCGAGTGGACGCCGCCGCTGCCGATGGTGCTGGGCCACGAGGCCGCCGGCGTCGTCGAGCGCGTCGGTGCGGGCGTCGAGCGGGTGCGGCCGGGCGACCACGTGATCCTGAACTTCCGCCCCAACTGCGGCTGGTGCGACCACTGCACCCGCGGCGAGCCCGTGCTCTGCAACGGAGCGGACAGCGATCGCTGGCTGCTCTTCGATGGCACCACGAGGCTGCACGGTCGCGACGGCCGCGACCTCCACCACTTCGCGCGAGTCGCGGCGTTCGCCGAGTACGCCGTCGTGCCCGAGTCGGGCGCGGTCCCCGTCCGCCCGGACGTGCCGCTCGACCGGGCGGCCCTCATCGGCTGCGCGGTGATGACCGGCGTGGGCGCCGTCATCAACACCGCGCGGGTCGAGGCGGGGAGTTCCGTGCTGGTGGTCGGCTGCGGCGGCGTCGGACTGAACTGCATCCAGGGCGCCGTGCTCGCGGGTGCGGAGCGGATCATCGCCGTCGACGTGAAGGCCAACAAGCTCGAGTACGCCCGGCAGTTCGGCGCAACCGACATCCTCGACGCAAGCGAGGGCGACACCGCCGCCCGCGTCCTCGACCTCACCGGCGGCGGCGTGGACTACGCGTTCGAGGCCATCGGCTTCTCGCAGACCATCGTCGACTGCTACGAGTCGACCCGGCCCGGCGGCACGACGGTGGTCGTGGGGATGGCGTCCGAGGACGACATGATGTCGATCCCCGCGCTCTCGCTGCCGCGCACGGAGAAGGTGCTGCGCGGCTCGTGGTACGGCTCCGCCCGCCCCTGGATCGACCTCCCGAAGATGGTCGACCTCTACATGGGTGGCCGCCTGGACGTCGATTCGCTGGTCAGCCGTACGTACCCGCTCCCGGAGATCAACGAGGCGTACGCGGCTCTGGATCGCGGCGACGTGGCGCGCAGCGTGCTCGTGATGGACTGAGCCCCGGCGGGCCGACCGGCGAGGGGGATGCCCTCGCCGGGCAGTCACCTATCCTGTGTGGGCCGTGGAAACCGATCAGGTACTTGTCCTCCTCGTGCTCGCGCTCACGTTCGTCCTCTTCGTCTGGGGGCGATGGCGCTACGACGCGGTAGCGCTCCTCGCGCTGCTGGCGCTCGTGCTGGGCGGCGTCGTCCCCGGCGACGAGGCGTTTGCCGACTTCGGCCACCCCGCGGTGGTGACCGTGGCCGCCGTGCTCGTCGTGAGCCGGGGACTGCAGAACTCTGGGGCCGTCGACCTGCTGGCCCGCTGGCTCACCGTCGCGGGCGCCTCGCCGACGCGGCAGATCGCCGCGACCTCCGGGCTCGCGGCCACGCTCTCCGCGTTCATCAACAACGTCGGCGCGCTGGCCGTCCTGATGCCGACCGCGATCCGGCTGGCCCGCCAGGCGGGGAACCGGCCCTCCGCGGTCCTGATGCCGCTCGCGTTCGCCTCGCTCCTGGGAGGCCTCGTCACGCTGGTGGGCACGCCCCCCAACATCGTGATCGCCACGTTCCGCGCCGACGCCTCGGGCGAGGCGTTCGCGATGTTCGACTTCGCGCCCGTCGGAATCGGCATCGCCGTCGCCGGGCTGGCGTTCGTCTCGCTCGTCGGGTGGCGGCTCATCCCGCGACGCGAGGAGGCAGCGAGCGAGGAGCTGTTCGAGATCAGCGACTACCTCTTCGAGCTCCGCGTCCCCGAGGGATCGCCCACGGACGGCCGGAGCATCGCCGAGCTCGGCGCGGAGTCCAACGCCGATTTCGTCGTCGTCGCGGTCGAGCGCGGCGACCGCCGGATCGGGCTGCCGTCGGGCTTCGAGCTGCTGCACGCGGGCGACGAGCTGGTCGTCGAGGCGAGCAGCGAGGCGCTCGACGCGCTCGTCGCCGAGGCGGGCCTGGAGGCTGCGGGCGGGCGGGACGGCGCGGCGGCCAGGCTCGGTGACGGCGACGTGGTCCTCGCCGAGGCGGTGATCGCGCCCGGCTCGTCGTTGCCGGGGCGGACGGTGGTGCAGGCCAACCTGCGGCGACGGCACCACGTCAACGTGCTCGCCGTCTCGCGCAGCGGCCGCCAGTCGCGCGTCCGCATGCGTGACACCGTGCTCCAGGTCGGCGACGTGCTGCTCTTCCAGGCGAACCGCCACGAGCTGCCCGGGACGCTCGAGGCGCTGAACTGCCTCCCGCTCGCGGAGCGCGAGCTGAGCGTGGGCCGGCGGGAGCGGCGCGCGCTCCTCGCCGTCACGATCTTCGGGGGCGCGCTGATGACGGCGGCCGCGCTCCGGCTGCTCCCGATCCAGGTCGCGATGGCCGGCGCCGCGGCGGTGATGGGGCTGGTCGGGCTGGTCTCGCCACGCGAGGTCTACGAGTCGATCGACTGGCGGGTGATCGTGTTGCTGGGGGCGATGATCCCCGTGGGCGGCGCGCTCGAAGAGACAGGGCTGGCGGCCGACGCGGCCTCGGTGCTCGTTGCGGTGAGCGGCGACCTCCCGCTGTGGACGAGCGTCGCGGCGGTGCTGGTGATCTCGATGTTCCTCTCGGACATCGTGAACAACACGGCGGCGGCCGTGCTCATGGCGCCGATCGCCCTCGGCGTCGCGGGCGGGCTGTCCGCCTCGCCGGACCCGTTTCTCATGGCCGTGGCCGTGGGCGCCTCGGCTGCGTTCCTGACGCCGATCGGGCACCAGTCGAACCTGCTGGTGATGGGCCCCGGCGGCTACCGCTTCGGCGACTACTGGCGCCTGGGCCTCCCCCTCGAGGCCCTCATCACCGTTGTTGCCGTCCCGCTGATCCTGCTCGTCTGGTCGCCGTAAGACCCACCGCGAGTGCCGGCGCAGGCCCCATCCCGGCGCCGTGCGAGGGCTCCCCGCGCGGCTACGGCAGCACGCCGGTCTCGCGCAGGAGGCGGAGCGTGCCTTCCAGGTCCCACAGGTCACTCAGGTCGATGGCGGGCGGCTGGAGGTCGGCGATCGACCGCAGCCCCGGGGCGCCCTCGACGCCCGCGACGAGCGGGTACTCGGTGTTCGTCTCGGCGTAGTAGCGCTGCGCTGCCTCGCTCAGCATGAACTGGAGGAAGCGCCGCGCCGCGTCCGGCTGGTCGGACGTCCGCAGCACCCCCGCGCCGGCGACGTTCACGAGCGTCCCGATGTCGCCGGGGCCGGTGTGGTAGTTGCGGGCGGGGAAGCCCTCGCCCTGCTCGGCGAGGAAGCGGTTGAGGTAGTAGTGGTTGACCAGGCCGGCGTCGACCTCGCCGCGTCCGACCGCGGCGACGATCGAGACGTTGTTGGGGAACTCGGGCGGGTCGTTGGCGAGCATCCCCTCCAGCCAGGCGCGCGCCCCGTCCTCGCCCTCGCTGACACGCAGCGCGGTCACCCACGCCTGGAACGAGCCGTTGGTCGGCGCCCACGCCACCCGGCCGCGCCACTTCGGGTCGGTGAACTCGAGGACGGACTCGGGCAGGTCGTCGGGCGAGAGCACGTCGGTGTTGTAGACGACCACGCGCGCGCGGCCGGAGAGCCCGATCCACCGGCCCTCGCGCGAGCGGTAGGTCGCCGCGATGCGTTCGAGGATGTCGTCGTCGATGGTCGTGAAGAGGCCGGCGGCCTGGACGGCGCCAAGCGCGCCCGCGTCCTGGGAGATGAAGATGTCGGCCGGGCTCTGGTCGCCCTCCTCGATCAGCAGGGCCGCGAGCTGGGCGGTGCTGCCGTAGCGGACGCCGACGTCGATGCCGGTCTCCTGCGCGAAGCGCTCCAGCAGTGGGCCGATCAGCTCCGGGCTGCGGCCCGAGTAGATCGTGAGCCGCTGCTCGCCGTCGTCACCGCAGCTCGCCGCGAGGAGGGCGAGGGCCGCAGCCACGCCCGCGACGAGCAGTGCGAGCCGCATGCGCATCGATGTGCGTGGTCTCGCCACGCGCCGTAGCTCCGCGCCGAATCCGGCTACAGCCACTGCTACTCCTCGGCTTTCGTCGTTGCCGTACATGGCGAAGCGTTGACACTGTACCCGGCCACCAGTAGAACCTGCACATGCATATTAGTGCAAGCTAACGTCGTGATGTAGCACCTCGTACATCGCGGAGTCGCTTCACACGACAACATCGACCATGCCGACGCACGGCGACGGCACATGGATCGGATACTCCACTGCCGAACGCCGCCTCGACCCGCTCGGCGAGCCTGCCGTCGCGCGCCCCCGCCGACGCCTCCGCGTCGCCGCCGTCGCCTCGGCGGCGTCCCCGGCTGCGCTGGGTTGCCGCAGTGGTGCTCGTCGCGGTCAGCGCGCTGCTGATCGTACGTGCGGCGGACGGGGCGCTGCTGCGTGCAGGCGTCGAGGAGCTGGCGCGCAGCCCCGGCCTGCTGGCGGTGATGCTCGGCGCGTACGCGGCGGCGTTCGTGCTGCGCGCGTTCGCCTGGCGCACGCTCCTCGGCCGCGCGGGCTCTGACGCCAGCGCCGGGCGGCTCGTCGCGATCCTGCACGGCGCGCTCCTCGCCAACCACGCCCTGCCGGTCAAGGCCGGCGAGGTGCTGCGACCCGCCCTCGCGGTGCGCGCCGGCGTCCCGGTCGCCGGGGCGACCGTCTCGACGGTCGTTGCGCGCCTGCTCGACGTGGCCGCGCTGCTCGCCATCGCGACCGCGCTGTTCCCGCTGACCACCGCCGGTGGCGAGAGCCCCGTGGTGCTCGCGGTCCCGGCGCTGCTGCTCGGCGTCGGCGCCGCCGCGCTGCTCCGGCTCCGCGCCGGGGCCCCGCCCCGCACACGCGTCGAGGTGGTGGACCGCGCTTGGGCCGGCGCCCGCGACGCGCTGCGCCCGATGCCGTCGCGCGACGTGCTCCGCGCCTTCGCGCTCACGGTGCCGAGCTGGCTGCTCGAGTCCGTCGTCGTGTACGGCGCCGCGCAGGCGCTCGGCCTCGAGCTCTCGCTGACGGCCGCTGCGGCAGTGACGGCGTTCACGATCCTCTTCCAGGTCGTGCACCTCACGCCCGGCGGCATCGGCGTCTACGAGGCGAGCATGACGGCCGCGCTGCAGGCGCAGGGCATGCCCGGCGGCGAGGCGCTGACGCTGGCCGTGCTCACACACGGCCTCAAGTTTGCGTACGCCTTCGGCCCCGGCGCGCTGCTCGCTGTCCCCGCCGTCGCCGGAATGCCCTCGCTCGGCCGCATCCGCGCCAGCCGCGAGGACGCCAGGCGCGCGGGGCGCTTCGAGATCGTGGCCGCCCGGCTCTGGAACGTGCTCAACGAGGGCAAGCCGTTCACGCCCGTCTTCGTCCTCGGCACGCTCGCGCTGCTCGGCCTGCCGCACCTCGCCGACGGCGGCTACTGGCCACGGCAGGCCGTGGCGCTGGTCGCGCTCGTGCCGCTGTTCGTCGTCTTCTACCGCTACGCGTTCCCGCTGCGGCTGCGGGCCGCGCTGTGGGTGCTGCTCGCGGTCGCGCTCGTCGCGTTCCGCGTCTTCGACGTGGCCGCGATCGCGCTCGTGCTCGCACTGTTCCTCGGCTTCACGGTCGTGCTCTGGGGCAGCGTCTACTACCACCTCCGCATCGGCACGCCGTGGACGAACGGCCTGCGCTTCTGGCGGTTGGTCCTCGAGAACCCCGACCCGACGAGCGGCAACTTCCTGGAGCAAGTCCCGAAGCTGCTGATCCTGGTCCTGCTCTCCGGCTTCCTCGTCGACCACCCGGGTGCGCTCTCGATCGCGGCCGTCGAGGCGTTCACCGTCGGCGTCGCCGTCGTCGCGGTGCTCACCCACCAGTGGTGGTTCACGTGGGCGCCGCCCGACCCGCTGACGCCGACGCGGCTGCGCAACACCGGTGACGCGGTCGCGCGCCGCGTCATCCTCATCGTCATCGACGGCTGCCGCGCCGACCGCTTCGGCGAGGCGCGCACGCCGTTCCTCGACCGCATGGCCGCCGAGGGCGTCGTGGCCGCCGACATGCGCACGGTCTACCCCGCGCGCACGGTCACGGCGTTCACCTCGATGCTGACCGGCGCGACGCCGCGCGTGCACGGCATGCGCAGCAACTTCGTGCCCTCGCTCGGCGCGAAGTGCGACTCGATCTTCGCCGTGCTGGCCCGGCGCGGGCTGCGCGGACGCCTCGCCGGCATCGCGCACCTCGTCGACGCGTTTGGCGAGGAGACGGTCGAGACCGTCACCGCCGTCACGGCCAACGAGGAGATCGATGAGGCACTGGTCGCCCGCGCGCGCGAGGTCCTCGTGCGTGACGACCCGGAGCTGCTGGTGCTGCAGACGCTGTCGGTCGACCAGACGGGCCACGCGCGCGGCAGCTACTACCCCGAGTACCTCGAGCGCATCGAGGCGACCGACCGGCTGATCGAGGACTTCATCGGCTGGTGCCACGACGAGGGCTACATGGACGGCGCGACTGTGCTCGTGACCTCGGACCACGGCCAGGGCCGCGGCATCGGCGGGCACGGCCACCTCACCGAGCCGGAGAAGCGCGTGCCGTTCATCGCCTGGGGCGAGGGCGTCCCGCGCGGCGTGCGCATCGAGGAGCCTCGCAGCCTGGTCGACGTCGCGCCGACGCTCGCCTACTACCTCGGCACGCCGCCGCCGGAGCAGTCGGTGGGGCAGGTGCTGTTCACGCCGGACGGCGTCGAGACCCGCAACGATGGCCCGCTGGCCGTGGTGATCCCCGCGTACAACGAGGCCGGGGTACTGCCGGATGTCCTTGCCCGCATTCCGCGTGCGCAACTCGGCGAGACCGCCGTGATCGTCGTCGACGACGGCTCCACGGACGGGACCGCCGAGGCAGCCGAGCACGCCGCGGCCGACCTCGTGGTGCGGCATCCGCAGAACCGCGGCCTCGGCGCCGCGCTGCGGACGGGCCTCGAGGAAGCGCGCGGCCTCGACGCGCGCGGCGCGGTCTACCTCGACGCCGACCTCGAGTACGACCCGGCCGAGATTCCCCTACTACTCGCACCGATCGAGGCGGGCGAGGCCGACTACGTGCTCGGCTCGCGCTTCCTCGGCCACCGCGAGGGGCACGCGTGGTGGCGCTCGGGCGGCAACCGCGTCTTCACCCTCGCGCTGAGCTTCGCGGCGGGACGGCGCATCTCCGACGGCCAGACGGGGTTCCGCGCCTTCTCCGCGCGGGCGCTGAACGCGGCGGAGATCGTCCACGACTACAACTACGCGCAGGTCCTGACCCTGGACCTGCTGCACAAGGGGATGCGGCTCGCCGAGGCGCCGATCTCCTACCGCGGCCGCACGAGCGGGCGCTCCTTCATTAGCGGCCACTACCTCTGGCGCGTGCCGCTCGGCATGGCGCGAGAGCTGCTGGGCAGCCAGCCATAACGCGCCCTCGGGGCGCTCGGGAGAGGAAACCCCATGCAACTGAGCGAGAGAGCACGGTTTGCGGTCGTCGCCGCCATGGCCGCGACGGCGCTGGTCGTCTCGGTGGTCGCGCTCATCGTCGCCCTCGACGGCGACAGCGGCGAGAACCGCCCCGGCACGCTCGAGGTCATCACCGGCGACGCATCGCCCCCGGCCGCGGCCGGCGGATCCGTGTCCGGCGTCACGGGCGCGGCCTCCGGCGTCGCCGGCACCGTCTCCGTGTCGGGCATTCTCCCCGCGACCGAGGGGGCATCGGGCGCCATGGGCGCCTATCAGCCCGTCTCCAATGTCGCCTTGCATGCACTCGTCGTCCTCGACGTGTGCGAGATCAACTCGATGCTCCCGACGGACGCGCCGATCGACTACGCGGCGATCGAGCGGCTCTACGTCGACGGCAAGCACTCGGTGGCGAGCGACGGCTCCCTTCGCACCATCGCCGGCTTCGCCCGCACGCAGCGCGACGAGCCGATCTGGAACGACTTCACCGCCTACTACGACGACCCGACGTGGCTCGACAGCTTCGTCTGGAGCGCGATCCGGGGCACGGGCGCGTTCGCGGGCGAGTCCGACCTGGTGCGGCGGCAGGGCATCCAGAAGGGCATCCAGAACCAGGTCATGGTCGCCTGGGCCCTTCACGAGGTCGTAGGGGCGATGGCCAAGGCCGCCGACGGGGACTTCGACCCGGCGTCCGGCGCGCCCCACAACTGGGACGAGGGCTGGGCCTTCTACCACGGCGTCGACCCGAGCTGCGCCCCCTTCGCCACCGCGAACAGCCGCGGCGGGAACTTCGGGACCGGTTCCGCGGTCAACGACGCCCTCGCGGCCGCCTTCACCGACGGCGTCGAGGCGCTCGTGGACGGCGACGCCGCAGGCGCGCAGGCGGCCACGGCCGAGATCGTGCGGCAACTGACCATCACCTACGTGCAGGCCAGCATCCGCTACGCCCACGTCATGGACGGCGACCTTGCCAATGGCGACGCCGCCGCGGCGCGCGTCCACCAGGCCGAGGGCTGGGCGTTCTTCCGCGTCATCGAGCCGCTGGTCGCGAACGTGGACGCCGAGGCCGCGGCCACCGTCGCCTCGTACTACGACCTGTCGGCCGGTGCGCCGCGGTCCGGGGCCGGGGACGCGGTGCAGGCAGCCCTCGAGTCCGCGTACGCCGGGCTCGGCATCACCGCCGACGAGGTCGGCACGCTGCAGTAGGCGCGGCATGGCGTGGGGGGCGGGTCAGCCCCTCCCCCGCAGCCCACGCTGCGCACCAGGGAGGACCACACCATGAAGGTCACCATCGCCGGGTACGGCTCGGTCGGCAGGTACGTCGCGGGCCTCTTCGCCGACCTCGAGCCCACCCTGTACGACCCGCCGCTCGGCCTCGGCACCGTCGACGACCTGCGCGACACCGACTTCGTCGTCGTGTGCGTGCCGACGCCGCAGCTCCCGTCCGGGGCGTGCGACACGTCGATCGTCGAGGAGGTCGTGGGCCTCGCCGAGCCGCGGGTGGCGATCGTCTGTCACAGCACGGTCGCGATCGGGACCACCGAGCGGCTGATCGCGGAGACCGGCAAGCCGCTGGTCTTCATGCCCGAGTACGCCGGCGAGGCGCACGACCACCCGCTGCGCGACCCGGCCAACCGGAGCTTCCTCATCTACGGCGGGCACGACCCGGCAGCCTCGGCCGCGCAGGCGCTCTACGCGCAGGCGTACGGCCCGGGCGTCCGGCACTTCCGCGTGCCGCCGACCGTGGCCGAGGTGGTCAAGTACATGGAGAACGCCTTCCTCGCCACGAAGGTCGCGTTCTGCAACGAGTTCTTCGACCTCTGCTCGGCCGTCGGCGTCGACTACGACTGGATCCGGATGCTCTGGCTGCAGGATGACCGCATCAACGCCAGCCACACCCTGGTCACCGAGGAGCGCGGCTACGGCGGGCAGTGCCTCCCCAAGGACACCGCCGCCGTCAGCGCGACCGGCCGCGAGCTGGGCGCGCCGATGGTGATCCTCGATGCCGTCCAGCGGGCCAACGAGTGGCACCGCGCACAGGGCGCCGAGCGCGCCGGCGCGGCCGCGGCCGCGCTCGAGGCGTCGCTGCCGTGAGCGAGGTCGCCGAGGTCTACCGCGAGACGCTCGCGGCGCTGGGGCTGCCGGCCGGACCGTTCGGCTGATCGGACTCCCTCGGAGGGTCCGCCGGGTCCGACCTGCCGAGGGTGAGCCACGCCGTCAGCGCCACGCCGCCGGCGGTGAGCCACGCGACGGTGAGCACCCACGTCTCAGTCGTCCATGCCGTGTACTGCGGGAACATCCCGTCGAACACGCGGAAGAGCGTCGCGTCCATCTCCCACGGGTCGACGGCGATCACCACCTCGCGCGCCCGCCCCGCGAGCGCCAGCGCGGCGGTGACCGCCAGCGAGTACGCGCCGAGCACCACCAGCGCCACGCGCCACGCCGCCGGGCTCCTCGATGCGACGAGCGCGAGCGGGATCGGCAGCAGCGGGAACACCGTCGCCAGCGTCCGGCCCGGGAACCAGTAGCCCATCATCGTGATCGCGACGAACACCGCGATCAGCGCCTGCGCCCCGATGAGCCCCAGCACCAGGCGCATGCGCGCGTCGCCGCGCGCGAGCAGCAGCAAGCCCGGGAGCACCAGGAACAGCACTGGCGCCCACCGCGCGACGCCGAACCGGCGGTCGATCAGCAGTCCCCACAGCCGGTAGACGCGGTCGCCGAACTCGACGTGGCGGACCAGCGTCCCAGCCGTGGAGTCGCCGGCGTAGACGAGGTTCACGTTGTACGGCGTGAGCGACTCGTACGTCGCGATGTGGAACGCGCCGTACGCGAGCGCCGAGACGCCGCCACCGGCGAGGAGCACGCCGCGCCCCCGCGCGTCGGCGCGCCACAGCACGTAGAGCGCCAGCAGCGCGGCGAGCGGCGCGTACTTCGCCCCCAGCCACGGGAGCAGGGTCAGCAGCACGACCACGGCGGCCACTCGAGGCACGGACGGCTGCTCGGGCCCGGTCGTCAGCAGCAGCACCGCCACGATCACGAGACCGGCGGGGAGCTCCGGGTACACCTCGGACGAGTGGATGTACCCCGTCGCGCTGAGCGCGACAAGCGCTGTCGCGAGCCACGCCAGCCACGGTTGTGCGCCCGTGAGCCGCAGGGCGAGCACGTAGGCGAGCGCCCACGTCAGCGCCGCGGTGAGCACGAGCTGCGTCTGCGCCCCGACGAGCCCGCCGATCGCGAAGCCGGGCAGCAGCAGCACCGACAGCCCGACGTTGTGCGGGCTCAGCACCCGCCCGTCGGCGAGCGGCACCGACTGCGACCACAGGCCCTCGCGGTGGTCGAAGAACACCTCGTACGACCGTGTCCGGTACTGGTTGCGGAGGTCGAGGTTGCCGTCCTGGAGCAGGCTCTGCGTGGTGACCAGGTAGAACGGCTCGTCCGCCGTGATCGAGGCGCTCCGCGTCGCCCGGATGTCGATCGAGGTGCTGTAGACGACGAGGAGCAACGCGAAGAGCACCGTGGCCCCGACGAGGCCCGGTCGTCGGGAGGCGAGGGCCACGAATCCGCGTGTCGCGTCGGTAGGTCGCACCGTGTTCCTCAGGGGGCGGCGGGTGGCCCGGGCTCCCCGGAGTCCCGCGCGGGCGTTCGCGAGTGCATCGTCGCCGTCTCTGCGTTCGCAGTCGATTCCCGCGCCCAGCCCGCGATGGCTCGCCCGCCCCTCGCCGCGGTCCCGACGACGCCGACGGTCGCCGCCGGAGTCGTACCATCGCCCCGTACCCGGCGCGCGGGGCCAATCGCACGGCTCCCGGGCCAGTCAGGCGGTTCCCATGCTCGAACGCTTCCACGTCCCACCGGAGATCGAGGTGCGGGTCGACCCCACGGTGATGCGCGGCACCGTCGAGGAGCTCTTCGTCGCGCTCGGCATGCCACGCGGCCACGCCGAGCAGTCGGCGGACGTGCTCCTGTACGCCGACGTCCGCGGCATCGACTCGCACGGCGTATCGAACATGCTGCGTTTCTACGTCGACGCGATCCGCGAGGGCGGCATCAACCTCCAGCCGCAGTGGCGCATCACCCACGACGCCCCCGCCGCCTGCACGATCGACTCGGATGGCGCGCACGGCGGGGTGATCGGGCCCGAGGCGATGCGCATCGCGATCGAGCGGGCGCGCCAGTACGGCATCGGCTCGGTCGCCGTCTACAACGGCGGGCACTACGGCGCCGCTGCCTACACGGCGGCGATGGCGCTCGACGA
>DAOULE010000159.1:0-5176 GCA_034420575.1 Dehalococcoidia bacterium
AGCATCGCCGGGTCGACGAGCAGCGGGTTCAGGCCGACGCCGTCGTCGGGCGTGACCGGGCTCACCTCGAACGGCGAGGCGAGGAAGACGGCCGGGACGAGGAACGCGGCGAGCACCGCGCCGCTCGCCGCCGTCGCGTGCGCCGCCCCCCACGGGATGCGCGGCACGGTGACGAGCGCGAACGCGGCCAGCATGAGCGAGAGCAGCCACGTCCAGAAGAGCAGTGATCCGGGCTGCCCGCTGTAGAGCGCCGCCCACTTCATGTGCGGCAGCATGTCGCGAGAGGACACCGCCACCACGTGGGCTATCGAGAAGTCGTCGGTCAGCAGCGCGTATGCGACCAGCCCGATCGCCAGCGTCGTGAGCGCCGCCGTCACCACGATCGCGCGCCGCGCCGCCTCGATCAGTGGAGGGCGCGCCAGTCGCTGGCCGATCACGGACGCGCCCACCGCGAACAGCGACGCGGCGAGCGCCGTCAGCAGCGCCGACGCGCCGAGCGTGGCGACGAGGTTCATTCTCCCTCGGAGGACTTGGGCGCGGCGATCGAGGCGTCTTCGGGGTCGGTCACGAACTCCGGCTCGTGGCGCACGATCACGCTCGACGCGGTGAGCCGCCCCGCGTCGTCGGCCACACCCTGGACCACGACGAACGCGCGCGGCGTGAAGAGGTCCGGGATCGCCACGCCGGAGTCGGCGATGACGATGTCCATGCGGTCGCCTTGCTCACCCTCGACCACCCACGCGATGGGGCTGCCGCGCGCGTCCTCGACGATCGAGCCGTCGACGACGCGCCCCCCGACGCGCCAGCGGCGGCCCTCGGGGTCGATCTCCTGCGCGAACTCCTCGGGCGTGACGTAGTAGGACAGCGAGGAGTCGGCGGCCTGCACGGCGAGCACGCCGATCACGACCGTCGCGAGGGCGAGCACGGCGACCAGCCGTGCGCGCGTGCTGCCGAGCATGCGCGCGAGCGCTGCGCGGTTCACGAGACGGGCCGGATGTCTTCGAGCATGTCGCGGAAGTCCTGCTCGCGGAGCTCGCCGATGTACTTGCGCGCCACCTCGAGGCCCGGCCGGAGGAAGTAGGCCTCGGGGACGCCGTTCACGCCGAAGTCAAAATACACGTCACCGTCCCCGTCGATCAGCAGCGGGAACGTCAGCCCGTAGGCCTCGACGAACTCGCGCGCCCCGTTGTCACTGTCCAGGATGTTGATGCCGATGAACGTGTAGCCCTGCGGCTCGTACTCGGCCCAGAGCCGTTCGATCAGCGGCGCCTCGCTCGCGCACGGCGCACACCACGACGCCCAGAAGTACACGAACACAGGCCCGTCGGCGTAGTCGGCGATGGCCACGGAGTCGCCGTCGAAGGTGGGGAGGGTGAACTCGCGGACGCGCTCGAAGCCGGGGTCGACATCGCCGAGGCGCTCCTGGCCGACATCGCGCGTCATCGCCACGACGAGCACGGCGAGGAGCGCGAGGAGGGCGGCGCCCGTAGCGACGACGAGCAGGCGACCCCGGATGACGTTGAGGATGGTTGCCATAAGCCGTCATCGAGGCTAGCCGCCGCAGGTGCGGCGATCAACGATCGAAGGGGTCCGAGGGCCCTCGGATCCGCCGTTCGGAGGGCCTGTGGCCTTGACCACTGATCGGCCCGGTGATAATCGTACCGGGGCGCAGGGCGACTGCGCTGTGCGGAGCACGCACTCGGACGCTACGATGTCGGAGCGCACGAGTTTGAGGGGACGCGTGCCCGAGTGACCGAGGAGGCCCTGTTGCGCATCTCCCAACGTTGGGCGCGTCGACTGCTGATCCTCGGACCGGCGGCGCTCTTCATCCTGCTGTCCGCCTGTTCCGACCCACAGACCACCATCGAGCCGAAGTCTGACTTCACCGAGGCCATCCAGGGCGTCTACGAGATCGTCTTCTGGCTCTCCATGTTCGTGTTCGTCGCGATCATGCTGCTCACGCTCTGGCTCGCCGTGCACTACCGCGAGCGCCCCGGGCGCGAGGCGATCCAGATCCACGGCCACCAGCGCCTCGAGATCCTGTGGACCATCATCCCCGTGGCGATCGTGCTCATCATGCTCGTACCCACCTGGCAGGTCATCGCCGACACCACGGACTCCCCGCCCGAGGGCTCCATGGTGGTCGAGGCGACCGGCAAGCAGTGGTGGTTCGAGTTCAAGTACCCCGACCTCGGCATTACCACCGCCAACGAGCTGCACGTGCAGGCCGGGCAGCCCGTCCACGTCAAGCTCTACTCCGACGACGTGATCCACTCGTTCTGGATCCCGCAGCTCGCCGGCAAGGTCGACATGGTCCCGGGCCACGAGAACGACCTGTGGTTCACGCCCTTCGAGGATGCCGCGCGCGAGGAGGCCTACCTCGGCCAGTGCGTCGAGTTCTGCGGCGCCTCGCATGCCAACATGCGCTTCCGGGTCTTCGTCCACGACGAGGCGGGCTTCAACGCCTGGGTGGAGAACGAGCTCTCCGACGCGCTGGAGCCGACCACCGAGCTCGGCAAGCTGGGCGCGACACTGTTCGTCGTGCGCTGCGCCGAGTGCCACACCATCCGCGGCACGGCCGCCAGCATCGCCGACTTCGGCCCGGACCTCACGCACATCGCCAGCCGCACGACCATCGCGGCGGGTATCCTCGACAACAACTTCGAGAACCTCGTGAAGTGGATCAGCAATCCCGCAGAGCTCAAGCCGGGCATCAATCCCGAGAACGACATCTCCGACAAGGATCCGCCATTGCGGTTCATGCGGGCGTTCGAGGATGAGATCTCGGCCGAGGACATCCAGGCTATCGCCCAGTACCTGACCGAACTGAAGTAGCAGCGAGCTACCCAGCGGCCTAGCGGAAGGCACCGAAGATGGCGACCGCAGCAGGCACCATTGCCGCCCCCTCCACCGAGAGCGTGGTCTGGTCGTGGATCACGACCGTCGACCACAAGCGCATCGGCGCGCTGTACGGCGTTACCGCCTTCATCTTCTTCCTGATCGGCGGCATCGAGGCGCTGCTCATCCGCACGCAGCTGGCCGTGCCGAACGGCACGGTGATCAACGCCGAGCTGTTCAACCAGCTCTTCACGATGCACGCGCTGACGATGATCTTCCTGGCCATCATGCCGCTGGGAGCAGCGTTCTTTAACTACATGGTCCCGCTCATGATCGGCGCGCGGGACGTGGCCTTCCCCCGGCTGAACGCCCTCTCCTACTGGATCTTCCTCTTCGGCGGCCTCGTACTGACCAGCAGCTTCTTCTTCGGCGGCGCGCCCGACACCGGCTGGTTCGCCTACCAGCCCATCAGCGGCAGCCAGTTCGCCGGCTCCGGCATGGACTTCTACGTCATCGGGCTGATGATCCTCGGCATCTCGTCGCTGGCCGCGGCGCTGAACTTCGCCGTGACGATCATCAACCTGCGCGCACCCGGCATGACGATGATGCGGCTCCCGGTCTTCATCTGGATGACCTTCATCGTCATGTTCCTGCTCATCCTCGCGCTGCCGGTCCTCACCGTGGCGCTGGTGCAGATGCTCTTCGACCGCCAGTTCACGACGAGCTTCTTCCTGCCCGAGGGCGGCGGCGACCCGATCCTGTGGCAGCACCTCTTCTGGGTGTTCGGCCACCCCGAGGTCTACATCCTCATCCTCCCCGCCATGGGCGTGGTCTCCGAGATCCTCCCGACGTTCTCGCGCAAGCCGCTGTTCGGCTACGCCGCGATCGTCTTCGCCGGCGTCGCCATCGGCTTCCTCGGCTGGGCCGTGTGGAGCCACCACATGTTCACCACAGGCCTGGGCGCAGTGCAGCAGGCCGTCTTCTCGGCCAGCACCATGGCGATCGGCATCCCCACCGGGATCAAGGTCTTCAACTGGCTGGCGACGATGTGGGGCGGCAACATCCGCTTCACCACCGCGATGTACTTCGCCGTGGCCTTCATCGCGCTGTTCACCATCGGCGGCATCTCCGGCGTGATGCACGCCTCGCCGCCGGTCGACCAGCAGCAGCAGGACACGTACTTCATCGTCGCGCACATCCACTACGTGCTGGTCGGCGGCGCGCTGTTCGGCGTCTTCTCCGGCCTCTACTACTGGTGGCCGAAGATGACCGGCCGACTGCTGGGCGAGACGCTCGGCAAGTGGAACTTCTGGCTGATGTTCATCGGCATGAACCTCGCGTTCTTCCCGATGCACTTCCTCGGCGTGAGCGGGATGCCGCGGCGCATCTACACCTACGACAGCGGGCTGGGCTGGGACTTCTGGAACCTGGTCGCCACGGTCGGCGCCTTCATCCTCGCGGCGGGCGTGCTGTTCTTCATCATCAACGTCTTCAAGACGTGGCAGCGCCCCGCCGACGCCGGCGACAACCCGTGGGACGCCCCGACGCTCGAATGGGCGACGACCTCGCCGCCGCCGGAGCACGACTTCGACGTCATCCCCGAGGTCCACTCGCGCGAGCCGGTCTGGTACATGCGCGACAACAACATGACGACGCCGGAGCCCGAGCCGGGCACGCACATCCACATGCCGCCGCCGTCGTACTACCCGATCATCATCGCGTTCGGGGTGCTGCTGCTCGGCCTCGGCCCGCTCACACACCTCGCGGTCACGGCACTGGGCGTGCCGGTCATCATCTACGGGACCTGGGGCTGGACCCTGGAACCCACCGAATAGAACCGGGACGGGACACTCGTGGCAGCAGCAGGACACGTAGAGCACCACACCACCACCGGCATCGACAGCCGGAAGCTCCTGATGTGGATCTTCCTCGGCTCGGAGTGCCTGTTCTTCGGCTCGCTGATCGCGACCTACCTGATCTTCAAGGGCGAGATCGACCTCCCGCCCTTCCCCAGCGAGACCTTCGTCGAGACCGCGTACCTCGAGGAGGCGCTCGCCAGTGGCGAGATCAACGAAGTGCAGGCGCACCTCTGCCACGCCAGCGACGAGGCCGGCATCTCGGTCTGCGAAGGCATCTTCGACATCCCGCTGACCTCGCAGAGCACGTTCGTCCTGCTGATGAGCAGTGTCGCCATGGTGCTCGCGGTCTACGGAGCGCAACACAACCGGCCGATGATGATGAAGTTCTGGCTGCTCGCCACGATGGCGCTCGGCCTGATCTTCCTCGGCTACCAGGTCTACGAGTTCCGCACGTTCGGGCAGGAGGGACTGACGCTCGA
>DAOULE010000160.1:0-6875 GCA_034420575.1 Dehalococcoidia bacterium
TCCTCGGGGGTCATGGCGGTGATCCTTCCTGTGCTGCAACACACAGCAGGATGTACCGCCTGGCCCCTACTTCAGAGGGCCGGCACCTGTCGCTGCGACTCGGTGATAGGACAGGCTAGCTCGCCAGCGACACCATTGGCAGCAACTCGTCGAGCGCGCCGACACTCACCACGTCGAGGCCCTCGGAGCGGTCGAAGCGGTCCACGAGCACCGCGTGCAGGCCCGCAGCGCGAGCCGGTTCGTAGTCGTTGTCGTAGCGGTCGCCGACCGCGAGCGTGCGCGTGGGCTCGGAACCGCCCTGCTCGGCGGCGCGGCGGAAGAAGCCCGGATCGGGCTTCCGCACGCCGATGTCACGCGAGTACTGCATTGCGCTGAAGTAGCGGTCGAGGCCCACGCGGGCCAGCGGGAACGTGCCGTTCGAGGCGGTCGTGAGCGTGAAGCCGCGGTCACGCAGCACGTCCAGCGTGGTCTCGACCTCCGGGAAGACGACCATGGTCGCGTCGCGCGTGCGGTAGTAGACCTCGGCCACCTCGTCGACGGTCACGCCCTCGGGGTTGCCGAAGGCTTCGAGGACTCGGCGGAATGACTCGCGGCGGATCTCCTGCAGCGTGCGGTCGTGCCACGCGGGGTCTGCGGCAACGCCGTTCCGCAGCACGCCGAGGTCGTCGATGCTGAGGTCGATGCCGTCCGCGCGCTCGCGCAGGTGCCCCGCCACGGCCTCGAGGCCCGCGAAGATGGCGGCCCGGTAGTCGGTCAGGGTGCCGTCGATGTCGAAGACGATGTGCGAGACCTCGAACGGCGGACCGCTCACGCGACCCCCGTCCCTACGCGCCGCGGCTCGGCGGTCTCCGGTTCGAGGAAGCAGGAGCGCGCGCCGGTGTGGCAGACGGCGCCGCCAACGAGCTCGACGTGGAGCAGCAGCACGTCGGCGTCGCAGTCGGTGTGGATGTCGAGGACGTTCACGTAGTCGCCGGAGGTCGCGCCCTTGTGCCAGATCTCCTGGCGGCTGCGCGACCAGAAGACGGCCTGGCCAATCTCCAGCGTCTGCGCGAGCGACTCCTCGTTCATGTAGCCGACCATGAGCACCTCGCCGGTGTCGGCGTGCTGGAGGACGGCGGGGATGAGGCCCTGCGCGTCGAAGCGCAGCGCGCTGGGGTCGATCACGACGTAGTCCCTTCGAGGTCCTCGCCGGCGTGGGCGGCGTCGAGCCGCATCGGCACGCCGCGGTCGGCGAGGTAGTGCTTCAGCGCGGCGATGTCGTAGGTGCCGAAGTGGAGGATCGAGGCAGCGAGCACGGCGTCCGCGCCCCCTGTTGTGAGCGCCTCGTAGAGGTGGTCCGGCGTCCCCGCGCCGCCCGAGGCGATGACCGGCGCGGTCGCCGCCTCGCGGATGGCGCGCAGCAGCTCCAGGTCGTAGCCGGTCTGGTGCCCGTCGCGGTCCATCGAGGTCACCAGCAACTCGCCCGCGCCGCGCTCGACGGCCTCGCGCGCCCACGCGATGGCGTCCTTGCCGGTCGGCGTGCGGCCGCCGTGGGTGTAGACCTCCCAGCCAGCCGAGGGGTCGGCGAGGTCGCGGCGCTTCGCGTCGACGGCGACGACGATGCACTGCGAGCCGAAGCCGTGCGCACCCTCGGTGATGAGCTCGGGGCGCTCGACGGCGGCGGTGTTGATCGAGACCTTGTCGGCGCCGTGTTCGAGCATCACGCGCACGTCCTCCGGACTGCGGATGCCGCCGCCGACCGTGAACGGGATGAACACCTGGTCCGTCGTGCGCGCCACCATGTCGTACACCGACGGCCGGTCGTCCGAGGAGGCCGTGATGTCGAGGAACACCAGCTCGTCGGCGCCGCGTTCCTCGTACTGCGAGGCCAGCTCGACCGGGTCGCCCGCGTCGCGCAGCTCGACGAAGGAGACGCCCTTCACCACGCGGCCGTTGTCGACGTCGAAGCAGGGGATGATGCGCTTGGTCAGCACGGTGCTTCCTCGATGCCTCCGCTACGCCACGGCCGCGAGGGCGTCGGGCAGCGGGATGTCCCCGGTGTAGAGCGCGCGCCCGATGATCGCCGCCTCGACGCCGCAGCGCGCGAGTTCGCGCAGGTCGTCGAGCGCCGTCACGCCGCCCGCCGCGATCACGGCCATCGACGTGTCGGCGACCAGCGATGCGTACGCCTCGAAGTTCGGGGAGCCGCGCACGCCGTCGCGGTCGATGTCCGTGTAGACGATGCGCTCGACGCCGATGGCGGCGAGCTCGCGCACGAAGGGCGCGGCCTCCACGTCGCTGCCCTCGGTCCAGCCCTCGACGCGCACGACGCCGTCGCGCGCGTCGACGGAGACGATAAGCCGCTCGCGGGCAAGCTCGACGGCGTCGCGCAGCAGCTGCGGGTCGCGCACGGCGGCGGTGCCGAGCACCACGCGCGCCGCGCCGACGTCGAGCGTCGCGCGCAGCGTCGCGAGGTCACGGATGCCGCCGCCGATCTGCACCTCGGCGTCGACGCCCTGCACGATGGCGCGCGTTACATCGGCGTTGGCCTGCCGCCCCTCGCGCGCGCCGTCGAGGTCCACGACGTGGACGCGGCTCGCGCCCTGTTCGACCCACCGGGCGGCGGCTGCGACCGGGTCGTCCTCGAAGACCGTCTCGCGGTCGTAGTCGCCCTGGTGGAGGCGGACGGCGCGTCCGCCGCGCACGTCGACGGCGGGGATGACCTCCATCACGCGCCGCCCGCGGGCGTGCCGGCCTCGGCCGGCGCGATGGAGCCTGTCTCGAGGGCGAGGCGCAGGAAGTTCGCGTAGAGCCGCAGCCCCGACCCGCCCGACTTCTCCGGGTGGAACTGCGTTGCGATCAGGTTCCCGCGCCCGACGATCGAGGGGAAGACGTCGGCGTACTCGGTCTCCGCGATCACGAGGGCCGGGTCGTCGGGCTGCGGGTGGTAGGAGTGGACGAAGTAGGCGTACGTCCCGTCCTCGACGCCCTCGAGGACGGGGTGCGGACGCACGATGCGCAGCGTGTTCCAGCCCATGTGCGGGATGGTGAGCCCGTCCGGGAAGCGCACGATACGGCCCGGCAGCAAGCCAAGGCAGGCGTGCTGGCCACCCTCCTCGGAGACGTCGAACAGCGCCTGCATGCCCATGCAGACGCCGAGGAACGGCCGGTCGGCGTCGACGTACTCGCGCAGCGGCTCGACGAGACCGGCCGCGCGCAGGTTCGCCATCGTGTCGGCGGCAGCGCCGACGCCGGGCAGGATCAGCGCCCGCGCGCCCTCGATCGCCTCCGGATCGGAGCGGATCTCGAAGTCGTAGCCGGCGTGCTCGACGGCCCGCGCGACGCTGCGCAGGTTGCCCGCGCCGTAGTCGATGATCACCGCGTCGGCCATGCCGCCTCCCGTGCGATCGATGGTAGCAAGGGCCGCCGATACGCTCCGCGCGAGGGCTCGCCGGGGCATCGATCGCAGGTCATCCGCGCCGCGTCGCGGGGCGGTTCGCGCCCGTGCCGCGGCGTATAATCGGGGTGATGGCGACCGACGCAGCCGACCTCGAAGCAGCGCGCCTGGAGATCGAGGAGCTGCGCTCCCGCGTCCGCTACCACGAGCACCGCTACCACGTCCTCAACGACCCCGAGATCGGCGACAGCGAGTTCGACGCGTTGTACCGCGAGCTCGTGGACCTCGAGGAGCGCTTCCCGCAGCTGATCACGCCCGACTCGCCGACACAGCGCGTCGGCGGCGCGGTCGCCGAGGCGTTCGACGTGGTCGAGCACCGCGAGCCCATGCTCTCGCTCGGCAACGTGTTCGACGGCGACGAGCTGCGCGAGTGGTACGCGCGCGTGCAGCGCTTCGCGGAGGTCGAGGACTTCGCCGTCGTCTGCGAGCCGAAGATCGACGGCCTCGCGATCTCGCTCGTGTACGAGGACGGGCGGCTCAGCGTCGGAGCGACGCGCGGTGACGGGCTGCGCGGCGAGGACATCACGACCAACCTGCGCACGATCCGCGCGATCCCCCTCGCCGTGACCGGCGACGACACCCCGCCAGCGTTCGAGGTGCGCGGCGAGGTGTTCATGCCACAGGCCGAGTTCGAGCGCCTGAACGCCGAGCGCGCCGAGGCGGGCGAGCAGCTCTACATGAACGCCCGCAACACCGCTGCCGGGTCGCTGCGCCAGCTCGACCCCTCGGTGACGGCGAGCAGGCGGCTCGACCTCGTGCTGTACCAGATCGGCTGGACGGAGCAGGCCGAGCGGCCCGCGAGCCAGTCCGCGGCGCTGGAGTGGATGCGGGCCGCCGGCTTCCCCACCAGCCCCTACGTCGAGCGCTTCGAGGAGATCGACGAGGCGGTGGCGTTCTGCGAAGCGTGGGTGCGCCGCCGCGACGAGCTGCCGTACGCCATCGACGGCGTGGTGGTGAAGGTCGACGACGTCGGCCTCCAGCGTCAGCTCGGCATCGTCGGGCGCGAGCCCCGGTGGGCGACGGCGTTCAAGTTCCCGGCCGAGCAGGCCGTGACACGGCTGCGCGACATCCAGGTCTCGGTCGGCCGGACGGGCGTGCTCACGCCCTTCGCCGTCCTCGAACCGGTCGTGGTCGGCGGCGCGCGCGTGAGCATCGCGACGCTGCACAACGCCGAGCAGGTCGCGGCCAAGGACGTGCGCATCGGTGACGACGTGATCGTGCAGCGCGCGGGCGAGGTGATCCCGGAGGTCGTCGGCCCCGTGCGTTCGCGCCGCGAGGGCCGCCGGGCCGAGATCGACCGGTTCGAGATGCCGGGGCAGTGCCCGGTCTGCGCGACCGAGGTGGTCCAGGAGGGCGACGGCCCGGCGCACTACTGCCCGAACCTGCGCTGCCCGCCCCGGGTCGCGCGCAGCGTCGAGCACTTCGCCTCGCGCGGCGCGATGGACATCGAGGGCTTCGGGGAGCAGATGGCCGCGCGCCTCACGGAGCTGGGGTTCGTGAGCGGTGCCGCCGACATCTACGCGCTGCCGGAGAAGCGCGAGGAGCTGTTGGAGCTCAAGGGCATCGGCGACAAGACCCTGGACCGGCTCTTCGAGCAGATCGAGGCCAGCAAGGGGCGCCCGCTGCGCCAGCTCCTCGTCGCGCTCGGGATCCGCCACGTCGGCGGCGAGACGGCGCGCGACATCGCGGTGCACTTCGGCTCGATGGAGGCGCTGCGGGCGGCGACGCTCGAGGAGATCGAGGCGATTGACGGCATCGGGCTGATCGTCGCGCAGGCGCTCCGAGACTACCTCGACGACGAGGCGAACGTCGAGGAGATCGAGCGCCTCGCGGGCTACGGCGTTCGCATGGACGACGAGGTGACCGCGCGTGGCGGCCTGCTGGACGGCGAGATCATCGTGGTCACGGGCCGCATCGAGCGCTGGTCGCGCAACGAGGTGGAGCGGCTCATCAAGGAGCTCGGCGGGCGCGTGACCGGCAGCGTCTCGAAGCAGACCAGCTACCTCGTCGCCGGCGAAGGCGGCGGCTCCAAGCGCGCGAAGGCCGAGGAGATCGGGACGGAGGTCCTGAGCGAGGATGAGTTCGTCGCGCACCTCCGCGAGCGCGGCTGGGACGGCGAATAACACGTCGTCTCGCGAATCCCTCGGCACGTTCGCGCTGCGCTATACTCGGAGTGCGCCGGCGAAGTGCGGGGGCCGGTCTCTCCCCAGCGACAGGACCCCCTCGCGCCCCGCCGGCGTCCGACGCGTCTGCCGCAGCCCGCGGCATGCATGCCTTGAGAGGCCGCCATGGCGTTCAATCCACTCTCGTCCTTCCTCGGCATGTTCTCGCACGACATCGGCATCGACCTCGGGACGGCCAACACGCTGGTGAGCGTGCGCGGGCGCGGCATCGTCATCGATGAGCCCTCCGTGGTCGCCATCGACACCGTCTCGAAGCGCGTCCTCGCCATCGGCAACGAGGCAAAGCTCATGGTGGGCCGCACGCCCTCGACGATCGTCGCGGTGCGGCCGCTGCGAGACGGCGTGATCTCGGACTTCGCGGTCACCGAGCGCATGCTCCAGTACTTCATCCGCTCGGTGCACGAGCGCTTCGGCCTCGGCGTGCCGAAGCCGCGCGTCGTGATCGGCATCCCGTCCGGCGCGACCGAGGTCGAGAAGCGCGCGGTACACGACGCGGCAGTCGCCGCGGGCGCGCGCTCCTCGTACCTGATCGAGGAGCCGATGGCCGGCGCGATCGGCTCGGGCCTGCCTGTCATGGACGCGACCGGCACGATGATCGTCGACATCGGCGGTGGGACGACGGAGATCGCGGTGATCGCCCTCGGCGGCATCGTGGTGTCGAGTTCGTCGCGCGCCGCGGGCGACGCGATGGACCAGGCGCTGATGGTCTACGCGCGCCAGGTCCACAACATGCTCATCGGCGAGCGCAGCGCGGAGCGCATCAAGATGGATGCCGGCTCCGCCTACCCACTCGACGAGGAGGAGACGGTCGAGATGCGCGGCCGCGACCTGGCGACGGGCCTGCCGAAGGTCGTCGAGCTGTCGACGGTCGAGGTACGCGACTCGCTGCTGCCGGTGACGAACGAGATCGTGCAGGCAGTCCGGTCGGCCATCGAGCGGACGCCGCCGGAGCTGGTGGCGGACCTGATGATGCACGGCATTGCGATGGCCGGCGGGGGCGCGCTGCTGCGCGGCCTCGACCGCCGCATCGCCGCTGAGACGCGGTTCCCGACGTACGTAGCCGAGGACCCACTGCGCTCCGTCGTGCGCGGCTGCGCGGAGGCGCTCGAGGAAGCAACGACGCTGCAGAAGGTGCAGGCGGCGGTTGCGATGCGACGCCCGCCGCGGTAGTCCCGAGCCACACCGCACGGTATTCGCCGAGGCGCGGGATCGGGAGCGTCCGATGTCGCACGCCGAACTGTCCGGCGCGCTAGAAT
>DAOULE010000161.1:0-9701 GCA_034420575.1 Dehalococcoidia bacterium
CTCCACGTAGTCGGCGAGGTCGCTGTGGACCGTCGCGTCGCGCGGATCGACCACGACCAGCGTCGAGTACACGAGGGCGGGCGAGACCGGCGGCTCACCGACTGCGCCGAGGCGGAGGAGGCCGTTCGTCGGCACGGCTGGAATGGCCGGCATGGGCGCGACCGCGAGTGACCCGCCGGGTGTGGGTGTCGGGGTCTCCTCGGCGGCCGTGTCCGGCACCTCGTCCTCGGGCGTGGTGCAGGCTGCGAGGAGCGCGGCGGCAAAGGCTCCGACGCCCAGGCGCAGCACGTCACGGCGGCTGCGAGGCCGCAGCCATCCGGGTGCTGCTTTGGACGTCATGCGGTGTGCGATCGCGCGAGGGGAGCCACGCGGTCAGCGATGGGCTACCAGATGCCGAGCTGCATCCGGACCTCTTCGGACGCCATGGTCTTGGGGTCCCACGGCGGGTCCCACACGAGGTTCACCTCGACGTCCTCGACGCCCTCGAGCTGCGTGAGCATGTGGTAGGCCTGCCCCTGCAGCATCGGCCCGATCGGGCACGCGGGCGTGGTCAGCGTGAGGTCGATGGTGACGAGGCCGTCGCCGTCGATGTCGACGTGGTAGACGAGGCCGAGGTCGACGATGCTCATGCGCAGTTCGGGGTCCTGGATGTCGCGCAGGATCTCGCGCAGCGTGTCGACGCTGGGGCGCTCCACGGAAGTCCCTTCGGTCATGTCGTCATGCTCCTCTCGTCCGTCGTGACGGGATCGGCCTGGTTCTCCTCGGCGGTCAGCGCCTGTTCGAGGGTCTTCCAGGCGAGCGATGCACACTTTACCCGCACCGGGAACTTGCGCACGCCGGACAGCGCCTCGATGTCGCCGAACTCCTCGTCGAGGGGCTCGCCGTCGACCATCATGCGCTGAAATGCCTCGACGCCCGCGAGGGCCTCCTCGGCGGGGCGCCCCTTCACATACCCGGTCATCATCGAACTCGACGCTTGCGAGATCGAGCAGCCCGAGCCCTCGAACGCCACATCGACGACGTTGCCCTCCTCGTCGAGCACCACGTCGAGCGTGATCTGGTCGCCGCAGAGTGGGTTCGCGCCGTCGGCGCTCGCGGAAGGCGCGTCGAGGCGGCCGCGGTTGCGGGGGCTGCGGTAGTGGTCCAGCAGGATCTCGCGGTAGAGGTCGTCGAGGGTGCCGCTGGTCATGGCTAGCCCGCCGACGCGCTCGGCACGACGCCGAAGTAGCTGGCGGTCTCGCGGACGGCGTCCTCGAGCGCGTCGACCTCCTCGCGCGTGTTGTAGATGTAGAACGATGCGCGCGCGGTGGCGGGGATGCCGAGGCGGATCATGACGGGCTGCGCACAGTGGTGCCCGGCGCGGATCGCCACGCCGCGGCTGTCCAGCACCTGCCCCACGTCGTGCGGGTGTACGCCCTCGAGGCTGAACGAGACCACGCCGCCGCGCAGGTCGGGGTCGAGGGGGCCGTGCAGCGTCACGCCCGGCACGTCGATGAGCTTGCCGAGCGCGTAGCCGGTCAGCTCGCGCTCGTGCGCGCGCACGCGGTCCATGCCGAGCGCCTGCAGGTAGTCGATGGCCGTGCCGAAGGCGACGACGCCGCCGACGTTGGGCGTGCCCGCCTCGAACTTGTGGGGCACCTCGTTCCACGTCGATTCGGTGAGCGAGACGGTGGCGATCATGTCGCCGCCGCCGAGGAAGGGCGGCATGGCTTCGAGGAGCTCGCCGCGCGCCCACAGCACGCCGACGCCGGTGGGGCCGAGCATCTTGTGGGCGGAGAACGCGAGGAAGTCCGCGCCAAGCTCGCCGACGTCGACCGGCAGGTGCGGCGCGGCCTGCGCCGCGTCGACCAGCACACGCGCGCCGCGCGCGTGCGCCAGGTCGGCCAGCTCGCCAACGGGCACGATGCTGCCGAGGGCGTTCGACATCAGCGTGATCGCGAGCAGCCGCGTGCGCGGGTTGATGAGCTTGCGCGCCTCGTCGAGGTCCAGCGTGCCGTCGTCGAGCATCGGGATGTGGCGCAGCACGATCCCGCGTTCGTCGCGCAGCATCTGCCACGGCACGATGTTGGAGTGGTGCTCGATCTCGGAGATGACCACCTCGTCGCCCTCGTCCAGGAACGTCCGCGCCCATGAGTGCGCGACGAGGTTGATCGACTCGGTGGTGTTGCGCGTGAAGACGATCTCCTCGGCCGACGGTGCGCCGATGAAGTCGCGCACCTTCTCGCGCACGCCTTCGTACTGGTCGGTTGCCTCGACGGAGAGCGTGTGCACGCCGCGGTGGATGTTGGCGTTGCTGTCGCGGTAGAAGCGCGTGATCTCCGCCAGCACCTGCACCGGCCGCTGCGAGGTGGCCGCGTTGTCGAGGTACACCAGGGTGTGGCCGTTGACCTCGCGCCTGAGCACGGGGAAGTCGCGGCGGATGCGCTCGACGTCGAAGCCGTACGCGGAGCTGCCGACGCCGTCGAAGACGCTGGTCACGATGCCGCCTCGCAATCCACGAGTACGTCCTCGCCGTCGACGGTGACGTCATAGGCGTTGACACCCCGGACGGCCGGGAGCGTGAGCGCGCGGCCGGTGCGCGCGTCGAAGGCCGCGCCGTGGCGGGGGCAGATCACTCGGCCCCGGCGCAGTTGCCCCTCACCGAGCGGGCCGTCGTCGTGGGTGCAGACGTTGTCGATGGCGAACAGCTCGCCCGCGATGTTGCTGACGGCGAGCGAGCGCCCGCCCGCGCATGCCACCACGCGCACCTCGCCCTCGGGGATGTCGGAGACCGACGCGACGCGCTCAGGCGGCACGGGCGCAACCTTCCCCGCGACCGGCCTAGAGCTCGGCCAGCGCCAGCTTGGCGAAGACCGTCTCCTCGAGCTCCTCGGCGACGCCTTCGAGGCGCACGTCACGGAGCACGGACTGGAAGAAGCCGCTCACGAGCAGCTGCAGCGAGGTGCGACGGTCGAGCCCGCGGCTCTGGAGGTAGAACAGCGCCTCCTCATCCACCGGCCCCACGGTCGCGCCGTGGCCGCAGCGGATCACGTCGGCGGTCAGGATCTCGAGCACCGGGTCGGAGTCGGCCTTCGAGGAGTTGGAGAGCAGCAGGTTGCGGTTCTGCTGGTTCGCCTCCGCCCCCGCGGCCCCCTCGCCCACGCGCGTGATGCCGTAGTAGATCGAGCGCGACGCCCCGGCGAGCGCGCCCTTCACCTCGACGTCCGAGGTGGTGCGCGGGCCGGTGTGGTCCTGCAACGTGACGAAGTCGAAGTGCTGGTCTTCGTCGCCGAGCGCGACGGCGCGGATCGCCGAGTTGGCGCCCTCGCCCTCCAGCGTGACCTCGACGGTCTGCTTGAGCACGCGCGCGCCGATGGCTATCGAGGCGACCTGGAGGTCGGCGTCGCGGCCGAGGCGCGCGCGGACCGTGGTGTAGTCCTGCGTGTCGGCGCCCCAGCGGTCGTCGAGCAGCAGCCGCACGCGCGCGGCCTGGGCGGCCTCGATCTCGACGACGCCCGCCGCGAGCAGCGGCGCGTCGCCGGAGCGCATGCGCAGCACCACGGTCACCTCGGCCTGCTCGCCGGCGACGACGAGCACGCGCGGGAAGACCGCGGCGTCCCCGTCGGGCACGTCGAGCTCGGCGACCACGGGCTCGTCGAATACCGCGCGGGCGGGAGCGTGGACGAGCACGCCGTCCGTCCATAGCGCGGCGTTGGCGGCCGTGAACTTGCCCTCGGTTGCCGGGGTCAGCGAGCCGAGGCCGTCGCGCACGAGCGCCTCGTGGCTGCCGAGGGCGTCCGCGATGGTTCCGGCGTACGCGCCGTCAGGCGCGGAGCCGTCGACGCGGAGCGAGCCCGCCGCAGGCGGTAAGGCCGCGAAGTCGAGCCCGGTCACGTCGGTGTAGCGCCACGGGCGGAGCGCGCGCGTGGGCAGCGGGGTGGCGTCGAAGGCGCGTGCGGCCTCGGCGCGTCGGTCGCGCAGCCAGCCGGGTTCGCCGCGCACGTCGGCTGCGGCGATCACGGCCGGCTCTGCGTAGTGGTCGGTAGCGGTACCGGCGTCGGTCGTCATGGGCGTCCTGTCGTCCGGGGGGCCGGCGCTAGCCGACCGAGCCTTCCATCTGGAGCTCGATGAGGCGGTTGAGCTCGATGGCGTACTCCATCGGGAGCTCCTTGACGATCGGCTCGACGAAGCCGTTGACGACCATCTTGCCGGCCTCTTCCTCGGTGAGCCCGCGCGACATCAGGTAGAAGAGCTGGTCGTCGCCGAGCTTGGAGACCGAGGCCTCGTGGCCGATGTTCACGCGCTCCTCGTCCACCTCCATGGTCGGGTAGGTGTCGGAGCGGGAGTGCTCGTCCAGCAGCAGCGCGTCGCAGCGCACCGTGGAAGTGGAGCCCTCGGCGCCCTCCTCGACCTTGAGCAGGCCGCGGTAGGAGGTGCGGCCGCTGCCGCGCGAGACGGACTTCGAGACGATCGCCGAGGAGGTGTCGGGGGCGACGTGGATGACCTTGCCGCCCGCGTCCTGGTGCTGCCCGTCGCCGGCGAACGCCAGCGAGAGGATCTCGCCGTGCGCGCCCGGCTCCATGAGGTAGACCGAGGGGTACTTCATCGTGAGCTTCGAGCCGATGTTGCCGTCCACCCACTCCATCACGGCGTTCTCGTACGCGACGGCGCGCTTGGTGACGAGGTTGTAGACGTTGTTCGACCAGTTCTGGATCGTCGTGTAGCGGACGCGCGCGTCCTTCTTGACGATGATCTCGACCACGGCCGAGTGCAGCGAGTCCGTGCTGTAGATGGGTGCGGTGCAGCCCTCCACGTAGTGCACGTACGAGCCCTCGTCGGCGATGATCAGCGTGCGTTCGAACTGGCCCATGCTCTCGGTGTTGATGCGGAAGTAGGCCTGCAGCGGTACCTCGACGTGTACGCCGGGCGGCACGTAGATGAAGGAGCCGCCGGACCACACCGCGCTGTTGAGCGCCGCGTACTTGTTGTCACCGGGCGGCACCACCGTGCCGAAGTGCTCCTCCACCAGGTCGCCGTACTCGGCGAGGCCCTGGTCCATGCCGAGGAAGACCACGCCCTGCTTGGCGAGGTCCTCGCGGATGTTGTGGTAGACCACCTCGGAGTCGTACTGCGCGCCCGCGCCCGCCAGGAACTGGCGCTCCGCCTCGGGGATGCCGAGCTTGTCGAACGTGTCCTTGATGTACTCGGGCACGTCGTCCCAGTCGGTCGAGTCGCGGTCGGTCGCGCGGACGTAGTACGTGATGGCGTCGAAGTCGATGGCGTCGAGGAGGTCGGGGCTGCCGGCCCAGGTCGGGTCGTCCTTCTCGAAGAAGGTGCGGAGCGACTCCAGGCGGAACTCGCGCATCCACTCCGGCTCGTCCTTGAGCCCGGAGATCTGGCGCACGACCTCTTCGTCGAGGCCCTTGTCGGCGCGGAAAAGCGGCGCCTCGGTGTCGTGGAAGCCCCACTGGTACTCGCCGACAGCCTCGCGTGCCTTCGGGTTCACGGTCGTCATCGTCGCCCCCTAGTTCGCCGCTGCGCCGGCGGGCTCGCCGAGCTCTTGCAGGATTGGGTCGTAGCCGTCGGACTCGATGCGGTGCGCGAGGTCCGCGCCGCCTGAGCGGACGATGCGGCCATCGACGAGCACGTGCACGAAGTCCGGGGTGATGTAGTTGAGGATGCGCTGGTAGTGGGTGATGAGCAGGATGCCCATCTCCGGGTTGTGGAGCGCGTTCACGCCCTCGGCGACGGTGCGCAGCGCGTCCACGTCGAGGCCGGAGTCGGTCTCGTCGAGGATCGCGAGCTGCGGCTTGAGCATGCCGAGCTGGAGGATCTCGGCGCGCTTCTTCTCACCGCCGGAGAAGCCGTCGTTGACGTAACGGCGGGCGAAGTCCTCCTCGATGCGGAGCGTCTGGAGCACCTCGCGGAGCTGGCCGAGGAACTCGCGCGCAGGCGGCTCCTCGCCGCTGCGGGCCTTCATGGCCATGCGCAGCAGGTTCACCATGGTCACACCGGGGATGGGCGTGGGGTACTGGAACGAGAGGAACATGCCCATGCGAGCGCGCTTGTCGGCCGTGAGCAGCGTGATGTCTTCGCCCTGGAAGTGCACCTCGCCGCTGTCGATGACGTACTCGGGGCTGCCCGCGATGGAGCTGGCGAGCGTGCTCTTGCCGGAGCCGTTGGGCCCCATCAGTGCGTGCACCTCGCCGGGCCGCACCGTCAGGTTGACGCCCTTCACGATCTCGATCTCGGGGTCCGCGGCCACGCTCACGCGGAGGTCGCGGACCTCCAGCAGCGGCTGACCGGACTCCTGCCCGTTCGTATCGCTCACAGCAACTCCACTCTTGCGCGTTGTGATGTCTCCGGCTCCGGCGCGGCGAACGCCGGGACGGATGCTTCTCCCCCTTCGGGGTGTTTCCTCACGATGTACTCACAGCAACTCGAGCCACCGGCGATCGTCGCGACCTGCTCGACCGGCGCGCCCACCAGCAGCTCAATGCTGTAGCGGTCCGCCTCGCAGGCGGCGTCCGTCTCGAGGGCGGTCGAGCGGCAGGGGCAGCCGACGTTGCTGAGCCGGAAGGCGTCGCCCTCGTCGACGGCGTCGTGCAGCACGCCCAGTTCACTCATCGCGGCGACGACCTCGGTGATGCGGCTCGGCAACTCGTCGCTGCGCACGAACGGCGCCTGCTCGCTGGCGACGCGCTCGGCGACGGACTCGAAGATGCGCCACAGGATCGCGGAGCCCGCCTGGCCGTCCACCTCGTCCGTGCCGAGGTGGGTGAGGGCGGGGTAGACGTGGTCCAGCAAGCGCTGGTAGTTGGCGGCGGAGGAGCGCTCCTCGCCGGCTTCGCTCAGCCGGTAGAGCGTGAGCGGGCGCCCGCGCGGCCGGCGCTCCTGCCGGGACTCGATGAGCCGGTCGGCGCCGAGGATGTCGAGGTGGCGTCGCACCGAGCCCTGGGACATGCCCATGGCCTCGGCGAGGTCGGCGACAGAACTGTCGCCGCGCTCGTGGAGGATCCGAATCAGTTCGTCGCGTGCGCGCTCCATGCGCCCTTCAGTCCGCGTCCGGGATACCTCGCCGCAGTGTGTGCGGCGAGTCCCCCTCGGTGCGCTGCTGCTCGGTCACCCCGCCAGGGGACCGCTGGCACGTCCTTCGCCGGGTGTGCGTGGTCCGTGCATCCATTATCGCCGGTCGGCGGGCTGGGTCAATCTTTTTTCGCATTTTTTTGTAATCAACGGTTAAATGCTGCGCAACCCGGGCGCACCGGCGCCCAACCCGCCCGGCGGGCGGCCTCGGGCATCCCGCGTGCGCGCGATTCCCGCTATGCTTCAACCCACTTCGCGGCATGCGAGGAGCACACGCGCCCACGGGCGCGGCAGGCGAGGGGATGACGATGGCTGATGACGTCCAGGGCGTGACCGTCGGCACGACGGTGAGCTTCGAGAAGACCGTGACCGAGGAGGACATCTCGATGTTCACCCAGGTCTCCGGCGACACCAACCCGCTGCACAGCGACGCGGACTACGCGGCGCGGACGCGCTTCAAGGCGCCGATTGCCCACGGCATCCTCGCCGCGGGCGTGATCTCGGCGGCCCTCGGCACCCGGCTCGCGCCGGATGCGGTCGTCATCTACCTGGGTCAGAACCTCCAGTTCCGAGCCCCCGTCTCGCCCGGCGACACGCTGACGGCGAACGTCGAGGCGACGGCCGTGAACACCGAGCGCAACCAGGTCTCGCTCAACACGAACGTCACCAACCAGGACGGCACCGAGGTGATCCGCGGCGACGCCCTCGTCATGATCGACGAGCTGCGCTAGCGGCGCACGCGTCAGAGCAGAACGCCGGGGGTCCGAGGAGCAGCACCATGATGAGGCCGGAAGAAGCCACCGCAATCCAGGATGCGCAAGGCACGTGGGAAGAGGGCCCGCTGGCCAAGGTCCTCGGCCGCTTCCCCGAGCGCAGGCCGACGTTCGAGACCTCCTCGGCGGAGGCCCAGCGCTTCTACACGCCGCTCGACGTCGAGGGCGTCGACTACCTCGACGACATCGGGTTCCCGGGCCAGTACCCGTTCACCCGCGGCGTGCAGCCGACGATGTACCGCGGGCGGCTGTGGACCATGCGCCAGTACGCCGGCTTCGGGACACCCGAGGAGACCAACGAGCGCTTCCGTGAGCTGCTGGCCAACGGCCAGACGGGGCTCTCGACGGCGTTCGACCTGCCGACGCAGACCGGCTACGACTCGGACCACCCGATGGCGGCCGGCGAGGTCGGTCAGGTGGGCGTCGCGATCGACAGCCTCGCCGACATGGAGACGCTGTTCGAGGACATTCCGCTGGACGGCATCTCGACCTCGATGACGATCAATGCGCCCGCGCCGATCCTCGTGGCGATGTACATCGTCGCGGCGGAGAAGCAGGGCCACGAGCCGAACGTGATCATGGGCACCGCGCAGAACGACGTGCTCAAGGAGTACGTCGCACGCGGGACCTACATCTTCCCGCCGGGGCCCTCGGTGCGGCTGGCATCGGACCTCATCAACTACTGCGCCGCCGAGGCGCCGCGCTTCAACTCGATCTCGGTCTCCGGCTACCACATCCGCGAGGCCGGCTCGACGGCCGCGCAGGAGATCGCGTTCGCCTTCGCCAACGCCTTCGCGTACCTCGACGGCTGCATCGCGTCGGGCGCGTCGATCGACGACGTGGCGCCGCGGGTGTCGTGGATCTTCAACACGCACAACTACTTCTTCGAGGAGGTCGCGAAGTTCCGCGCCCTCCGCCGAATGTGGGCGCGCGCGATGAAGGAGCGCTACGGCGCGACCAGCCCGAACGCGATGATGTTCCGCACGCACACGCAGACCGGTGGCTCGACGCTCACCGCGCAGCAGCCGCTCAATAACCTCACGCGCTCGGCGATCCAGGCCCTCGCGGCCGTCGTCGGCGGCGTGCAGTCGCTCGCGCTCTCGTGCTACGACGAGGCGCTGGCGCTGCCGACCGAGGAGGCGCAGCAGCTCGCGCTGCGCTCGCAGCAGATCATCGCCCACGAGACCGGCGCGGCCGACACCATCGACCCGCTCGCCGGCTCGTACTACGTCGAGTCGCTCACGAACGAGCTCGAGGAGGCCGCGCAGGCCATCATCGACCGCGTCGAGGACATCGGCGGGGCGGTCGCGGCGGTTGAGAGCGGGTACGTGCAGTCCGAGATCCAGGAGGCCTCGGTCTCCTACCAGCACGAGATCGAGAGCGGTGACCGCGTGGTCGTCGGCGTGAACCAGTACGTCGACGAGGACGAGGACGCCACGCCGATCTTCCGCCCGAACACCGCGGTCATCGACGCCCAGCTCGAGCGCCTCGCGCGCGTGAAGGGTGAGCGCGACCAGGGCGCCGTCGATGCGGCGCTGGCCGGGCTGCGCCAGGCGGCGCGCGGCGACGACTCGATGATGGAGCCGATCCTCGACGCGGTGCGCAGCTACGCCACGCTCGGCGAGATGTGCGACGTGCTGCGCGAGGAGTGGGGCGAGTACACGCCTCCGACGGTCGTGTGACCCACGAGGAGGATCGATAGCACCAGGCGTCTGATCTCCTCGATCGTCCCCCGCGGATCCTGGATCAGCCCCGGATATGGGGCTCACTCCGGGTGAGAGGACGAGTCGGATGAGGAGGTCGCTGGCGCTCATTCTGGCAGGCAGCGCCGCAACGGCGGTTGTTTTCCTCATCGTGGCGACG
>DAOULE010000162.1:0-10625 GCA_034420575.1 Dehalococcoidia bacterium
AGCGGGCGCATCGAGAAGTCCGGGTTCTGGATCTTCTCGAACTGGCGCTTCTTCACCTCGCAGTCGCGGCACTTCAGCCTGACGCACGGCGAGCACGAGCGTGCCCTGCGCGACATCGACGAGTCGGGCGCGGCGCGCATCGGCGAGGACGGCGACCGCGTGCTGTGGTGGACGGACGCGGGCCTGTTCTGGGCCGACGACGACCTCACCGGCGAGGATGTCGAACTGCTCGTGTGGGACCGGCAGCGACGCCAGGACGCCCGCCTCGACCGCCTGCGCAAGATCCGCGCGCGCGACGAGGAGGTCGCCGAGGCGCGCCGGGAGCGCATCCCGGACGAGGTGCGCGCGTTCGTGTGGGAGCGCGACGCGGGACAATGTGTACAGTGCAGCGCCGAGGACGACCTGCAGTTCGACCACGTCATCCCCGTGGCGAAAGGCGGCGGCAACACCATCGACAACATCCAGGTGCTGTGCGGAGACTGCAACCGGCAGAAGAGTGACTCGATCGTCTAGCGGTCGAGGCGACGAAGGGGCGCGATCGTGAGCGCGACGGCCGACATCGGCGTCATCGGCGGCTCCGGCTTCTACGCCCTCGACGCCATCGAGGCGCCCGAGCGCGTCGATCTCGACACGCCGTTCGGCAAGCCGAGCGGGCCGTACATCGTCGGCACGCTCGGCGGGAAGCGCGTCGCATTCCTCGCCCGCCACGGCGAGGGGCACACGATCCTGCCGCACGAGCTACCGGCGCGCGCGAACATCCACGGCTTCCGCCAGCTCGGCGTTGGGCAGCTCTTCGCCGCCTCGGCCGTGGGGTCGCTGCAGCAGCACATCGAGCCGGGGCACGCCGTCGTGCCGGACCAGCTCATCGACCGCACCAGGGGCCGGCCGCCGAGCTTCTTCGGCGACGGCCTCGTCGCCCACGTCGGGCTCGCGGACCCGTTCTGTGCGCCGCTCGCGAACCACCTCGCCACCGCCGCGCTCGGCGTGGGCGTGACGGCGCACGAGGGCGGCACGCTGGTGGTCATCGAAGGCCCCGCGTTCTCGACGCGCGCCGAGTCCGAGCTGTTCCGCTCGTGGGGCGCGGACATCGTCGGGATGACGGCGCTGCCCGAGGCGCGCCTCGCCCGCGAGGCCGAGCTCTGCTACGCCTCGATCTGCTTCGTCACGGACTACGACGTCTGGCACGAGCACGAGGAGGACGTGAGCGCCGACCTCGTGCTGCGCGTGCTGCGCGAGAACACCGACCGTGCGCGCGCGATCCTCGCCGCGGCCATCGAGGGGCTCGCGGGCGAGCCCGCTTGCGAGTGCAACGACGCGCTCGCGTCGGCGCTGATGAGCGCGCCCCACCAGGTCCCGGCCGGGACGCGGCAACGCCTCGCGTTGCTCGTCGACCGATACTGGGGCCCGGCCGACGCGACGGACGGGGAGGACGGCGCGTGACGCACGCATCCGACCGCGACCACGCCGCCCTCGGCGAGGCCTCGACCTTCGTGGTGCGCGAGGAGCACGACCCGGAGGTCGTGCGCACACTGCTCAGCGAGGATCCATCGTTCGCGGCCTTCGCACTCGGCCACCTCGAACCCGAGTTGCTGCCGTTCTCGCGCTTCTGGACGGCCGAGGGTCCCGCTGGACGCAGCGGCATCGTGATGCACGCCCGGGCCAACCTCGGCCGCACGACGGTGCTCACGGGCGACGCCGACGCGGTCGAGGCGGTGCTGTCGCTGCACCCCGGCCCGCGCGGCGGGTACCTGGCGACGTGCGCGCCCGAGCACGTCGCGGTCGCCGAGCGCGTCTACGAGCTGGGCGACCCGCTGCGGATGATGCGCATGACCGTCCAGTCCCACGGCTTCAGCGACCCGACGGACTCCTCGATGCGGAGCGTGCGGCGGCTCGTCCGGGCGGATGCCCGGCAACTCAACGCGCTCTACGCCACCGGCGACGGCCCCACCGGCTACCGCGGCGAGCACATCGAGCGCGGCGTCTACTTCGGCGTCTTCGACGACGGAAAGCTGCTGGCGGTGGCGGGCACGCACATGCTCGCGCCGCACGTCGGCATCGCGGTGGTCGGCAACGTCTTCACGCATCTCTCGGCGCGCGGGCGGGGGCTCGCGGGCGCGGTCACCGGCGCCGTCACGCGCGAGCTGTTCGCTCGCGGCTGCTCCACCGTCACGCTGACCGTCGATCCCGAGAACACACCCGCGGTACGCGCCTACCAGCGGCTCGGCTACGAGGCGGGCTCGCCCATCGTCGAGGCGCGGATCCGGCGGCGCGACGTGCTCGGGTTCGGCGCGATGTTCCGCCGCATCTTCGCCCGCCGCGGCGAGGACGGCGAGGCGCTGGTACGTGCGCTCAAGCGCAGGCCCGACGATGGTAGGGCGGGACGGAACGAGCCATGACCACGACCGCCGAGAGCGACATCGCCCAGTCCGGCCTCGCGGCCGAAGGGCTGCGTCGCATCGAGTGGGCGGCGCGAGAGATGCCGGTGGTGGCGGGCATCCGCAGCCGCTTCGCCGAGCAGCGCCCGCTCGAAGGCGTGCGCATCAGCGCGTGCCTGCACGTCACCACGGAGACCGCGAACCTCGTGCTCGCGCTGCGCGACGGCGGCGCCGAGGTGCGCCTCTGCGCCTCGAACCCGCTCTCGACGCAGGACGATGTCGCGGCGGCGCTGAGCACGCAGCTCGGCGTGCCGACCTTCGCCATCAAGGGCGAGGACTCGGCGGCCTACCACCGGCACCTCCAGCAGGCCGCGGGCGACGGCCCGCACATGACGATGGACGACGGCGCCGACCTCGTCGCGATGCTCCACCGCGAGCGCCGCGACCTCCTCGGCGGCGTCATGGGCGGCACTGAGGAGACGACGACCGGCGTGATCCGCCTGCGCGCGATGGCCGCCGACGGCGCGCTCGGCTACCCCATCGTGGCGGTCAACGAGGCCGATACGAAACACCTCTTCGACAACCGCTACGGCACGGGCCAGTCCACCATCGACGGCATCATCCGCGCGACGAACGTGCTGCTGGCCGGCAAGACCGTCGTGGTCGCCGGGTACGGGTGGTGCGGGCGCGGGCTCGCGAGCCGCGCGAGCGGCCTCGGCGCGCACGTGATCGTGACCGAGGTGCAGCCCACGCGCGCCCTCGAGGCCGCGATGGACGGCTACCGCGTCATGCCCATCGCCGAGGCAGCGCGCGAGGGCGACATCTTCGTCACCGTCACCGGCGACATCAACGTCATCGACCGCCCCGCGTTCGACGCGATGAAGTCCGGCGCGATCGTGGCCAACTCCGGCCACTTCGACTCGGAGATCAACCTCCCCGCCCTCGACGCCATGACGGAGGCGCGCCATCAGCCGCGCGAGTTCGTCGAGGAGCGCACGCTCACCGACGGCCGCCGCATCGTCGTGCTGGCCGAGGGGCGGCTCGTGAACCTCGCCGCCGCCGAAGGGCACCCGGCGTCCGTGATGGACATGTCGTTCGCCAACCAGGCGCTGACCGCCGAGTGGCTCGCCGACCGTCACGCGAGCCTCGAACCAGGCGTCTACGACGTGCCGCGCGACATCGACGAGGAGGTGGCGCGGCTCAAGCTCGACGCGATGGGCATCGCCATCGACACCCTCACCGAGGAGCAAGAACGCTATCTCAGTTCGTGGGAAGAAGGGACTGCGTGACCAACACGTTCTACGAGTCGCCCTCGCTGCTGCTGACCAGCGAGTCGGTCACCGAGGGCCACCCGGACAAGCTCTGCGACCAGGTCTCCGACGCCGTCCTCGACGCGATGCTGGAGCAGGATCCCCACTCCCGCGTGGCCTGCGAGGCCGCCGTGACGACGGGCATGGTGCTGATCCTCGGTGAGATCACCACGCAGGCCTACGTCGACCTCGAGCACGTCGTGCGCAACACGGTCCGCGAGATTGGCTACAACGACTCGCGTGTGGGCTTCGACTGGGAGACGTGCGGCGTGCTCTCCTCGATCAAGGAGCAGTCCTCGGACATCGCGCTGGGCGTCGACCGCGCCCACGAGGTGCGCGCCGCGGGCTCCGAGGACCGCTACGACCTCATCGGCGCGGGCGACCAGGGCATGATGATCGGCTTCGCGTGCAACGAGACCGAGGAATACCTGCCGCTCACCATCTCGCTCGCGCACCGGCTCACCCGCCGCCTCGCCGAGCTCCGCAAGGACGGCTCGCTCCCCTACCTCCGTCCCGACGGCAAGTCGCAGGTCACGATCGAGTACGAGCATGGGCGCCCGAAGCGCATCGCGGCCCTCGTCGTCTCGACGCAGCACGACCCGCACGTCCGCAGCGAGCAGATCCGCGAGGACATCGAGCGCCACGTCGTGGAGGCGGTCTGCCCGCCCGAGCTGCTCGAGGGCCTGGACCGCGAGCGGCTCTACGTGAACCCGACCGGGCGCTTCGTCTCCGGCGGGCCGGCCGGCGACGCCGGGCTGACGGGCCGCAAGATCATCGTGGACACCTACGGCGGCATCGCCCGTCACGGCGGTGGCGCCTTCTCCGGCAAGGACCCGACGAAGGTCGACCGCTCGGCCGCCTACGCGGCTCGCCACGCCGCGAAGAACATCGTGGCGGCGGGCATCGCCGACCGGCTCGAGCTCCAGGTCTCGTACGCGATCGGCGTCGCGCAGCCCACCTCGCTCGGCATCGAGACGTTCGGGACGGGGCGGCTGCCGGAGGCGGCGATCGAGCGGCTCATCCGCGAGCACTTCGACCTGCGGCCGGCGGCGATCATCGACCGCTTCGACCTGCAGCGCCCGATCTACCGCCCGACGGCGTCGTACGGCCACTTCGGCCGCCCGGACCTGGACCTGCCGTGGGAGCGCCTCGACGCCGTCGAGGAGTTGCAGCAGGCGGCGGGCCTGTCCACGAACGGGGCGAAGTAGGCCGCGAGGCCTGACCGTCGTCTGAACGGCGGGTTGTACGATGCCCCGGACGCGGACGCGCGCAGCGGGATCGAGGGCCGTGGTGAGGGCGCTGCGATGAGGGCGATCGTACTGGTCGGGGGGCGCGGCACGCGCCTCCGCCCGCTCACCCCTCGCACGCCCAAGCAGCTCGTCCCGATACTCAACCGCCCGCTGCTCGAGTACCTGCTGCGGCGGCTCCACCTCCACGGCGTCCACGACGTGACGCTCGCCATGACCGCGCCCAACGAAGCGATCGAGACCACGTTCGGCGACGGCGCGCACCTCGGCCTCTCCATCGAACGGGTCTACGAGGGGGAGCCGCTCGGCTCCGGCGGCGCGATCGCGACCTGCGCGGCGGGGTGGGACGAGCCGTTCCTCGTCTGCAACGGCGACCTCGTCTGCGACATCGACCTTGGGTTGATGATCGACGCGCACCGCGCCCGATCCGCCGAACTCTCGATCGCGCTCTACGAGGTCCGCGACCCTTCGCGCTTCGGCGTCGTCGCGCTGGACGGCGACCGCATCGCGCGCTTCGTCGAGAAGCCGCCGGCCGCCGAGGCGCCCTCGAACCTCATCAACGCCGGCGTCTGGCTCTTCGAGCCGGGCGTCGCGCGCGAGCTCGACGCGACGCGCTTCAACCGCGTGGAGGACGAGCTCTTCCCGGGCATGGCCGAGGGCGGGCGGGCCATCGTCGGGTTCACGCACCGCGGATACTGGGCCGACGTGGGCACCTCGGAGGCGTACCTCCAGACCAACCTCGACCTGCTCCGGGGCGACGCCCCGGCGCTCGCGCCCGAGGGCTTCCCGGCGCTCCTTGGCGAGGGCACGACGGTCGCCGGGTCCGCGATGCTCGGGATGGGCGTGGTCGCCGGCGATGGCTGCGAGATCGGCGCGGGCTCGCTCGTCACGGCGAGCGTGCTGTGGGACGGCGTGCACGTCGGCGAGGGCGTGCGCATCGACCGCAGCGTGCTGGCGACCGGCGCGCGCGTCGGCGCCGGTGCCGTCCTCGAAGGCGTCGTGCTCGGGCACGGGGCCGAGGTGGCCGCGGGCGAGCGGCCACCCACGGGCATCGAGATCGACGACGAGACGGTGTTCCGCGACGGCGCGGTCCACCCGGCGGCGGAGAGCCGCAGCGCCTGATGGCCGAGATCCACTTCGGCACCGACGGCTGGCGCGCGGTCATCGGCGAGGGGTTCACGTTCGACAACGTGCGCGCGGTGGCGCAGGCCACGGCGCAGTGGATGCAGCGCGCCGGCCTGACCGGCCGGGGCGCCGTCGTGGGCTACGACACGCGCAGGCAGTCCGATGCGTTCGCGCTGGCGGTCGGCGGGGTGCTCGCCGGAAACGGCATCGCGGTCGGGCTCGCCTCGGCGGCCGCGCCGACGCCCGCCATCTCGCACGCCGTGCGGGAGCGCGGCGCGGGGGCGGGCGTGGTCATCACGTCCAGCCACAACCCGGCGCAGTGGAACGGCTTCAAGGTGAAGCAGGCCGTCGGCAACTCCGCCCCGCCCGAGGTCACCTCGGAGATCGAGGCGGCCATCCCCGGCATCCTCGCGGGCGGCGGCGTCCGCTCCGTCACCGACGCCACGACGCCGCTCATCGAGCGGTTCGACCCGCGCCCCGCCTACGTCGACGCGCTGAGCGCGTTCGTGGACGTCGAGCGCATCCGCAGGGCGGGCCTGCGCGTCGCCGTCGACTCGATGCACGGTGCGGCGGGCGGCCTCACGGCTCGCGTCCTCGGCGACGGCGCCACGACGGTGCACGAGCTGCGCGGCGAGCCGAATCCGGCGTTCCCCGGCATGGACGCGCCCGAGCCGATCGCGCGCAACCTCGGACCGCTGCTCGGCCTCGTCGGCGGCGAGGGGTACGACATCGGCCTCGCGACGGACGGAGACGGCGACCGCCTCGGCCTCGTCGACGAGCATGGCGCGTTCCTCAACCAGCACCAGGCGTTCGCGCTGCTCGTGCGCTACCTGCTCGAGGTGCGCGGCGAACGCGGTGCGATCGTGCGCTCGATCACCTCGACGCGGATGATCGACCGCCTCGGTGAGCGCTTCGGCTGCCCGATCCACGAGACGGGGGTGGGCTTCAAGTTCCTCGGGCCGAGGATGCTCGAGGAGGACGCACTCGTGGCCGGCGAGGAGTCGGGCGGCTACGCGCTGCGCGGGCACATCCCGGAGCGCGACGGCATCCTGTCCGGGCTGCTGCTGCTCGACTACGTCATGCACACCGGCAAGCCGCCCTCGCAGCTCCTCGCCGAGCTGTACGACGAGGTCGGCCAGCACGAGTACGACCGCGTCGACGTGGCGTTGCGCGCCGAGGACCGCGACGCAATCGCGGCCCGCGTCGCCACCGCCGAGCCCTCGGCGATCGCGGGCCTCGCGGTCACGTCGAAGGACACGCTCGACGGCTACCGCTTCACGCTGGCGGGCGGGTGGTGGCTGTTGCTGCGGTTCAGCGGCACGGAGCCACTGCTGCGGATCTACGCGGAGATGCCGTCGGTGGAGCTGGTGCGGGACGCGCTGCGCGAGGGGCAGGGGATCGCGGGCATTCCCGGGTGACACCGCGATTTGACGACGCACGCACGGTTGGGGAGAATATCCGTACTCCCCCGGTCGGTTCGCGGGCCGGGTGCGAAGCCCCTTCGGGGGCTTTGCGTATATCTGGGAGCCGCTTTGGCGCGCGTCAACGTCTACATCGACGGATTCAACTTCTACTACGGCGTCGCGCGCAACACCCCCTACCGGTGGCTCGATTTTCGGAAGCTGAGCGAAGGCTTGGTCCGTTCCGATGATCAAATTCACCGGATTCGATACTTCACTGCGCGTGTGAGGAACGATTTGGCCGCCAGCTCCAGGCAGAACACGTACCTTCGTGCACTGGCGACCATTCCGAATCTGACAATCCACGAGGGCCATTTCCTCACAAACCCCGTCACGCTTCCACTCACCGATGGCACAGGTATGGCTCGAGTGGACCGAACTGAGGAAAAGGGCTCGGACGTCAACCTAGCCTCATACTTGCTCTTTGACGCTTTCGACAGGGACTTCGAGACCGCGCTGGTCGTCTCGAACGATAGTGACCTCGTCTTTCCGGTGAACGAAGTGCGTCAACGCTTCGGGGTCACGGTAGGCGTGGCATGCCCGGTCTATCGGCCCGGACGACACCCCAGCAGGGCACTCGTCGCTGCGACGGACTTCAACGTCAACATCACGAAGAAGCGAACGAAGCTGCTCCGAGAAAGCCAACTCCCTGACCCGGTCATAAGCGCCGAAGGGCGGCCGATCCACAAGCCTTCGGAGTGGTGAGACGCTGGCGGGGCGGCAGTGCCGCCCCGTGCTCCAGCGTCCCCGTTGGACTCGTGATTAGCGCTTGGTGAACTGCGGGGCCTTGCGGGCGCGCTTCAGGCCCGGCTTCTTGCGCTCCTTCACCCGCGCGTCCCGCGTCAGCAGCCCGTGCTGCCGCAGCGTGCGCCGGTACCCCTCGTCGGCGGCGACGAGGGCGCGCGCGATGCCGAGGCGGAGCGCACCGGTCCAGCCGGTCACGCCGCCGCCCTTCACCATCGCCTGCACGTTGAAGCGCCCCGCCGTCTCGGTGACGGAGAGCGGGAGCATCATGTCCTGGCGCTGCGAGGCGCGGAAGATCACGTCCTCCAGCGGCCGGCCGTTCACGACCACCGCGCCGTTGCCGGGGTAGAGGCGCACGCGCGCGATCGCCGCCTTGCGCCTGCCGAGCCCGTAGTAGTAGTGCTGCGCGTCGGTCGTCATCGTCTACTCTTCCTCGTCCAGCGGGTTCGCATCGTAGTGCGCGGAGATGGCGTCGGCCACGTCGCCCTTGCGCCACCCGTCCTCGATGGTGATGCCGAGGCGCTCCGCCTCCGCGTCCAGCTCGCCGCGGCGATAGCGTGACAGCGAGCCGGTGAGCCGCTCGCCCGAAGCCTCGGCCGCCGCTTCCTCGACGGCTTCGACGGGGGCCTCGGCCACGGGCTCGTCGACGGCAGGCGCTTCGGCCACGGGCTCCTCGGCGACGGGGGCGGCCTCGGCTGCGGCGGCTGCACGCTCGGCCGCGGCCGCGCGGCGGCGGGCGCGAGCGCCCGTGCCGGCGTTGACCTGCGCCTCGTGCGGGTGCTCGGCGCCGTTGTAGACCTTGAGGTGGCGGAACAGCTCACGGCCCCGCACGTTGTGCGGAAGCATCCCGCGCACGGCCGTCTCGATGACCTTGCGCGGATCGCGCTCCATCTGCTGCTCGAACGTGCGCTTGCGGAGGTTGCCCGGGTAGCCCGAGTGCCGGTAGTAGGTCTTCTGGCTCGCCTTGTTGCCGGTCAGGATCACCTCGGCGGCGTTGACCACGATCACGTGGTCGCCCATCGCCAGGTGCGGCTCGTAGGTCGGCTTGTGCTTGCCGAGCAGCAGGTGCGCGGCCTCGCTCGCGATGCGGCCGAGGGGCCGCCCGCCCGCGTCCAGCACGTGCCACTTGCGCTCGATGTCGGACGCGCGCAGCCGGTACGTCTTCGTCGTCACCTCGGACCTCCCGCGCCGCTCGGCGCCGTGTCGTTGCAATCCCACGCGGGGAGGTCCGGCGCGTAGCGCACGGCCTCCAGCGTCAGCCCCTGCGGCGGCGCCGTGGGGCCCACGCTCGCCACCTCGCCGTCCACCATCGCGGCGAATGCCTCGGGCGTGCTCGCGCCCGCGCCGACGCGCTCGAGCGCGCCTGCGGTGCGCCGCACCTGGTGGGGCAGGAAGGCGTCCGCCTCCATCGTGATCTCGATCGTGTGCGCGCCCGTGCGCACCACCGACAGGTTGAGCAGCGTGCGCAGCGGCGATCGTCCCTCCTCGAGGGGGCTCGCGAACGCCGACCAGTCCTGCTCCTCGCGCGGCAGCAGCTCGGCGGCCTCCGCCATCGCGCCGTCATCGAGGCGCCTGCGGACCTGCCAGCGGTCGCGGCGGCTCAGCGGCGAGCGCGGCCTGCCGTCCTCGATGCGGTAGCGGTAGCAGCGCGAGGTGGCGCAGCGACGCGGGTCGAACGACTCATCGACGTCGGCCGCGGCGAGCACCGCCACGTCGTCGGGCAGGTAGTGGTTGACCGCGTCGCGCACGGTCGCGAGGTCGTCGCGGCGGTTGAGGTCGATGGCCGCGACCTGGCCGCGCGCATGCACGCCGGCGTCGGTCCGCCCGGCGAGGGCGGCGCGGCGCGGCTCAGCGTCGGGCTCGGCGTCGTAGGCGTAGACGGCGTCCTCGATGGCGCCCTGCACGGTGCGGCGCCCCGGCTGCAGCTGCGAGCCGGAGAACTCCGTCCCGTCGTACTCGACGAGCAATGCAACGCGTCGCAGGGTGTCCACGGGCGCCTACACCAGCTCCAGCTTCGCCATCCGCGAGCCGTCGCCCTTGCGCTGGCCCAGCTTCTGGACGCGCGTATAGCCGCCGGGGCGGTTGGCGTACTGCGGCGCGAGCTCGTCGAAGAGCCGCTGGACGACCTTCGGGTCGTAGATGAACGCGAGCGCCTGGCGGCGCGCGTGCAGCGTCCCGCGCTTGCCGAGCGTCACCATGCGGTCGACGAAGCGACGCGCCTCCTTGGCGCGCGCCTCGGTGGTCTGCACGGAGCCGTAGCGCAGCACGTCGGTGGTGAGATTGCGCATCATCGCCATCCGCTGCGCGGTGGGCATATCGAACTTCCGGCCGTCGACCTTGTGGCGCATGACTCGCTACCCGTCC
>DAOULE010000163.1:0-5898 GCA_034420575.1 Dehalococcoidia bacterium
GATCGCCACCTCATCACGGTCGGTGAGGGCGGGATCAGCTTCGGCGGCGACGACCTCGCCATTGCGACCGGCGACGGTCAGGACCACGACCACGGCACGGACTGATGGCGGACCTGTTCCAGTGGCTGTTCGAACCCTTCGAGTTCGCGTTCATGCAGCGCGCGCTGATGTCACTCGTGATCGTCAGCGTGGTCGGCTCGATCGTCGGGACCTTCGTCGTGCACAAGGGGCTGGCGGCGTCCGGTAGCGGGCTCGCCCACGCAACGCTCGCCGGCGTCGCGATCGCGTTCGTGAACGGCCTGAACGTGGCCCTCGGCGCGCTCGTGGCAGCCGTGGCCACCGGGATCGGCATTGGCTACGTGCGCAGTAACTCGCGCGTCAGCTACGACACGGCGATCGCGATCTTCTTCGTCTCCGCATTCTCGCTCGGCATCCTGATCATCTCGCGCCGGTCGAGCTACACGCCGGACCTCATCTCGTTCGTCTTCGGTGACATCCTCGGCGTCTCGCAGGCGGACCTGGTCGGCGAGCTGCTCCTCGCAGTGGTCGTCGTCGCGTTCGTGCTGGCGTTCTACCGTGAGATGGTGATGGTCGCCTACGACCCCGCAATGGCCGCGGCCGCGGGCGTCCGGGCCTGGTTCTTCGAGTACGCGCTGCTGGTGCTCATCGCGCTCGCCGTCGTCGTCGCGCTGCAGGCCATCGGCATCGTGCTGGTCTCGGCGATGCTCATCATCCCGCCTGCGACCGCGAGCCTGCTGGCGCGGCGCATCCCGCAGATCATCGCGCTTAGCTTCGTGCTCTCCGTCGGCGCGTCATTGCTCGGCCTCTACGCGTCGTTCCACGCCGACGTCGCCGCGAGCCCGGCGATCGTGATGGCGGCGACGGCCGCTTTCGCCGTCACGCTCGCGGCCACCACGCGGCGCGGGGCGCGCCTTCCCGCGGGCGTCGAGGAGTAACCCCGGCCCCTCGTTCGGGTTCTTCGCGACCCGGTTGAGCGCGACTCCCACCACCCCTACGCTTGAGGTACCGCACGGGCCTCCCTGCGGGTCGACTCGGTCGGCCCGCGCACGAGAGCAGCGATGGTCGCCGACCCCGCCGCAAAGTCGCCCGACTTACCCGCTTCCGCGGATGCGCCCGCGCGCAGCCCCGAACCCGACCCCCAAAACATCGACCGCAAGGCGCGGATGAAGCTCCCGGCCAACACGCCGGACAAGCAGGCCGCCGACGCCCGCGTCCACAACTGGGACGAGGTCTTCCACCTCTTCGACCCCGAGACCGCAAAGGCCGAGGCGGTGCGCTGCATCCAGTGCCCCGCCGCACCCTGTACCGTCGCCTGCCCCGTCGACAATGACATCCCCGGCGCGCTCTGGCTGCTCGAGCAGGGCGACTTCGACGGCGCGGCCAACATCTTCCGCGAGACCAGCGAGTTGCCCGAGATGTGCGGGCGCCTCTGCCCGCAGGAGCGGCTGTGCGAGGGCGACTGCGTGGTCGGCAAGAAGGGCATTCCCGTCGCCATCGGCAAGCTCGAGGCCTTCGTGACCGAGCACCAGCGCTCCCACGGCGAGGGGCCGTCGACGGAGACCGCGGAGGCGACCGGCAAGCGCGTCGCGGTCATCGGCGCGGGCCCGGCCGGCATTGGCGTGGCCGAGCGGCTCGCACGCAGCGGGCACGGCGTGACGATGTACGACGCGTGGCCGCTGCCGGGCGCGCTGCTCCATTACGGCATCCCGAACTTCAAGCAGAACAAGGCCACCGTCGCCCAGAAGTTCGACGACCTGCGTGAGATGGGCGTCGAGCTCGTCATGGACACGCGCATCGGCGACGACGTCCCGTTCCAGGACCTCGAGCGCGACTTCGACGCGGTGTTCATCGGCGTCGGCGCGATCGCCGGAGCGGAGCTGGGCTTCGAGCACGAGGACGCACCGGGGGTCTACTCGGCGACCGAGTTCCTCGTACGCGGCAACCTCCCGCCCGACGAGCTGCCGGAGCACCTGCGCGAGCCCCTCCCCGCCATGCGGCGCGTGGTGGTGATCGGCGGCGGCGACACCTCGATGGACTGCGTCCGCACCGCCGTCCGGCTCGGCGCGGAGCAGGTGCGGCTGGTCTACCGCCGCACCGAGGAGGAAATGCAGGGCCGCGCCGAGGAGCGCCAGCACGCCTACGAAGAAGGCGTGATCTTCGACTACGTGACGGCGCCCCTCGCGATCCTCACCGACGCCGACGGGGCCGTGAGCGGCGTCCGCTGCCAGCGCATGCAGCTCGGCGAGCCCGACGAGTCCGGCCGCGCGCGGCCGGAGCCCGTCCCGGACACCGAGTTCGAGATCGCCGCCGACGCGCTCGTCGTCGCCATCGGCTACAACGTCGACGAGGAATGGGGCGAGGTCACCCCGGAGGTCAACCGTGACCCGTGGGGCCGCTTCACCGTCGACCCCGACACCATGCGCACCAACCGTCCCGGCGTCTTCGCCGGGGGCGACGACGTGAACGGCGCGGACCTCGTGGTGACCGCACTCGCCGACGGCCACGTCGCCGCCGCGTCGATCGAGGAGTACCTCGCAACCGGCGAATGGTAGGCCTGCGCTGCCCCCTCAGGGTGGACTGGTAGTCGGGCTACGCCCGGAGCGGTTAGAGTAGAAAGACGCAACGAAGCCGGGGCCCGGATCGAGGGCCGCGTTGAGAAGGAGACACGCGTGGCGCTGGAGATCGGCCAGGAAGCACCTGACTTCACGTTGGTAAACGAGGACAACGAGCAGGTGACGCTCTCCGAACTGCGCGGCTCACCCGTCGTCCTCGTCTTCTACACCTTCGACTTCTCCGGCATCTGCACCAACGAGCTGTGCGAAATCCGCGACGACTACTCGAGCTGGGCGGACGCCGGCGCGACGGTCTTCGGCATCAGCCGCGACAGCCGCTTCTCCCACGCCGCCTTCAAGGAGGCGGAGAACCTCGACTACTCCCTCCTCGCCGACCTCAAAGGCGAGGTGGCGCAGGCCTACGGCACGTGGAACGAGGCCCTCGGAGCCGCCGAGCGCCTGACGGTCGTCGTCGGCGCCGACGGCAACGTCGCCTACTCGAAGCAGAATCCGATCCCCGAAGCGCGCGACCACTCGGACGTGCTGGCAGCCATCCAGGGCTCGTAGGCGGCGGGGGAGCGATCGGCGAGGCAGGTCACGAGAAGCGGGGGGTGACGCGCTCGTGATGGAAGAAAAGCTCGTCCACACGCCGGAAGGCGAGTATTGCCCGATCCGGGCGACGCTCTCCATCCTCGGTCAGAAGTGGGTGCCCCACATCGTCTATGAGCTCGGCGGCGGGAAGCGCCGCTTCAACGAGCTCGCGATCCGCATCGGCGGCTGCAACGCGCGCACCCTGCGCGACCGCCTCGAGGAGCTCGAGGACGTCGGCATCGTGCGGCGCAAGATCGTCAACAAGATGCCGCCGTGGGTGGAGTACGACCTCACACCGCGCGGCCGCGAGCTCCATGACGCGATGCGTCCGATCCAGCACTGGGGAGCCCGCTACCTCTCGGCGGCCTCGCCCGCCTGACCGCGCACCGGCAGTGACCATCGAGCTCGACTTCCACGGCCTCGCCCGGGGCGACGAGTTCGTGATCCCCTCGATCACCTTCGACGCGTCGGACGTACGCGCCTACCTGGACGCCACCGGCGAGCCCGCAGAGCGCTGGGAGGGCGTGGTGCCGCCGCTCGCAGCAGGCGCGTGGGTGCTCGGCGCGCTCATGGAGCACGTCCCGCTGCCAGGCGGGGCGCTACACGCAGGCCAGGAGTTCGAGTTCCTGCGCACGCTCACGCCCGGCGAGCCCCTCGAAGCCTCCGTGACCGTCGCGCAGCGCTCGGAGCGCCGAGGCACGTTGCTGCTCGCGCTCGCCATCGAGCTGCGCACCGTGGCGGACGGCGAGGTGGTGCTGCGCGGACGCTCCACCGTCGCCGCGCCGGTCGAGGAGGCCTCGTGACCGCGCCGACCGAGGTCGCGCCGGTGACCCGCCTGATCGACCAGGACCGCGTCAGCCGCTACTCGGACGCGGCGCGCGACCCGAACCCGATCCACACCGACGCCGACTTCGCGGCAACCACCGACTTCGGCCGCCCCATCGCCCACGGCATGCTCGTCCTCGCCCTCGTCTCCGAGGCGATGAGCGCGGCGTTCGGGCTGCGGTGGGCGGAGAGCGGCGCGCTCAAGGTGCGCTGGCGCGCCCCGGCCATCCAGCCCGTCGAGGTCACCGCGACGGCCGAGCCTCGGGGCGTCACGGATGGCGTGGCGAGCTACAACGTGCAGTGCGCGACGGCGGACGGCGCCGTGCTGCTGACCGGTACGGCGTCGGTGGAGGTGGGCGAAACGTAGGCAGCGGCCGCGTCAAGTCCGGGGCAGACCGCGGTACGCCTGGGAGCGATGACGGACTGCAGCTACAGTGACCACGCGGCCACCGTCATCGATGACGTAGACGATCCGGTAATCCCCTACACGCACGCGGTAGTAGTCTTCTCCGACAAGTTTGCGGAATCCGGGCGGACGGGGATTCTCGGCCAGTCGACGGATGTGAGCACGCAGACGCAACTGCACCGTCCGGTCCAGACGGCGGAAATCCCTCTCCGCCGGCCGAAGAGTCTCAAGTCGATAGGGCACAACAGGGCGTGCTAAAGCCCGAGTTTCCTCTCAACCTCCTCCCATGGAATCGTGCCCTCCCACTTCGCGCGCCGGAACCGTTCGCGCGCGATCCGGAGATCCTCGGCGTCTTCGAGGGCTTCGAGTTCGGCCTCAGTGAGCTCGTCCGCGTTCAGGTGACTCACTTCGGGGGCCTCGAGGTCGCGAGGGTGATCTTCTGGGGCCATGACCGTCTACATCACTTCCAACCGCGTTGGTGGGAGCAGTTGGCCCGACGAGTATACCTAACCCCGAGGGCCCGCCCTATGCCTCGGGTGTGATGGTCGACACCGCGCGCCACATGTACCAGGACCCCACGGAACGGTAGGGAGCCCACGGGGCGCCGATCTCGCGGGCTCGGCCCGGCGTCGGCGTCTCGGGCAGGCCGTACGCCGCCTGCATCCCCTTCCGCACGCCGAGGTCCCCGACCGGCAGAACGTCGGGGCGGCCCAGCTCTGACATCAGGAACATGTGCGCCGTCCACTCGCCGACGCCCTTCACCGCGGTCAGCCGCTCGATCACCTCGGCGTCGCCGAGGTCGGGCATCGCCTCGAAGTTGAGGGTGCCGTCCACGCAGTGCTGCGCGAGGTCGCGGAGGTAGCCAGCCTTCTGGCGCGAGACGCCCGCGCCCCGGAACGCCTCGTCGGTGGTGGCGAGGATGTCGAGCGGGTCGGGCGTGCGCTCCTCGTCTCCGTAGAGGGCGAAGAAGCGTCGCTGGATGGCGCGCGCTGCCGCGCCCGCAAGCTGCTGGAACATGATCGCGCGCACCACCGAGGCGTACGGGTCATTTCCCGGCCGAGGCTGGTACGGCCCGTGCTCCTCGATCAACGCGCCAACGACGGGGTCGGCCTCGCGCAGGTGCGCGTAGGCGGAGCGGGCGGAGAAGCGCAGCCGGTTTGCCATGCAGGCATCGTACCCCGCGGCAGCGCGACGATCCGGTCAGCCGACCCGCGCCCGCTCGCGACGCCCCGGCAGCACCAGCGGATGACCCGTCACCGGGTCGGGCACGACTCGGACGGGATGCTCGAAGACCTCGCTGATGAGCTCCGGCGTCAGGACCTCGCGTGGCGCACCCTGCGCGGCCACTCGCCCCCGATCGAGCAGCACCACGCGCGTGGCGTGCGCCGCTGCGAGGTTGAGGTCGTGCAGCACGGCGACCACAGCGCTGCCGCGCTCGGCGAGGTCATGGAGCAGGTCCATCACGAGTGCCTCGTGCCGCAGGTCCAGCGCGCTCGTCGGCTC
>DAOULE010000164.1:0-30425 GCA_034420575.1 Dehalococcoidia bacterium
GCGTTGCCCGGTACTGCGTGTACTAGGCGCGGCCCGGCACGTCCGGGTCGATCCAGGCGCTCGCGACCTGGTCGCCCCAGTCGTAGTACGAGCTGTTGGTGCCGAAGATGCCGCCGAAGCGGATCCCGCGCAGCCACGGCTGGTAGATCTCGAAACCGAGGCCCGAGGGCACCGGCGGCCAGAACATCTTCTCGAGGAAGTAGTCCCACATCGTCCGGTGGATTTCCTTGCGGGCGTCCGGGTCGATTTCCACCTGCTGCTGCTCGGCCCAGGCGTCCACCTGCGGGTCGTTGAGCCGCCAGCGGTTGCCCGGCGAGTCCGAGTGCACCGAGTTGTAGAAGTAGTTGTCGCCGTCGAAGCCGACCGTCAGCCAGCCGGACGTCGTCGCCTCTTCCAGCTTCGCGGGCACCCACGAGGAGTTGAACTCCGTGTAGTCGACCGAGCGCGAGTCGAGCTCGATGCCGACCTGGCGGAAGTGCTCCGTGGTGATGTCGCTGATCTCCGCGAAGTAGTCCGCGTAGCGGTAGTAGATGGAGTCGATCTTGAGGCCCTCGGCGCCGGCGGCGGCGAGCAGCTTCCGTGCCTCCTCCGGGTCGTAGCGGCCGAACCACGGACCAAGCGCCGGGTCGCCCACCTGCGGCTCCGCGTCGAGGACGAAGGGCCACGGCTGCAGCGGCAGCGTCTTGGCGAGGTTGTCGTAGACGACCTCCTCCATGAACTCGGTATCCAGCGCCAGCGTCATCGCCTGGCGGATCCGCTCGTCCTGGAACTTCGGGTGCGAGAGGTTCATGCCGAACGGGATGCCGCCGTTGACGACGACGCGGTGGTTGATCTGGATGTCCGGGTTGGTCTCCAGCAGCTTCTCGAGGTCCCCGAGCGTGCCGGCGACCGAGTAGCCGTAGTCCAGCTGGCCCACGCGGAAGGCCGCGAGACGCGCCGACTGGTCCGTGACGAGCCGCACGTCGTGGCCGTCCAGGAGCACCTCGCGCTCCCAGTAGTCCGGGTTCTTGTCGAACGCCAGGTGCGAGCCGTCGACAGCCTCCGTCAGGACCATCGGGCCGGTGCCGACCACGACCGTGTCGATGTTCCCGGCGTCCACGGTCTCGCGCGGGAAGATCGTCTGGTAGCGGCTGGCCAGCGGCAGGATGAAGTCCGCAGTGACGGTCCCCATCGTGATCTTGAAGGTGGTGTCGTCCGGCGCCTCGGTCGAGCTGATGTTGCGCCAGTAGGACTGGTGCACGCCCTCCTGGCCGTAGCGGTCGTACGCGAACTTCGCGTCTTCCGCGACGAACTTGCGGCCGTTGAGCGGCGGCAGGTTCTGCCAGTTCACGTCGTCACGGATGGTGAACGTGAAGACCTGGCCGTCCGGCGTGCGCTCCCACGCGCTCGCCAGCTCCGGCTCCAGCTCGATCAGGAACGGGTCCTTGTTCGGGCCGCCCTTCATGCCGAGCAGGCGGTTGTAGACGTAGTTCGGGACGGTGATCGTCCCGCCCGCCGCCGACGTGGTCGGGTCGAAGTTCTGGACGCGGTACGTGGCAGCCACCTGCATGCGGTTACCGGGCACCGGCTTCTTGTTCGGCTCCGGGAACTGGTACGGGTACGGCAGGCTGTCGTCGCGGACGAGCTTGCCGATCGCGTAGTCCTCGGCGTCATCCGTGGCCTCGTCGGCGGAGTCGTCGTCGTCGCCACCGGATGCCTGGGTCTGGCTCGCCTGCGTCGCGCTGGTGACGGTCGTCGTGCCGGTCGAGCCCGAGCTGCTGCTCGAGGTCTGCGTCGTGGCAGCCGTGTCGCCAGCGTCGTCGTCGTCATCGTCGCCGCCGCAGCCGATCAGGGCGGCAGCGGCCAGGCCGGCGCCACCGATGACGCCGCCTCGCAGCAGCGTGCGCCGGTTCAGTTCCACGGACCACCAACGGCCCTCGCGTTCCATATCACTCATGAGCGTCTCCTCATGCCCCGCCGCCATGCGGCTCCGATCTCATGCAGCGGCTGCCGCCGCGACATAGTGCGGGACTATGTCACACCGGTATGGGGCGTACAACACGAACCTTCACGAACGCGTCAGATGTCGTAGCAAGATACCGTCCCGGTCCGCGCGTCCTGAGCACCGGACCCGCGACGCCGCTTGCGGTGCGCGCACGCGGGAGGGCGGCCCTGCGGCCGCGCGCTCGGACACGAAGAGGGGCGGCCCGGAGGCCGCCCCTCGAAGTCTCCGCGGTAGCGGAGGCGTTGCCCGGTACGGGTGGTATTAGGCGCGCCCGTCGATGTCCGGGTCGATCCAGGCGGCGTGCACCTGGTCGCCCCAGTCGTAGTACGAGCTGTTGGTGCCGAACAGGCCGCCGAAGCGGATCCCGCGCAGCCACGGCTGGTAGATCTGGAGTCCCAGGCCCGAAGGCACCGGCGGCCAGAACATCTTCTGGAGGAAGTAGTCCCACATCTGCCGGTGGATTTCCTTGCGGGCGTCCGGGTCCAGCTCCGTCTGCTGTGCCTCGGCCCATGCGTCGACCTGCGGGTCGTTGAGCTGCCAGCGGTTGCCGGGCGAAGCCGAGTGCACCGAGTTGTAGAAGTAGTTGTCGCCGTCGAAGCCGACCGTCAGCCAGCCGGACGTCGTCGCCTCCTCCAGCTTCGCGGGCACCCACGACGAGTTGAACTCGGTGTAGTCCACGCTGCGGGAGTCGAGGCCGATGCCGACCTGGCGGAACTGCTCCGTCGTGATCTCGGTGATTTCGGCGAAGTAGTCCGCGTAGCGGTAGTAGATGCCGTCGATGGCAAGCTCGTCGGCGCCTGCCGCGGCCAGCAGCTTCTTCGCCTCCTCCGGGTCGTAGCGGCTGAACCACGGCCCGAGCGCCGGGTCGCCCTTCTGCGGCTCCTGGTCGAGGACGAACGGCCACGGGTGCAGCGGAAGCGTCTTCGCGAGGTTGTCGTAGACGACCTCTTCCATGAAGTCCGTGTCCATGGCCAGCGTCATGGCCTGGCGGATCCGCTCGTCCTGGAACTTCGGGTGCGAGAGGTTCATGCCGAACGGGATGCCGCCGTTGACCACCACCGTCAGGTTGACCTGGATGTCGGGGTTCGTCTCCAGCAGCTTGTTGAGGTCCTTCAGCGTCGAAGCCACGGAGTACCCGTAGTCGAGCTGCCCGACACGGAACGCAGCGACTCGCGCCGTCTGGTCCGTGATCAGCCGGACGTCCACGCCGTCCAGGAGGACCTCGTTCTCCCAGTAGTCCGGGTTCTTGTCGAAGGCGATGTGCGAGCCGTCGACGGCCTCGGTCAGGATCATCGAGCCGGTGCCGACGACGACCGTGTCGAGGTTCCCGGCGTCCACTGGCTCGCGCGGGAAGATCGTCTGGTAGCGGCTGGCGAGCGGCAGGATGAAGTCCGCCGTGACCGTGCCCATCGTGGCCTTGAACGTGGTGTCGTCCGGGGCCTCGGTGGAGCTGATGTTGCGCCAGTAGGACTTGTGCACGCCCTCGGCCGCGTAGCGGTCGTAGGCGAACTTCACGTCGTCGGCGACGAACTTGCGGCCGTTGAGCGGCGGCAGGTTCTGCCAGCTGACGTCGTCACGCAGGTTGAACGTGAAGACCTGGCCGTCCGGGGTGCGCTCCCAGGAGGAGGCGAGCTCCGGCTCCAGCACGATCTCGTACGGGTTGTTGTGCGGGCCGCCCTTGAACCCGATCAGCCGGTTGTAGACGTGGTTCGGGACGGTGATCGTCCCGCCCGCCGCCGACGTGGTCGGGTCGAAGTTCTGCACGCGGTACGTCGCGGCCACCTGCATGCGGCCGCCGGCAACCGGCTTCTTGTTGGGCTCGGGGAACTGGAACGGGTACGGGAGGTTCTCGTCGCGGACGAGCATCCCGATCGAGTAGTCCTCGTCGTCCCCGGACGTGGTCGCGGCGTCGTCGTCGTCGCCACTGGTGCTCTGGGTCTGACCTGCCTGCGTCTGGCTGGTGATGTTCGATGACGTTCCGGAGCCGGACGTGGATCCCGAGCCCGACGTCGTCGTCGTCGTCGTGGCCGCGGTGTCGTCGTCATCATCGTCATCGCCACCGCAGCCGATCAGCGCGGCAGCAGCGAGGCCGGCCCCACCGAGGACGCCGCCTCGCAGCAGCGTGCGCCGGTTCAGTTCAACGGACCACCAACGGCCCTCGCGGTCTAGCTCACTCATGGACCCTCTTTTCGTGCGCCGCCCCCTGCGGCAACGATCCCAATGCAGCGGCCCAAACCGCTACATAGCGCGCCACTCTCCCACAGGAGCCCGTTGGTGACAACAGGAACAACCCTCTATTACGAACGGGATTTCACGATCCGGCTCGCTGCAGACAGTCACATCCTCGCAACCACACCGCGTGCCACACGGCCGGTGTCCCGGGGCGCCGACGTGCCACGCATGGCTGTGCGCGCGACATCGCGGCGGTGCGTCTCGCATCCCGCGTTCGCCGCAAGCGTCTGCGGGCGGCCTGGGCTAGAGTGGATCGACCGGGAGACGCCGTGCCCGCCTTGATCGAGACCGCCGGCCTGACCAAGCGTTATTCGAGTGTGACCGCGCTCGACGGCCTCACGCTCGATGTCGAGCCCGGCATCATCGGCCTCGTCGGCCCCAACGGTGCGGGCAAGAGCACGCTGATCAAGATCCTGCTCGGCCTCATCGACGCCACCTCCGGCACCGCCGATGTGCTCGGGCTGAATGCAGCGCGCGAGGGGCTGCGGGTGCGCGAGGTCGTCGGTTACATGCCGGAGCACGACTGCCTGCCGCCGGACCAGTCGGCGACCAACTTCGTCATCCACATGGCCCGGATGAGCGGCATACCGCCCTCCCCCGCGCGCGAGCGCGCCTCCGAGGTGCTCCGCCACGTCGGCCTGTTCGAGGAGCGCTACCGCCACATGGGCGGCTACTCCACCGGCATGAAGCAGCGCGTGAAGCTCGCGCAGGCGCTCGCCCACGACCCGCAGCTGCTGTTCCTGGACGAGCCGACCAACGGCCTGGATCCGCAGGGCCGCGACGAGATGCTGGACCTCGTCGAGCGCACGGGGCACGAGTTCGGGATCTCGATCGTCATGTCCTCGCACCTGCTGAGCGAGATCGAGCGCGTCTGCGACGGCCTGATCGTGATCGACGACGGCAAGCTGATGCGCACCGGGCGCATTGCCGAGCTCACCGACGAGACTGCCGTACTTGCCGTCGAGGTCGAGTGGGACGCAGACCGCCTGGCCGCCATGCTCACCGAGCGCGGCCTCGATGTGCAGGTGCTGGGCCGCGAGCTCGAGATTGCCGGCGGCGGCTCGGACGGCGTGCACGACGCCATCCTCGACGCCGTCGTGGCGCTGAACCTGCCGCTGGTGCGGCTGGAGCGCAGGCGCCGGTCGCTGGAAGAGCTGTTCCAACCCGGCGCCGACCCGGCCGCGGAGGCCTCGAATGGCGCAGGCTGAGCCCGCGCCCGACGTCGCCTCGCCCGCCGGGACGATCTACGACCTCGGGTACCAGGGCTACGAGGGCCCCCGCCGGGGACGCCGCTACGCCATCTGGTCGCTGTACGTGCTCAGCGTGCGCAACGCCTTCGGGATCGGGCGCGGCGCGCTGCCGAAGGTCATGGCGTTCGTGCTGGTGCTGTTCGCGCACTCGCTCGCGATCATCCAGCTCATCCTCGGCGCGGTGCTGCCGGTCGATGAGTTCGAGTTCGTCACGCCGCAGGACTACTACGGGCTGATCCAGTTCATCCTCGTGCTGTTCGTCGCGGCGATCGCCTCCGACCTCGTCGGCAACGACCGGCGGACGAACACGCTGGCGCTCTACTTCTCACGGCCCATCGAGCGCGACGACTACGCGCTGGCGAAGATCGCCGCGCTGTCCAGCAGCCTGCTCGCGCTCACGGTGCTGCCGCAGCTGCTGATGTTCGCCGGGAACGCCCTCGGCGCGAGCGACGGGCTCGACTGGGTACGCGACAACGCCGGCGACCTGCCGAGGATCCTCGCGAGCGGCGTGCTGCTGTGTCTCGCGTTCGGGTCGCTCGGCATCCTGATCGCCTCGTACGCCGAGCGACGGGCGTTCGCGATGATCAGCGTGATCGCGATCTTCCTTGTCTCGTTCACGGTGGTGGGCGTGGTGGTCTCAGAGATCGACAACGAGCAGATGCGCTGGGCACTGTTCCTCAGCCCCCTGCATGTCGTGGACGGCTCCACGCACTACCTCTTCGACTCCATTCCCGATGTGCGTACGGCGTCACGGGCCGGCGAGCCTGCGGAGCAGATCGCCTGGGCGGACTTCCCCGGGTACGTCTGGCCCCTCGTCACGCTCGCGTTGGGAGTGATCGCATCCGCGCTCGTGGTCCGGCGCTTCCGGGGGTCGGTGTGATGGCCACCGAAGCAGCGAAGGTCGAGGTCCGGAACGTCTCGCGCTGGTATGGCGACGTCGTGGCGGTGAACGACATCTCGTTCACGCTCGAGCCGGGCATCACGGGTCTGCTCGGGCCCAACGGCGCCGGCAAGAGCACGATGCTGCACATGATCTCCGGGTTCCTGCGGCCCTCGGTCGGCGCCATCTCCGTGCTCGGGCAGCCCTCGTGGCGCAACCCGGACATGTTCCGCCGCGTCGGGCTCGTGCCGGAGCGCGAGTCGGTCTACCCCTTCCTTGGTGCACGCGACTTCGCGATGGCCAGCGCGCGGCTGCACGGCCTGCCGGACCCACAGGACGCCGCGCGGCGCGCCATCGCGCGCGTCGAGCTGGAGGACGCCCAGGACCGGCCGATGAGCGGCTACTCGAAGGGCATGCGCCAGCGCGCCAAGATCGCCGCGGCGCTGGTCCACGACCCCGAGGTGCTGGTCCTCGACGAGCCCTTCAACGGCACCGACCCCCGCCAGCGGCTCCAGCTCATGGACATGCTGCGCCGCATGGCCGCCGAGGGCTGCACCATCCTCTTCTCCTCGCACATCCTGGAGGAGGTCGAGCGGCTCGCGGAGAACGTGCTCGTGATCGTCAACGGCCGGCTCGCGGCGTCGGGCGACTTCCGCCAGATCCGGCGGCTCATGACCGACCGCCCGCACACCTTCGAGCTGCGCACCAGCAACAACCGAGCGCTGGCCGCCGCGCTCGTCGGCCTGCCGCATGTCTCGGCCGTCGAGCTCACGGACAGCCGCCTCGACGTGCGCACCACGGACTTCGGCGCGTTCACGGCCGCCGTCGCGGGTGCGGTGCGCGACTCCGGCGTGACGCTGCAGCAGCTCCGGCCGGCCGACGAGTCGCTCGAGAGCGTCTTCTCGTACCTGGTGGGGTCATGACGCTGACACTGCTCTCGCTGACCGCGCACCAGCTGCTGGGACGGCGTCGGGCGATCCTGATCGGGGTGCTGGCGCTGATCCCCGTCGGCGTGGCGCTGCTCATCCGCTTCGCCGGCGACGCGGGCAGTGAGCCGTCGTACCAGACGGCCGCCGACACCATCGGCGGCTTCGTGTTCCTGCTGCTGCTCCCCATCGGCGCGCTCGTCTTCGGCACGTCGGCGCTGGGCTCGGAGGTCGAGGACGGTACGGTCGTGTACCTGCTGGCGCACCCGATCGCGCGCTGGCGCGTGATGCTGGCGAAGGTCGTCGTCGCCTCGGGTGCGACGATCCTGCTCACCGTGCCCGCCTCGCTCATCACGGCGCTCGTCCTGCTCCACGGCTTCGACAGCGAGTCGCTGTGGTGGGCGGCGACCGTCGCGACCGGGGTGGGCGCGACGGTCTACAGCGCGCTCTTCGTGGGACTCAGCACCGTCACCAGCCGCGCCCTCATCATCGGGCTTGTGTACGTCTTCGTCTGGGAGGCATTCATCACCAACCTCTTCAGCGGCACCCGCTGGATCAGCGTCCGCGAGTACGTCGAGGGCGTCGCCGACGCCCTCACCACGACGCGGGCCGTCGAGGGGAGCCTCGACGGCTCCGAGGCCGCGATCGCCTCGGTGGTGGTCGTCGCCGCCTCGCTGGTGGTGGGGACGTGGTACCTCACGCGCTTCGAGATCGGCGAGCGCGCGTAGCAGGACGCCCCTCACCGCATCACGAGCCCGCGCCGAGCAGCGCAGCAATCACTATCGCCCACAGGACCAGCGCCGGAGGGATGAGTAACAACGACGCAACGGCAGAGCCAATCGTGAACCCGAACCCGAACTTGAAGCCGTCCCCGACCGACACATCGCACCTCCCGAAACCCGCACGTGCGCCGACGACGATAGCCGGCCCCTGCGCCGCGAAGCACACACGCGAGCGGCTGCTATGATCCGCGTCCACGTCGCACGATGGGGCTGAGGGGGAGCGGTGCAGGCGCTCGAAGGTATTCGCGTAGTCGACCTGACCACCGGCGTGGCCGGGCCGCACTGCACCAAGCTGCTCGCCGACTTCGGCGCCGAGGTGATCAAGGTCGAACCGCCCGGCGGCGACCCCACCCGCAACGTCCCACCCTTCGCCGGCGACGTTCCGAATCCCGAGCGCGGGCTGCTGTTCCTGCACCTCAACACCAACAAGCGCTCGGTCACCATCGACCCCGAGACCGAGGACGGCCTCGAGCTCCTGCTCGGACTCATCGAGCAGGCCGATGTGGTGGTCGAGGACCTCGACCCCGGCGACGCCGAGGAGCTCGGGATCGGCTACGAGCAGGTCGCCGCGAACCGGCCGGAGCTCATCTACTGCTCGATCACCCCCTGGGGGCAGAACGGCCCGTACGTCGAGATGGGCTTCCGCGCCTCCGACATCGTGCTGCAAGGCATGGGCGGCCCGGTTAACGGGACCGGCTCGCCGGAGCGCGAGCCGCTCAAGCTCGGTGGCAGCCTCGGCTACCTGCAGGCCGGGCTCGTCGGCGCCTGGTCCGTCGCCATGACGCTGCTGCGCGTCGAGGCGGGCGGCGAGGGCGACCACATCGACGTCTCCATCTACGAGACACAGATGGGCTCGCGCGACCGCCGCAGCACGTCCCTTACGACGTACGCATACCAGGGGACGCCGAGCGGCCGTCGCGGCGGGGTCCGGGGCATGGTGCTCGGGGGCGGCGCGCAGCCGTGCCTCGACGGTTACGTCAACATCACGGCGATCGGGCCGAAGATCCACCAATTCGTCGAGATGATCGGGCTCGGCCACCTCTCCGGCGATGAACGGCTGATGCAGCCGCCGCTGACGCTGGACCCGGCGTTCGTCGAGGAGGTCTCGACGGCATACCTCGCGTGGTCGATGTCGCGCACGAAGCGCGACGCGCTGATCGAAGCGCAGAGCTACGGGATGCTCTCCGGCGTGATCAACACGCCGGAGGACCTGGTCAATGACCCGGTGTTCCGCGGCCGGGGGGTCTTCGAGGAGATCGAGCACCCCGTTGCCGGGACCTTCGAGTACCCCGGTCGCCCGCTCGTGATGGGCGAGACGCCCCGCCAGCACCCGCGTCGCGCGCCGCTGCTCGGCGAGCACACGGCCGAGGTGCTGACCGAGCTGCTGGGCGTGGCGAAGGAAGACCTCGGCGTGCTGCGCGGCGTCGGGGCGATCTAGGCAGGCGGGAGGACGCGAGTCGTGGGCAATCTACCGCTGGAGGGCGTGCGCGTCGCCGACATCACCGTGGTCTGGGCGGGGCCGCACGTCACACAGCTCCTCGCCGAGTGGGGCGCCGAGGTGATCCGCGTAGAGCCTCGCACCCGCATCCAGCCCGCCACGCGCGGCGCGGAGCGGCGCCCGCCGTCGCCCGACGAGATCAAGGCGATGGCCGCGCAGGGCGTCACGCTCGCCGGCTACCCCGACTTCATCGCCGCGCCCGACCCGTGGAACCGCGGCGCCTCATTCAACTCGCACGGCCGCAACAAGCTGAGCATGACGGCCGACATCACCACGCCCGAGGGCCGCGAGGCGTTCCTCGACCTCATCGAGCACTGCGACGTCGTGGTCGAGAACAACGTGCCGGAGACGATCGAGAAGGCCGGCATCACCTACGACGTGCTGAGCAAGCGCAACCCGAAGCTGATCATGCTGCGCATGCCCGGCTTCGGCCTCAACGGCGACTACAAGAACTACCGCGGCTTCGGCCTGCACATGGAGGCCGTGATCGGCCACACCCACATCCGCTCCTACCCCGACGACGTCATCGAGGCCGCGGGCGACGTGGTGACGAGCGACGCGATCTCCGGCATCCAGGGCGCGTTCGCCGTCTCGATGGCGCTGCGCCACGTGCGCAAGACCGGACGCGGGCAGCTCCTGGAGCAGCCGCTGGCCGAGGCGTTCCTGCCCATCCTCGGCGAGTTCCTGCTGGACTACACCGCGAACGGGCGCAACACCGAGCCGCAGGGCAACCGCCACCGCTCCCACGCCCCGCACAACTACTACCCCTGCCGCGGCGAGGACGACTACATCGCCATCGACTGCGACTCGGACGAGGCGTGGATGGCGATCTGCGAGTTCCTCGGCGCCGACGACCTGCTGGCGAACGAGGAGTGGATCACGGCGGCGGGGCGCTACCGCGACCAGGAGGCGCTCGACCGCGCCCTCGGCGAGCACACGCGCAGGTTCGACCAGCGTGCGCTGTTCTTCGGCCTGCAGGCGGCCGGCGTGATCGCCGGGCCCGTGCAGAACGAGGCGGCGGCGTACGCCTGCCCGCAGCTCGCCGAGCGCGGGTTCTTCGAGGAGACCGGGAACTCTTCGACCGGCACGCACCTCTACCCCGGCCTCAACCTGCGCATGGCGAACACCCCGAACCACATCCGCACCGGCCCGCCGCTGCTCGGCGAGCACAACGAGTACGTCTACCGCGAGGTGATGGGCTACACCGAGGAGCAGTACCGCGCCCTCGAGGAGATCGAGCAGGTCGGCCTCGGCTACGCCCCCGGCGTGGCGCCGTACGCCGAAGAGGGGTAGAGCCAGCCCGGCCGCGGGCGGGGACCGCCACTCCAACAAAGACAGAGGCCGCCCGGGGGCGGCCTCGACCCTACCCTCGAATGGATAGGGGGGATAGTGTGACGAGATTAGGAGAGATTTACAGAATCGTCAATAGTGTAACGCGTCATCCGTTTTGTAATACCGTGAGTTCTGCGCTACCCCTACGACAGAGGCCGCCCGGAGGCGGCCTCGACCCTACCGGCGAAGCGATAGGGGTGGTACATCCAAGTTAGCGTGACGGGTGATGGCCCGTCAACGAGCGAGCGCCCGGTGTCTACTCCTCGGGCACCCGCGTCGAGTGGTAGACCACGAGCTTGCTCGCGCCGTCGACGTCGACCCAGACGCCCGTGAAGTGCGCGTCGAAGGCGAGTGACTCGCGGTCCGGGTAGTCGATGCGCATGTGGTTGAGGCCGTTCACGATCGTCGTGTTCGGGTACGTCCGCACCGCCATGTGCTCGAAGTCCATGCGGTCGTTGTGGCGGCCGTTGTGGACCGACTCGATCAGTTCGTCACGAGGCTCCACGCGGCCACCCATGTGCGTGTACGTGAAGTCCGGCGCGAGCATCTCCTCGAGCGCGTCGGCGTCTCCCACGACCATTGCGCGTGAGAACCCGAGCATGCGCTCGATCGCGGCTGCCTCGACGTCGGTCTGCTGCTCTGCCTGGACCATCGGTGTGCTCCGTTCGCCTGTCGCCCGCGCCCAGCCTACACGGTCGCGACGACCGGCAGGATCAGCCGCGAGGGATGTGCGGCGGAGTGGTGCACGTACTGGTGCGCCGGCACAAAGCGCGTAGCAGACGCGGGCGCCTCGCCGGTGTTGGGGTTGCGGTCGAAGCGCGGGAAGTTGCTGCTCGACACCTCCAGCCGGATGCGGCTGCCCGCCGCGAACACGTTGCTCGTGTTCCGCAGGTCGACGGTCACCGAACGCACCACGCCGGGCTCGAAGCGCGCGCGCACGATGCCATCGCCGAGGTTGCGCGCGAACCCGTCCGGCGCGACCTCGACGAGCTTCGCGGTGAAGTCCGTCGAGGGCGCGCTGCTCCCCACGTGCAGCTCGACGGAGAGCGGGCCGCTCACCTCCAGCGGCTCAGAGAGCGGGGCGGAGTCGTAGACCAGCACGTCCTGGCGCTCCTCGACGCGCCGCTGGTCGAACGCGCCGTCGACGCGGCCGCCACCGCCGACGGTGGGGACGGGACGCAGCGGGTGGTACAGGAACTCGTCGGGCGGCTCGTCGCCGCCGGGCTCGCGTTCCAGGCGGCCGTCGCCACCCGCGCCGTTCGCGGCGCCGTCGCCGCGCAGGAAGAACGAGGTGGGAGTGGCGTCCGGCGGCGGCCAAGCATCCGACTCCTGCCAGGCGTTCGGACCCATCGTGAAGTAGCGGACCGGCGCGCCCAGCTCGGGCGGCGGGTCGCGGTCGAGCAACTGCCAGTCGAACCAGCGCAGCGTGCGCTCGGCGAGGTCGATGTCGGCCTCGGGCCCGAAGTCGACTGCGCCGATGGTCCTGAGCGCGGGGAGCGAGTGGTTCCAGGGACCCATCAGCAGGCGCTGTCCTTCGCGCGCCGCCTCGGTGCCGCCATGCTCGCGCACGGCGGTGAAGGTCTGCGGTGGCCCGCCTGCGAAGAGGTCGTACCACCCGCCGACGCCGAGGGCGGGGACAACGACGTCGCTCGCCCTCGCCGCGATGTTGACCGTCTCCCACTCCTCGTCGCGCTCCGGGCGCGCGAGCCAGTCGAAGTAGTACGGCGCTGGCGCGACCTCCCGGTAGAGCGGAAGTTGGTCGAGCGGTGTGTAGGAGCCGGTCGCGCGCAGGCGCGCGAGCGCCCGCATCGCCTCGGCCTCGCGCGCCTCGTACTCGGCACGGCCGATCCCGCTGCGTTCGAGCACGCGCAGCGAGAGGTTGGCGGCGACCCAGCCGGTGTTGAAGCCGAGGTGGAACGCGCCGCCCTCGTATGTCCACCCCTCGAGGAAGTCCGAGCCTGTCATGAACGTCGCGATGGTGCGCAGCGATGGCGGCGCGGCGATAGCCGCGAGCCACGGCGTCGCACCCATGTAGGACATGCCGTACATGCCGACGCGTCCGTCGCACCACTCCTGCGCGGCGCACCACTCGACGCTGTCGTAGCCGTCGTCGATCTCCTGCAGGAACGGGTGCAGCTCGCCCTCGGACTCGCCGGTGCCGCGGCAGTCCTGGATCACGACGGCGTATCCGCGCGCGACCGCGTCGAACGGCGCGAAGACCGAGCCGAAGGCGCCCTCCTTCAGGTACGGCGTGCGCAGCAGCAGCGCCGGCGTCGGCCCGGCCTGCCCGTCACGCACGACGTCCGCGCGCAGCACCGTGCCGTCTCGCATCGGCACGGGCACGTCGCGGTCGATGAGGATGGTCACGATGGGCGCAGTCTACAGGCGGCCGAGGGGTCTACGAGCGAGGCTTACCGGGCGACTCACGCCTGGTCGGGCGTGTTGTCGTAGCCGGCGGTGATCGGCTGGTCGGTGCGTTGCCCGCTGCTGCCCGTCGGGCTGAAGCCCTGCACCGTCTCGCCGAGTTGCTCGCGGCCCGGCGCGGCGGGGACCTCGGCGGGCTGCCCGGGCGTCGAGGCGACGTGCAGCGTCTGCGTGGGGAACGCGAACTCCACACCCAGCTCCTCGGCCAGCCGCATGATGTCGAGGTTGAGCACGTGGCGCGTGCGCAGCTCCGCGTTCCAGTCCGGCGCGTCGATGAAGCAGTACACGAGGATGTCGAGCGAGGACGGCCCGAACTCGGTGAACTCGACGATGTAGTAGTCCTTGCGCATGTCCGGGTTCGCGCGGATCACGGCCCGAATGCCCTCGACGAACGCCTGCACCTGGTCCGGCGTCGTGTGGTAGGCGAGCCCGAGCGACGTGCGGTAGCGCCGCCACTGGCGCAGCCCCATGTTGTCGACGTGCGTGTCGACGATGCGCGCGTTCGGCACTGTCACGACCGAGTTGTAGAAGGTCCGCACCCGCGACGAGCGGAAGCCGACGTACTCGACCGTCCCCTCGATGTCCCCGACCAACACCCAGTCGCCGACTTGGAACGGGCGGTCGGCGAAGATCGTGACGCCGCCGAGCAGGTTCTTGAACGTGTCCTGCGCCGCGAGCGCGACCGCGAGCCCGCCCAGGCCGAGCCCCGCGACCAGCGAGGTCACGTTGACACCGAGGTTCCCGAGGATGAAGAGCATCCCGATGACGAGCGTCGCCACCTTCAAGGCGGTGTTGGTGATCGGGACCAACTGGTCGTCGAGGCGGCTCTCTGTGAGGTCCGCACGCCGCTTGAGCACGTCCGTGAAGATGTCCACGCCCTCGAAGCCGAGCATCACGACCGCGACCGCGCCGAGCAGGCTCGCGAGCTGATGGACGATCTCTTCGGCCACGCCGGGGAAGTCGAGCGCGGGGAAGCCCAGCAGGAACGTAATCGCGACGGCCAGCGCCCACAGGGCGCGGCCCAGCCGCTCTCGCTCCTCGTGCCAGAACGCGTGGTCGGCCTCGTCGAAGCGCAACCGCACGAACAGCTTCAGCACCTGCGCGATGATGGCGTACGTCAGGATCGTGACGCCGACGAGGACGCCGAGCCCGATGTACTGCCCGACCTCGATGCCGAGGTAGCTGTCCGTGAACCAGTCCGGCATGCGCGCCCTCCGAACCTCGTCGTCAGACTAACATCTGTTCACACGCATGCGCACCTTCGCAGAAGCCGTCGAGGGGTTCGCAACGCCCCGCCTGCGGCACGGCGCGAGGTTGTACCATCCGCCCCGACACGACGCTCGCAGCGACGGAGACGCAACGATGACGACAACCTCGACCCTCGACCTCAACCTCCAGCTCGACGACGAGCATCGCGCCGTCCTCGACGGCATGCCGATGCGCATGGACCTCTCCGACATCCAGGCGGCTCGCGAGGACCGGGCGGCGCGCATGGCCGCACTGCCCCCGCCGGTCATGCCCGACAACGTGGTGCTCGAGGACCACATGGCCCCGGGTCCCGAGGGCGCTCCGGACGTGATGGTCCGCACCTACCGCCCCGCCGGGCTGCCGACGAATGCGCCCGCCTTCTACTGGATCCACGGCGGCGGGATGGTGCTCGGTAACGTCGAGACGAGCGACCCGTACTGCGCGAACATCGCCGACAAGCTCAACGTCCTCGTCGGCTCGGTCGAGTACCGGCTGGCGCCGGAGCACCCGTTCCCCGCGCCGATGGAGGACTGCTACGCCGGCCTCAAGTGGTTCGCCGACTCGGCCGGCCAGCTCGGCATCGACCGCGGCCGCATCGCCATCGGCGGCGGCAGCGCCGGCGGCGGGCTCGCGGCCGGGCTCGCACTCCTCGCGCGCGACCGCGGCGAGGTGGACGTGTGTTTCCAGCTGCTCGTCTACCCGATGATCGACGACCGCAACACGACCCGCAGCGCCGAGGCGATCACGGACGAGCGGGTGTGGAACCGCGCCGCCAACCTCTACGGCTGGGACGCCTACCTCGCCGGCAACGCGGGCGGCGACGACGTCTCGCCCTACGCCGCGCCCTCGCGCGCGACGGACCTCGCCGGGCTGCCGCCCGCCTACATCAACGTCGGCGTGCTCGACCTGTTCGTCGACGAGGATGTGACCTACGCGCAGCGCCTCATGGCGGCGGGCGTGCCCACCGAACTGCACGTCTACCCCGGCGCGTTCCACGGCTCGGCGAACCTGGTGCCCAACTCGGCGCTCTCACAGCGCTGGGCCGCCGATGAGCTCGCCGCGCTCGAGCGCGCGCTGAACGGGTAGGCGGCAACGGATCGAGGTTTGCCTCGATCCCGTGAACCGTCAGGAGACGAGTTCGCCTACACTGGTGAGAGAAGGGCTCACCGCTATGACCGGGGCCGATGTTGCGACGGTTCACCAGCCATGCTCGTCATCGCATGCACCAGCGTGGGATCTCCGAAGAAGCGGTGGACGCAGTGTTGCAGCATTACCACACGAGCCGGCCAGCCGGCCCTCGTCCGGGTGCGAAGCCAGCTGTGATCTACATCGGTGAATGGGAGAACCGCAATCTGCGGGTGTACGTGGAGCGCGACTCCGATCCACCGAGGGTGACGACTGTGGCATGGGAGGGATGAGCATGCCGGACACGACATACGATCCCGAAGCCGACATCCTGTACGTCCAGCTCCGCGACGGCGAGGAGCCCGATTCCCAGAAGTTCCTCGATGACCTACGGATTCTCGACTACTCCGCGGGCGGCGCACTGGTAGGTGTCGAGTTCGTCCACGCCAGTGCGGGTATTGACCTCACGGACGTTCCGTCTGCACAGCACGTAGAGAGCCTCATCGGCCAGAGTGGGCACTCGTTCAAGATCTTCGCGTAGCTAGTACAGCTGGCCCAGCGGGTGGAGTTCGAGGCGCTTCGCCGCCTCGGCGAGGGTCTCGGGCGTCCAGTCCTCGTCCGTCAGCAGCGTCTGGGTGACCTGGAGCGGGGCAAAGAGGCCGACCGCGCCGTTCTGCACGAAGAACGTCTGCCCGCTGATCCCGCCCGCCTCCTCGGTGCACAGGAACGCGATCACCGTCGCCAGCTCGTCCGGCTGCTGCGCGATAGCCAGCATCCGCTGCGCCGAGGCGTCGTCGAGGCCGCGAGCCTGCGCCGCCTCGACGGCGTCGCTCACCATGCGCGTGTGCGTCGCGGCCGGGTTGACCGCGTTGACCGTCACGCCGAGCGGTTCGAGGTCGCGCGCGACGGCGTTGGTGAAGCCGTAGATGCCGCCCTTGCCGGCTGCGTAGGCGGCCGCGCCCGCGGAGCCGAGCAGCCCGGCCCGCGAGACGAGGTTCACGATGCGGCCCCAGCCCGCCTCGACCATGTCGGGCACGGCGTGGCGCGTGCAGTTATAGGTGCCGTGGAGGTGGATGCCGACGACGGTGTTGAACAGCTCCGGCTCAAGCTGCTGGATCGGCGCTCCGGCGGAGATGCCCGCGTTGTTCACGAGGATGTCGATGCCGCCGAACTCGCGTCGCGCCGTCTCGATGATGCGACCCGCCGACTCGAAGTCGGCGACTGAGTCATAGTTCGCGACGGCCGTGCCGCCGGCCTCGGCGATGGCGCGCACGACGGTGTCGGCGGGGCCGCGGTCGAGGCCCTCGCCGGCGCGGTCCACGCCGGGGTCGTTCACCACGACGCGCGCGCCCATCACGGCGAGCTGGCGCGCGGTGGCGGCGCCGATGCCACGACCCGCCCCCGTCACCACGGCCACGCGGCCCTTCGGCGACTCCACCATGTCCCGCCCCCTCCTCGTGCCCCGCGCCCGCGACGGGTGCACTGGCGCGCCAATGGTAGCGCGTGCCCTCGGCGCTCCCGTGTAGGCTGGAAGCGACCGCCACCACGCTCGGAGACCGGCCGTGAGCGCACGCGCGACGAACCTCGCGATCTTCGCCCTGCTCCTGCTGGAGCTCGCCTCGGGCGTCGGCAGCTACCTCACCGGCAGCCCGCGGGGCGCCTGGGTGCTCTGGGTGCATGGCATCGGTGGAATGACGCTGATCGTGCTGCTGGTGTGGAAGTGGCGCATCGTCATGCGCTCCTTCATGCGCCAGGGCGCGGGGCTGTGGGCGCTGCCGTCGGCGGCGCTCGGCGCGCTGTTCCTCGCCACGCTCGGCGTCGGACTGCTGTGGGTGCTGGGCTGGGCGCCCGAGGCGCCGATCCCCGGCTACGGCTCGATGCGGCCGATGGTGCTCCACGCCGTCCTCGCGGTGGCGCTCGTGATCCCGTTCGCCACGCACGCCAGCGCGCACTGGCCGCGATTCAAGCCCGCCGACATGGCGAGCCGCCGCGCGGCGCTGCGCACGATCGCCCTGGGCGGTGCGGGGTTCGTGCTGTGGCGCGGCCTCGACGCCGTCTCGAGCGTCACCGCCGCCGACCGGCGCTTCACCGGCTCACGCGAGGAAGGCAGCTTCACCGGCAACGCGCACCCCGTCACGCAGTGGCTGGGTGACGAGCGCCAGCATCTCAACCGCGCGGGCTGGCGGCTCCACGTCGGGGGCGAGGTCCGCACGCCACTCAACCTCGGTTACGACGACCTCGAAGCACTCGGCGCGCGCGAGGTCCGCGCAACGCTGGACTGCACGGGCGGCTGGTACACGAGGCAGGACTGGACTGGCGTGCCGCTCCAATCGCTGCTGACCGCGGCGCGTGCCGACGAGGGGGCGAACAGCGTCATCGTGCGGTCGGCCACCGGCTACTCGCGGCGCTTCCCGCTGAGCGAGGCGCGCGAGCTGCTCCTCGCCACGCACGTGGGCGGCGACGTGCTGAGCGCGGGGCACGGCTTCCCGGCGCGCCTCGTAGTGCCGGGGCGGCGCGGCTACCACTGGGTGAAGTGGGTGGTGTCGGTCGAGGTGAGCGCCCGGCCGTGGTGGTGGCAGCCGCCGCTGCCGTTGCAGTAGCGGGGGCGGCAAGCGCTCCTCTAGACTCCGCGCAACCCGCACACAGCCCCGAGGAGGCCCTCGTGTTCCTTGGCTACTTCACCGAACGCCCCTACCAGGACCCCGAGGCCGGCATCTCCGGCGCCTTCCTCACGCAGGGCGGACAGCTCTTCGCCCCCGGCGACGCGCCCGGCGTGATCGACCTCGGGACGAGCAACGGGCTCTACAACCCGCGCGTGGCGCACCAGCTCTACAACCGCTACCTGGACGAGAAGGTCTACGCGGAGGAGATGGGCTTCGACGGCCTCATGCTCAACGAGCACCACGCGAGCCTGTTCTGCATGGGCGGCGCCATCAACGTCGAGGCCGCCATCCTCGCCCGCATCACGAAAAAGGCGAAGATCGTGCTACTCGGCAACGTCCTCCCCATCTGGGACGACCCGATGTGGCTGGCCGAGGAGCTGGCGGAGATCGACCTCATCTCCGGCGGCCGGCTGGTGCCGGGCTGGGTGCGCGGCACGGGCCGCGAGAGCGTGGCCCACAACGCGCAGTCGCCGTTCAACTGGGAGCGCTTCCAGGAGGCTCACGACTTCGTCATCAAGACCTGGACCACCGACGGCCCGTTCCGCTGGGAGGGGAAGCACTTCCAGTACCGTTACGTCAACCCGTGGTCGCGGCCGATGCAGCAGCCGCACCCGCCGATCTGGATCCCCGGCACGCTCAGCAAGAACACGCTGCGCTGGGCCGCCGAGCACCGTTACCCGTACATCATGCTCGGCGGGGAACTCGAGGCCGTCCGCGAGTCCTTCGACTACTACCGCGAGTGCGCCTCGAACGTCGGCTACGAGGCCGGTCCCGAGCACTTCGGCTACGTCATCAAGGCCCACGTCGAGGAGTCCGACGACAAGGCCTACGAGGTGGGCCGCAAGTACCTGCAGGGACCCTCGAACCCGTTCATCGAGGGCAACCAGGGCGAGGTGCGACAGCACCTCCAGAGCCTCCCGGGGCTCAGCCCCCGCAAGGGCGACATGCTGCCGATGCGCCGCGACCGCGCGCAGGCGAGGGCGCGCGGCGTCGATACCGCCGAGGCGCCGCCGAAGCAGGAGAAGCCTCGCGTGCCGGAGGCCGAGCGCGACTTCTCCGGCAGCTACGACAAGCAGATCGAGCGCTTCAACATCGTCGTCGGCTCACCCGAGACGGTGATCGACCGCATGCACCACGTGGTCGAGACGCTCGAACTCGGCTCGGTGTTCCTCTGGGACGGCGACGGCTCGATGTCGCACGAGGACGCGATGAGCAGCCTGACGCTCATGGGCAAGCACGTCCTCCCCGCCCTGCGCGAGATCGGCGACGACCTCAACCTGCCGGGGCCGTACGACTTCGACTCGCCGCGCGGCAGCGTCGGCTAGCGCGGACGCGGCGATGACGACCTCGAACGCCACATGGACCGAGGCCGCCGTGCAGGTGGCGGGGCTGCGCGTGCAGTACCTCGAGTCCGGCGCCGGCACGGGCACGCCCCTGCTCGTGCTGCACCGATCGACCGGGAACCCCGGCTGGCTGCCGTTCCACGAGGAGTTGAGCGGCGGCGGACGCGTGGTCGTGCCGGACCTGCCCGGCTACGGGCAGTCCGAGCGCCCCGAGTGGGCGCGCGAGCCGCGCGACCTCGCGATCCTGCTGCATCGCGCCCTGGACCGGATCGGCCTCGACCGCGTCACGGCGGTGGGGCTCGGCTTCGGGGGCTGGGTGGCCGCGGAGATGGCCGTGCTCCAGCAGCAGCGCTTCGAGCGGCTCGTGCTCGTCGGCGCGCCGGGGATCCGGCCCGACGAGGGCGAGATCCTGGACCAGATGATGCTGGCGTACGAGGTCTATGTGCGGGCCTGCTTCGCCGACCAGGCCGCGTTCGAGGCGGAGTTCGGCGAGCAGCCGGACGCCGCGACGCGCGAGCTGTGGGACTTCAGCCGCGAGATGACGGCGCGCCTCACCTGGAAGCCCTACATGTGGGACTGGCGGCTCCCGTACCTCCTCCCCGAGGTCGAGACGCCCACGCTGCTCGTGTGGGGCGGCGAGGACGGCGTGGTGCCGCTGAGCGTCGCGCGCCAGTACGCCGACGCGCTCCCGCACGCGCGCCTCGAGACCGTCGAAGGCGCGGGCCACATGGTTGAGATCGAGCGAGCCTCGGAGCTGTCGGCGCTGGTCCGCGCGTTCGTCTCGTAGCGGGGCGATTGCCCGCATCGCGCGCGTTGGCGACCACGCGCAGGCGACGGCAACTGCAGATCAACCCTTACGTACAGTGCTATGATGCCCCGCACGGCGATGCAGCCCCCGCCGCCGGCCCCGGCAGAGAACCCGCGGGCGGCCCGGTGCGTATCGCCTACAGAGACCGGCGAGGGCGTCCGAGTGTCCCTCGCCAGGAGGGACTGACATGCCAGAACACCCAGACGAGAGGCTCCACACACCGTTCGCCTATACGGTGAGCCGACGCACGCTGCTGCGAGGCGGCGTCCTCGGCGGTGTCGGACTCGCCGCGGCCGCGCTCATCGGCTGCGGCGGCGATGACGACGACGATGACGACACCGCCGCGACCACCACCACCACGACCACCACGACCGGCGGCACCACGACCACGACCCAGGCCGCAACGTCCGACGATGATGAGGACGAGGGCGGCGCGCAGGTACAGGTGACCGAAGAGGACGTCGAGGACGAGGACACGGTCGCCACGATCAAGCGGGCCGAGGGCTTCACCACGGAGGCGGGGCGCTTCGTCCCGTTCCAGATCCCCGAGCCCGACAAGCCGGCGAAGCTCGGCGGCACGATGACGCAGCGCTTCACGTTCGACCCCGGCCCGCTCGACCCGGCGATCGCCGCGGCGGGCGGCACCATGACCGCGGTCAACATGATGTACAACCGCGTGATCGGCGTGTACAGCGGCTGGGACTCCGACCCCTACGCCCGCAACGACCTGGTCCCCGAGCTGGCGGAGTCCTGGGAGATCTCCGAGGACGGCCTGACGTACACGTTCAACCTGCGCGGAGACGTCAAGTTCCACAACGTCCCGCCGATCAACGGCCGCAACCTGGTGGCCAGCGACGTGAAGTTCTCGTGGGACCGCTACAAGGACGTCGGCAGCCCGCACCGCTCGTACTTCCTGCAGGTCTCGTCCATCGACGTGGTCGACGACCAGACGGTGGCGGTGACGCTGAACCAGCCGACGCCGGACTTCATCTACCCGATCTCCACGGCGTACACCACCGTCCACGGACCGGAACTCGTCGACAGCGGCGACATCACATCGACGGCGATCGGGACCGGGCCGATGATCCTGGACCACTGGACCGGCGGCGTCGGGGGCGCCTTCAACAAGAACCCCGACTACTTCCGCGGCCAGGTCAAGATCGACCGCTGGGAGCTCCCGCTGGTGCGCGACGCCGCCGCCGGGTGGGCGCAGTTCCGGGTCGGCAACCACGACTTCGGGATGTCGGCGGCCACGTCCGACGAGCTCGAGGCCATCCTCGACACGAACCCGGAGACGCAGTACTTCTCGGCGCCGATCTTCGCCTCGACGTTCGCGCTGAACTTCAACATGGACCTGCCCAAGTGGCAGGACGAGCGGCTGCGGCGCGGCATCTCGCTGGCGTACGACCGCGAGGAGATCCTCGACGTGATCTACTCCGGCGCCGGCATCGTGCTGCCGCAGATGGACTGGCGCTTCTTCTGGGAGGACGAGCCGTCGGCGGAGAACGGCACGCTCGGCAACTGGTGGCGCCACGACCCCGAGGAGGCGCAGAAGCTGCTGGCCGCAGCGGGCGAGGACGAGCTGGAGTTCGACCTCGTCTACTACAACTACAGCAACACCTCGAACAGCCTCCAGAACGAGGTGCTGATCGACCAGTTCCGCCGCGTCGGCATGAAGCTCAACGCGAACGCCGTCGACTACACCGAGTACAACTCGCAGTGGACGACGCGCTCCGGCGAGTCCGAGTCCTTCGACGGTTGGGCGTCGTTCAGCCCGACGGCGGACCACTACGTCTTCGGGCTCAACCACTCGGGTTCGGGCGGCAACCGCAACCGCATCAACGACCCCGACATCGACGCCTGGGCCGAGCAGCACCAGGTCGAGCTTGACCCGGAGGCGCGGACGGAGCTCGCCCGCAACGTCTGGAACAAGGTGCTCGACCAGGTCTACCGCATCGAGAAGCCGAGCGGGTACGCGGCGTACCTGCAGCAGCCGTGGCTGCGCGCAGTGCGCTACATCCGCCCGATCGGCAGCGGCCACTTCTACCTCGACACCGGGTACGAGGCGTTCAACGCCTGGATCGACAAGTAGCGAGGGGCCCTCGGGCCGGCATCACGAGGGGCGGCGTCGCAAGGCGCCGCCCCTTCGCCTGTCGCGGCGCCCCGTAGCGCGCGGCGTGCGTTATGAGGCGTCGTCGGCTCCGGGCGCAGTGGTGTGGCGCGCCTTGACCCAGCGAGGCCGGACAACATACTGGCGCGTGGCGTCCCACCTGCCTGCGATGGATCGAGGCACCATCACCACGTCCCACCCTCAGCGCGCCGGGCTCGCTCGGGAGGCGAGCCGCGCAGCCCCCGGGCAGACACCTCGACCCACAGGCTCCGGTCCCCTGGCGAACCGGCGTGCGTTCCTGCGAAGCGGCTTCCTCGGTGGCGTCGGCCTTGCCGCCGCCGCGCTCATCGGCTGCGGCAGCGGGGACACCGACGACGCCGAGGCTGGCGCGGGCACGGCGGGCGCAACACAGGGCCTCGACACCAGCTCCGGCGAGACCGTGGAGGACGAGAGCAGCGTCGCCCGGATCGAGCGGGCAACGGGCTACACCACCACGCATGGGCGGTTCGTCCCGTTCCAGCACCCGGAACCGGACACCGAGCCGAAGGCCGGCGGCACCCTTACGAAGGCGGCCCTCTACACGCCCGGGCCACTCGACCCGATCATCGGCACGGCTGCCGGGACGCTCATCGCGGCGAATGCGGTCTACAACCGCGTGCTCGGCGTGCATGGCGCGTGGGACGCGGACCCGTACGCCCTGAACGAACTGGCCCCCGAGCTGGCGGAGTCGTGGGAGGTATCGGAGGACGGCCTCGAGTACACGTTCCACCTCCGGCCGGACGTGGCGTTCCACAACATCGCGCCGCTCAACGGCCGGAGGCTCGTTGCGGACGACGTCAGGTTCTCCTGGCAGCGATACGCCGACACGGGGAGCGCCCACCGCGCAAACTTCACGCAGGTCTCATCCATCGACGCGCCCGACGACGCGACGGTCACGGTGGGACTGAGGCAGCCCACGCCCGACTTCATCTACCCGCTCGCGACGGCATACACCACGATCCACCCGCCGGAACTGGTCGACAGCGGCGAGATCATGACGAAGGCGATCGGCACGGGGGCGATGATCCTCGAGTACTGGACCTCCGACGAGGGTGGAGCCTTCCACAGCAACCCGGACTACTTCCGGGGCACACCCCGGATCGACCGCTGGGAAATCCCTCTTGAGCGAGACGCGACCGCCGCCTGGGCGCAGTACCGCGTCGGCAGAACCGACTACGGCCTCTCTACCGAGTCGTCGGACGACCTGGAGCACATCCTCAAGACGAACCCCGACTCGCAGTACTTCTCGTCACCCGTCTTCTCCTCCCTGTGGGGTCTGAGCCTGGAAATGCACTCGTCGAAGTGGGATGACGTGCGCGTGCGGCGCGCCCTGTCGCTCGCATACGACCGTGACGAGTTGCTCGACATCGTCTACTCGGGCGACGGCATCGTGCTGCCGCAGATGGACTGGCGCTTCATCTGGGAAGACCCGCCCACGCCCGAGTCCGGCAGGCTCGGCGAGTGGTGGCGCCATGACCCGGCGGAGGCGACGAAGCTCCTCGACGCCGCCGGCGCGGGCGGGCTTGAGTTCGACCTGCTGTACCTCAACTCCACGACCGCGCAGAACAGCTTCCAGAACGAGGTGCTGGTCGAGCAGTTCCGGCGCATCGGCGTCACCACGAAGCTGCGCGCGGTCGACTACAACGAGTACCTGGCGATGTGGACGGCCCATGCCGGCGAGGCCGAGGCGTACGACGGCTTCGCGGCGTTCGGCGCCACAGCCGACCACTACGTGTACGGGCTCTACCACTCGCATTCCCCCTCGAACCGCTCGCGCGTCGATGACCCCGAGATCGACGCGTGGGCGGAGCAGCACCAGGTCGAACTCGACCCGGAGGCGCGGACCGAGCTGGCCCGCAAGGTCTGGCACAGGGTGATGGAGCAGGTGTACCGGCTCGACAAGGCGGCTGGATACCGTACGTACCTGCAGCAGCCCTGGGTGCGCGGCGTACGCTTCGCTCGCGCCATCGGCAGCGGCCACTTCTACCTCGACGTCCAGACCGAGCTCATGAACGCGTGGCTCGACAGGTAGCGAGCAGGACCCGAAGGCAACGTTGAGCCGGGGCGGCGTCCCGCGACGCAGCGTGTCGGCGGTCCGGCGCCGAGCCGCGCGCCGCTACGAGGCGTCGGCCGTGGCGGTCGCGGCCGCCGCGGGGCGCATCGAGGGGCCGGTGTACGGGCGAGCGAAGGCGACGGTCACGGCCGCGAGGACGAAGGCCACCGAGAGCAGCATGAACGCGAAGCGGTACGACCCGGTCGCCTCGAACGAGGCGCCCACGAACAGCGGGCCGGCGAGGGCCGAGCCGAGCGTGATGAAGTTGATGAGCCCGAAAATGGTGCCGAACGCGCGCAGCCCGAACGTCTCCTGCACCAGCAGCGGCATGAGCGCGCCCAGCGCCCCGAACCCGAGCCCGAACACCGGGACCGCCACCCAGAACCACGAGGCCGATCCCGCCGCGAGCAGCACCCACAGCCCCGTGACCTGGCAGGCGATGCTGGCAGCCATCACGTAGCGCGAGGGCAGCCGCTCCGTCATCCAGCCGAACGAGACCTTGCCGCACATCCCGAAGAGTGCGAAGAGGCTGAGCGCCGCGGCCGCCGAGGTCTTCGAGACGCCCTCGTTCTCCAGGTGCGGGACCACCTGCGGCAGCACGGAGCCGTACGTCATGGTCGCGAGCACGAGGGCCAGCGTGACGAGCCAGAAGGCGCGGCTCCGCAGCGCCTGCGCAACGCTGGCCCCGCCCGCCGCGCCCGGATCTCCCGCGCCCTCGCCCCCGGCGAGGACGGCGCTCCGGCGGTCGCGCACGACGACCAGCACCACGGGCACAAGGGCGGCGAAGAGCAGGCCGTACAGGAAGTACGAGGAGCGCCAGCCGACGCCGGCGATCAGCACGGCGGTGAGCGACGAGAAGATGATGCCGCCGAAGTTCGCGCCCATCGCCGTCAGGCCCATGGCCCGGCCGCGGCTCTCCTCGAACCACTCGCCGACGACGCGCCCGGCGGTGATGATGACCGCGCCCGGCATCGCGGCGAACTGGATCGCGTTCAGCGCGTAGAACTGCCAGACCTCGGTCATCCACGGTCGCAGGAGGTAGCTGACCGCCAGCCCGGTCAGCGAGGCGGCCATGACCGGTCGGGCGCCGTAGCGGTCCAGCGCCCAGCCCGCCGGCAGCGAGAAGATCCCGACGAGCGCGAAGAACGAGACCGCCGCGGTGATCTCCGCGCGGCTCCACCCCAGGTCGCCCTCGAGATCCGTCACGAAGACGCCGAACGAGTACTGCGTGATGCCGACCGTCAGCGTGAACGACAGGAAGACGACGAACGCGATGACGACGCCCTGGTGGATGCGCACGCTCATCGCAGTCCGCTAGGCTCGCGGTGGACCGGGCGTGGCGCCAGCGCAGGCGACGCCGCCAGGCATTGGAGGACGCCACGCCCGACGTGCCGAGGGGGAGAGACCATGGCTGGAGCGCTCGACGGTATCAGGGTATTCGAGGTCACGCAGATTCTCGCCGGGCCCTTCTGCGGGGTGAACCTCGCCGACCTCGGGGCCGACGTGATCAAGGTGGAGCCGCCCTCGGGCGACGGTACGCGGGTCTCCGCCGCGTTCGCGCCGGGCGAGAGCAAGTTCTTCCTCGCGCTCAACCGCGGCAAGCGCAGCCTGGTGGTCGACCTGCAGCACGAGCGCGGGCGTGAACTGGTCTACCGCATCATCCCGTCATTCGACGTATTCGTCATCAACTCCCGCCCCGGCGTCCCGGAGCGCCTCGGCGTGGACTACGAGACGCTGAGGCAGTACCGCCCAGACCTCGTCTACTTCGAGAACAGCGGTTTCGGGCGCTCCGGGCCCAGCGCGCAGCGCTCCGGCTCCGACATCGTCGCGCAGGCCTACTCCGGGCTGATGGCGGGCGACGCGAAGATGGACGAGTTCGGCGCTCCGCAGCCCATCTCGGCCACCGCCCCGGCCGACTTCACGGCCGGCATGGCGGGTGCGATGGGGATCTGCGCCGCCCTCTTCCACCGCGAGCGCACGGGGGAGGGGCAGTACCTCGAAAGCTCGCTGCTGCAGGTGGGCCTCGCTGTGCAGAGCTACATCGTCGGCCGCGTCCCCGTCTACGAGGCGATGGTCGGCGACCAGATCCGCGAGCGCATCGCCGACGTGCAGGCCGAGGGCGGCAGCTACGAGGAGATCCTGAACGCGCGCGGCGACATGTTTTCCGCACTGGGGTACAGCGCCGGTCGGCTCTACTACGGCGGCTACGTCGTCAAGGACGGCGGGATCGTGCTCGGCGCACTCACCCCGGCGAACCGCGACCAGATGCGGCGCGCCATCGGCATCGACGACGACCCGACGGCCGACGAGGACTTCGACGCGTTCGCGCCGGACGCCAACGCGCGGGTCGACGAGGTCTACGAGCGCATCCGCGCGATCATGCGCACGCGCACCATGGACGAGTGGATCGAGCGCTTCGATGCGGAAGGCGCGCCGGTCTCGAAGGTGAACATCCCCGACACCATGGCAGACGACCCGCAGGTGCAGGCGATGGGCTACATGATGGAGGTCGAGCACGCGACGACGGGCCCCGAGCTCATGGTGGGCCCTGCCGTGACGTTGGCCGGGACGCCTTCGGACAACCGGCGCGCGTCGCCGCCTCTCGGGCAGCACACGGAGGAGGTGCTGCACGAGGTCGGCGTGAACGACGAGGAGATCGCGGACCTTCGCGCCTCGGGCGCGGTCGTGTAGGGTCCGGGCTTCCCTCGTCGGCCATGACTAGAGGTCGAGGTCTGCTGGCGTCAGGTCGAACTCCTCGACCATCCCGGAGGCGGTGACCACGCGCCCGGAGAGCGCCGAGGGGTCGGCGACGGCGAGCTGGAGCGAGGCCTCGGCCACGTCCTCGACCGGGGTAACCATGTCGCGGTTCTCGTCCGTGATCATGCCGAAGTACTCGACGCCCGGGGTGGCGACGAGGCCGGGCCGGATCGCGTTGACGGCGATGCCGTCGTCGCGCGTCTCGGTGGCGAGCCCGGAGCTGAAGCGCTCCAGCGCTGCCTTGCACATCCCGTAGATCGTGCCGTTGTTCACGCGCGCGTCGAGTTCGGGGAGGATCGCCGCGCCGGACGACATGTTCACGATCCAGCCGGAGGTGCGCTCGCGCATGCCGGGCAGGACGAGTTGGGCCAGGTGCATGGCCGCGTAGACCTGCACCTCGATCATGATCTTGAAGCGGCTCTCCGGGAACTCGTCGACGGCGATGTAGTACGTCACCGCGCCGTTGTTCACCAGGATGTCGACCGGGCCGAGCTCGCGCTCGGTGGTCGCGACGAGGTTGTGGCGGTCCTCGGCCTCGGCGAGGTTGCACTGGACGGCCAGCGCCTCGCCGCCGGCGTCGCGAATCCGCGCCGCAACGCCGTTGATGCTGCCCGCGAGCAGCCGGTGGTCGCCCTCGTTGACCGTCCGCGCAGCGACGGCCACGCGGGCGCCCTCCATGGCGTAGCGGATCGCGATCGCCTCGCCGATGCCGCGCGAGGCGCCGGTGACGATGGCGGTCTTCCCCGCCAGGAGCCCGTCCTTGTTGATGGTTGCCGCCATGGTGCCCGACCCGTTCCTGCCCGCGCCCCACCCCACGCGGGGGCGCTCTACGTCGGCGGGAGTATACTCGCCGGACGGTTGAGCTTTGCGCTCTGCATCTCGGACGTGGCGGCGAGCGCCGCCGTGGTGCGGAAACGGCGCGCCGCTCTGGGACCGCTCCTCCTCCCCCGCTGGGGCATCAGGGGGCCACGGCCGTGGGGCCGGACGAGCGCGGAAGGCAGCCCGGCGGGCTGTCGACGACAGTCGGAAGTGGGGTAGCAGGGTGACGTTGAGTACCGTAGCGAATGCCATGCGTACACCGGCCAGGCCGCTGGTCAGGGGCTTCGCCCTGATCGTCGCGGTCCTGGTGCTGGCCGCTTCCATCGGCTGTGAGGGCGTGGGCGGCGGATCGCCGTCGCAAGACGACCCGGACGCGTACACCAAGTGGGTGGTGGAACAAGCCATCGCTCGCTACGACGACCAGGGCCAGGCCCGGACGCTGCGCTACTACAACACCCGCGAGAGCGTCGACGGTCAGTGGTACGTCTTCATCATCGGCGAGGACAACACGATCCGCGCGATTCATCCGAACCGGCAGGACCTCATCGGCACGGACGTCCGCGGGCTCGTGGACAAGAACGGGTACCCGTACGGGCCCGCCCTCGCCTCGGCGTCCGAGAGCGGGCGCTGGGTGACCTACACCACCAAGAACCCCGCGAGGAGCCTGCGCGAACAGACCAAGAACTCGTGGGTGGTCCGCCACAAGGGCCAGATCTTCGGCTCGGGCTGGTACGACGATGAGGCCGAGGCCTACCCCGTCCTCCCGCTGCCCACGGAGGAGCCGGACGACGACGCGGCCATGGAAGACGCCGCGCCGTCACAGGAGGATCCCGACGCCTACGCGAAGTACGTGGTCCAGCAAGCCATCGACCGCTACGAGCGAGACGGCCGCCAGGAGACGCTCGGCTACTTCAACCGGCCGGAGAGCGTCGACGGGCCGTGGTACGTCGTGATCGCCGACGAGCTGAACAACCTGGTCTCGCACGCGACGCGCCCCGAGAGAGTCGGAAACAACCTCCTCGATCCGCGGGACTCGACCGACTCGACCGGGTACTTCTACGGCGAGATCGTCGCGGCCGCCTCGGGGCAGGGGCGGTGGATCACCGCCCTCTTGCCGAACCCGGTCAATGACCTCGAGCAGACGAAGCACCTCTGGGCGGTGAAGCACGACGGCCTCATCTTCGTCTCGGGTTGGTACGAGACGCCCGAGATTGCCGAACTCGCCGTGCCGGAGCGCGAGGACGTTGACGCGTACACGAAGTACGTCGTCAACCAGGCGATCGCCCGCTACGAGATCGACGGGCGCGACGCGACCATCGAGTACTACAACACGGAGGCGAGCGTCGACGGCGAGTGGTACGTCTTCATCACCGACGAAGACAGCATCATGGTCTCGCACGCGACCATCCCCCAGAACGTCGGGCTTTCGCTCATCGAAGACCTCGGCATCGACAGCACCGGGTACGCGTTCGGTCCGGTCATGGCGGCCGCGGGCGAGAACGGGCGCTGGGTGAGCTACGTCTACCTGAACCCCGCCACGGGGCAGGAAGAGACGAAGCACTCCTGGGTCGTCCGTCGCCACGGGCTGCTCTTCGGCTCGGGTTGGTACGAGGTGACGCCGGACGTTGCCGCGCCGATACCGTCGAAGTCCCAGCCGGACATCTTCACGAAGCACTTCGTGGAGCAGGCGATCAACTTCTACGTCGCCAACGGGCGCGAAGCGACCATCGCGTTCTACAACTCGCCGGCGAGCGTCGACGGTGAGTGGTACGTCTTCATCGCCGACGAGAACGACATCATGGTCGCTCACCCCACGGTGCCCAGCCGCCGCGGCAGCTACCTGCGCGATCCGGAACTGCGCACCGACATCACGGGCTTCTTCTACGGCGACACGCTCGCGGACGCCTCGGAGAACGGCCGTTGGATTACGTACGTATTCCTGAACCCGGCCATCGGAGAACTGCGGACGAAGCACACGTGGGCCATCCGCTACGACGGCCTGCTCTTCGGCTCGGGCTGGTACGAGTAACAGCGGGCGGCCCGCAACAGATACGGGAGGGCGGCTCCGGCCGCCCTCCTGCACGTCCGGCCCTCTCGAGCGCCCCCTACGGCAGCCCCGCGTGCGGCAACGCCACCTCCGCGACCTCGATGA
>DAOULE010000165.1:0-21161 GCA_034420575.1 Dehalococcoidia bacterium
CGAGTCCGTGCTGGCGCAGCTCCAGACCGCGCAGGACCAGATCGTCATGCGCGAGAAGCTGGCCGCCCTCGGCGAGCTCACCGCGGGCGTGGCGCACGAGATCCGCAACCCGCTCAACTTCGTGAAGAACTTCTCCGAGGCTTCCGGAGACCTCGTCGAGGAGCTCAAGGAGGTGCTGGAGGAGGAGGGCGTGGAGCTCAGCGAGGAGCAGCGCGGCCTCGTCGAGGACATCACCTCGGACCTGATCAGCAACGTCGAGCGCATCAGCTCGCACGGCCAGCGCGCGGACCGCATCGTCAACGACATGCTGCAGATGGGCCGCGGCGGCCAGGAGTTCCGCCCGACGGACATCAACGCGCTGCTGGAAGAGCACGCGCGGCTCGCCTACCACAGCGCGCGCGGCACGAACCAGGAGTTCCAGCTCGACATCAAGGAGGACTTCGACCCCACCGTCGGCGAGCTCGACGTGATCCCGCAGGACCTCGGCCGCGTCTTCCTCAACATGGTCAGCAACGCCGGCTACGCCGCGCACGAGAAGCGGATGGCCACCGGCGACGGCAGCATCGGCATCGGCAAGTACATGCCCACCCTCACGCTCAAGACGAAGCGCGAGGGCGACATGATCGAGATCCGGATCGGGGACAACGGCACGGGGATGACGCCCGACGTGGTCGAGAAGGTCTTCAACCCGTTCTTCACCACCAAGCCCACCGACCAGGGCACGGGCCTTGGACTGGCGATCTCAGCCGACATCGTGCGCAGGCACGGCGGCAGCATCCGCGTCGAGTCGGAGCCGGGCGAGGGCACCGAGATGATCATCGACCTCCCGGTCGACCGCCCCGCGGACGTCGAAGCGGCAGCCGAGGAAGTCCCCGCCTGACGCCCGTAACGGACGGCGAACCCCGACTCATCGACCTTGAGTCGGAGCGAGGCGCGATTCGCTGCGCGTGGCGCCCGGCCGAGGATGCCGACGCCGCCGTGGTCATGGTCGGTGGCGGCGACGGGGGCCTCGACGGCCCCGCAAACGCGCTCTACCCGGACCTCGCCGCCGACCTCACGGCCCGCGGCATCGCCGCGCTCCGGCTCGACTTCCGCATCCACGCGTTCCCCGGCCCGATGGACGACGGCGTCTTCGACATCCTGCGCGGCGTCGAGTTCCTCGCGAGCGAGGGCGTGGGGCGGGTGGGGCTGGTGGGCCACTCCTTCGGCGGCGCGGTGGTGATCGATGCGGGCGTGCAGTCAGACCTCGTCGCCTCCGTGGCGACGCTGGCGACGCAGACCGCGGGCGCGCAGCGCGTCGCGGAGCTGGCGCCGACGCCCCTGCTGCTCGTGCACGGCCTCGCCGACGACCGCCTCCCGCCGGACTGCTCGCGGCTGCTGCACGACCTCGCCGGCGAGCCGAAGCGCCTCGAGCTGTACGAGGGCGCGACGCACAGCCTGCGCCAGCGTCGCGAGGAGGTCCGCGCGCTCCTCCTCGACTGGTTCACGGACACCCTCGACGCGCCCACGGGCTGACGACGCGCAACGGTGCGAGGCTGCCGGACACACGAAGGCCGCCGGTTCGCACCGGCGGCCTCGTTGGTCCTGCGGTCGACCGGGAGAGTTAGTCCTGGTCGTCCTCCATCTGGTCCAGCAGCCAGCGCGGCGACGCCGGGAGCTGCGTGACGCGGATGTCGGTGGCGTCGTGGATGGCGTTCCCGATCGCGGCCAGCGGCGGCACGATCGGCACCTCGCCCACGCCCCGCACCCCGTACGGGTGGCCGGGGTTCGGCACCTCGACGAGCACCGTCTCGATCTCAGGCAGGTCGAGCGCGGTCGGCATGCGGTAGTCGAGCAGGCTCGAGTTCGCCATGGCGCCGTCCTCGCGGTAGAAGTACTCCTCCGTGAGCGCCATGCCGACGCACTGCGCCGCGCCGCCCTGGATCTGCCCCTCGACGTACGAGGGGTGGATGGCCTTGCCGACGTCCTGCACGGCTGTGTAGCGGAGCACGTCGACCTTGCCGGTCTCCGGGTCCACCTCGACGTCCACGATGTGGCAGCCGAACGATGCGCCGACGCCCGTCGGCAGCACGTCCGCGTGGCCCTGGATGAGGCCGCCGGTGAGCGGCAGCTGCGCGCTCAGCTCGGCGAAGGTGAATGAGCGGTCGTTCCCGTCGTCGTCGGCCGGGCCGCGCACGACGCCGTCGTCGCCGTAGCTGACCGAGTCGCGGTCGACCTCCCAGATGGTCGCGGCGCGCTCCTCGAACTGGCGGCGGATGTCCATCGCCGCCTCGTAGACCGCCCAGCCGGTGGCGAACGTCGTGCGACTGCCGCCGGTGACGTGCGTGAAGCCGATCGAGTCGGTGTCGACCACGCGCGGGTGCACGTTGTCGTAGGTGATGCCGAGCGCCTCGGCCAGCTGCATCGCCAGCGATGCGCGCTGGCCGCCGATGTCGACCGAGCCGAGCACGAGGCTCACGTCGCCGTCGGCGCTGACCAGCGCGTAGGCGCTGGACTCGAGGCCCGCGTTGCCCCAGTACCCCATGGAGATGCCGCGGCCGCGGTTCTTGCCGGTGAGCTCGGAGCGGTAGTGCGGGCTCTCCTGCGCGGCCTGCATGACCTCCTCGGCGCCGATGCGGCCGTGCTGCACTCCGTCGGTGCGCCGCACGCCCTCGCTCGAGACGTTCTTGCGCCGCAGCTCCATCTCGTCCATCTCGAGCCGCTCGGCCAGCTCGGTCATCAGCGTCTCCATCGCGAACGTGCCCTGCGGCGAGCCGGGGGCGCGGTAAGCCGCGACCTTCGGCTTGTTCGTGACCACGTCGTAGGCGTCGGTGCGCTGGTTGGGGATGTCGTAGGAACCGAACATGCAGCCCGCGCCGGCCGCCACGGGCGAGCCGGGGAACGCGCCGGCCTCGTAGGCCAGCTCCGCCTCGACGGCCACGAGGGTGCCGTCGCGCTTCGCGCCGATCTTGCAGCGGACGTAGGTGGCGGAGGTGGGGCCGGTGGCCGTCAGGACCTCCTCGCGGGTCATCAGCATCTTCACCGGCTGAGCCGTCATCCGCGACATGATCGCGGCCATCGGCTCCATGTAGACGGTGATCTTCCCGCCGAAGCCGCCCCCGATCTCCATCGGGATGACCTTCACCTGCCCGACCGGCAGGTCGAGCAGCGCCGCGACGGACTCGCGGACGCTGAACGGGGCCTGCGAGCTGCACCACACGGTGACTTCGCCGTCGGTGCTCCAGAACGCCGTGCCGTTGTGGTATTCGATGTACCCCTGGTGGGCCATCGAGGTCTCGAACTCGCGCTCGAGGACGATGTCGGCCTCGGCGAAGCCGGCGTCGATGTCGCCGACGTCGAAGCGCAGGTGGCTCGCGATGTTGCTCGCGTCCTCGGAGCGCTCGTCGCTCGGCACGAAGCGGGCGGCCATCTCGGTGGTGTGCATGTAGTCGTGCAGCAGCGGCGCACCGTCGGCCATCGCCTCGTGCACGTTGAGCACCGGGTCCAGCACCTCGTACTCCACCTCGATGAGGTCGAGTGCATCCTCGGCGATGTGCTGGTCGGTGGCGCAGACGGCGGCCACGGCGTGGCCGGCGTAGAGCACCTTGTCGGAGGCGAGCACGTTGTCGCGCATCCACTTGAACGGCGTGATCGTCTCGCCGAGGTCCACCATGTCACCGTCGGTGCGCGGGAAGTCCTCGTTGGTGATGACGGCCTTCACGCCGTCGAGCGCGAGCGCCTTCGAGGTGTCGATGCTGATGATGCGGGCGTGCGCGTGCGGGCTGCGCTTGACGCGGCCGTAGAGCATGCGCGGGAGACGCACGTCCCCGCCGTACTCGGCACGGCCCGTCACCTTGTCGGCGCCGTCGGGGCGCACGGGGCGGCTACCGATGACCTGGTACTCCTGATCGGTCGTGACCACGCTCAACTCCTTCGCTGCGAACGAACGTCGGGACGCCGACCCCGGGTGCGCGCGCACCCGTCACACGGCGTCGGGGGGATCATACCGGGTTCGGCGTCACGGGCGAGGCGTACCCGGAGCCCGCAACGCGACAGGCGCACCGCCGACGCGGTAGCCTGTCGCCGCTGACGGCTGACCATGGAGGGCGGACACACATGCGCGTGGATCGGGAGCGACTGGACCGGGCACTCAACCCGAAGACCGTCGTCGTCGTCGGCGACGCCAAGGCTCGCAACAACCGCTGGCTCCGCAGCAACAAGACCGTCGAGGCCAGCGGCAACCTCTACTCCGTGCAGGTCGACCCCAACGAGCTCGAGGAGATCGAGAAGCTCGGCGTCGAGAACTTCACGAGCCTGGCCGACGTCCCCGGCGACATCGACTACGTCCTCGTCGCCGTCCCCCGCAACGTCGCTCCGCTGATCATGCGCCACTGCATCGAGCGCGAGGTCGCGGGCGCCGCGTTCTTCACCTCCGGCTTCGCCGAGACCGACACCGACGAGGGCCGCGAGCTACAGGCCACGCTGAAGTCCGCGGCCGAGGAGTCCGGGCTCGTGGTCATCGGGCCGAACTGCATGGGGCTCTACAACCCTGCCTCCGGGGTGCGCTTCGGCCCCAGCCAGCCCGCGGGCTTCGACGGCCCCGTGAGCTTCGTCTCGCAGAGCGGCGCGCACGCGATGGACTTCATCATGTCCGCCCACGACGCCGGCGTGCGCATCGGCAAGGCCGTCAGCTTCGGCAACGGCATCACCCTCGAGAACGCCGACTACCTCGAGTACTTCGCCGGCGACCCCGGCACCGAGTACCTCGCGATGTACGTCGAGGGCCTCCAGGACGGCCGCGCCTTCTTCGAGCAGCTGCGCGCGGCCACGCGCGTCAAGCCGGTGGTGCTGTGGAAGGGCGGGCGCAGCAGCGACGGCTCGCGCGCCACACGCTCCCACACCGCTTCGCTCGCCGGGTCGACCGAGGTCTGGAACGCGCTCTGCCAGCAGACCGGCGCCATCCAGGCCGACTCGCTGACCGAGGCGGTCGACATCCTCAAGACCCTTACGCTCGTCCCACCGTTCACCGGGACCGGCGTCGGCGTGATGGGCGGCTCGGGCGGCCAGTCCGTCTCGATGACCGACGCCTTCGGCGACCACGGGCTGAGCGTGCCGGAGCTGACCGAGGCCTCCCTCACGCAGCTCGGCGAGTGGTTCAGCCTCGTCGGCGCGAGCTTCCGCAACCCCATCGACATGGGCACGAACCGCACCGAGCTCGAGCAGATCCTCGGCATCCTCGACCAGGACGAGCACGTCGACGTGGTCAGCATGCAGCTCCGCCCGCGGCCGAAGGACGACCCGGAGCGCGAGCAGCTCGACGAGCCGGTCGCCGCACTGGCAGCGGCCAATGCGCGCTCCTCGAAGCCGCACATCGTGCTGCTGCACTCGCCGACGCCGATGGCGCACGGCGAGGCGATGCACGAGCTGGACCAGGAACTGCAGGCGCTCGGCATCGCGGCGTACCCGAGCTACGACCGCGCCGCCCGGGCCCTCGCGAAGGTGAGCGCCTACTACCGCTGGCGCGCGGAGGTGGACGCCGGGGAGTAACCGTCATGGCGACGCAGGCACAGATCGACGAGCTGTTCGAGAAGATGGCGGAGGAGCGCGAAGCGCTGCTCACCGCCCTCGAAGACATCGGCGAGGAGCAGGCCGAGGTGCAGCCGCCCGAGGGCGAGGGCGAGGAGGGCTGGTCGGTGAAGGAGCAGCTCACGCACCTCGCCGGCATGGACCGCTCGTACCGTCAGTGGGTGATCCGCGCGCTCGCTGAGGAGCGCCCCGACACCTCCGACGGCAAGACGCCGAACGTCCCCCTCGATGTCCCGCAGGAACGGGCCCACTCGGCAGACCTGCCGACGCTGATCGCGCAGATGAACGCCGAACGCGCCGAGACGCTGGAGCTAGCTCGCGGCATCGATGCCGAGCAGTACGAGCGCACCGCGTTCGTCCCGGCGTTCGGCGAGCTGACCGTGATGCAGTGGCTCCGCTCGTACTACCGCCACGACCGCATGCACCGCGCCCAGATCCGCGGGGAGGAGTCCGACTACAAGCCGAACTTCGCCGAGGGAGCCTCGGAGCCTCGCCCGAACCGCTAAGCGCGGCACTCCACGGCCACGCGCAACGAGCCCTCGGCCAGGCCGAGGGCTCGTCGGTGGTGCGGCTGGAACCCCGCGGGGTATCCCCGCGTAGTGGAGGGGCAACCCGCGCTAGCGCATCTTCCAGTCGGGGGTGCGCTTCTCGGCGAACGCCTTCGGGCCTTCGAGACGGTCCTCCGTCGTGGCGATGAAGTCGGCGATGGGCTCGGCGAGCTTCTCCGAGTACTCGACCGGGAGCTGGCGGCCTGTCTTCACGATGCGCTTGATGGCCTGCACGGCCAGCGGAGCGCACTCGAGGATCTCGTCGGCGAGCTCGTGCGCGGCGGCCCACATCGCGTCGCGGTCCGGGACGCGGCGCTGGATGAGCCCGATGTCGTAGGCGCGCTCGGAGCTCATGTGGCCGCCGGTGAGCTGGATCATCATCGCCTCGCGGTACGGGATGATCCGCGCGAGGTTGTGCAGGCCGGGACCCGCGAGCAGCGAGCGGCGCGGCTCCGGCAGGCCGAAGCGTGACTGCTCCGTCGCGACGACCATGTCGCAGTAGATGGACACCTCGAGGCCGCCCGCCAGGCAGTAGCCGTCGACGGCCGCGATGAGTGGCTTGCGACAGGCGTCGAGCTGGTCGAAGCCGTTGAAGCCGGGGCCCATGTCGCTGTCGTCGACGCCCTCGGACTGGTCGCGCTCGGTCATCTCCTTGAGGTCGGCGCCGGCGGAGAAGGCGCGGCCGCCCTCGCCGGTGATGATGGCGACGAGCAGGTTGTCGTCGGCCTCGTACTCGTGGATGGCCTCGCCGATGGCATTCAGGATCTCGCGGTTCAGCGCGTTCATGGCCTCGGGACGAGTGAGCGTGATGATCGCCTTGCGACCCTCGGTCTCGTAGCGCAGCGTGTTGGTCGGCGTGATGGCCATGGATGTCCCTCGCTTCAGGTGTGTCCGACGTCGTTCGGGCCGCATTGTAGGCGGTCGTCCCGCGTCCGGTGGAGACGCGCGCGGCGCCTACGCGGAGTGCTCCTCGACACGCCGCAGAAACGTCGAACTCCCGATGGCCGAGGCGCCGAGTCGCTCGACGCGCCGCCGCAGCGCCGCGTCGGACGTAACGACGACAAGCGTCCCAGGCTCGGCGTCTGCCTCGACGAGCTCGACGATGCGGTCGTCGGCCGCATCGCGCCCGCGCCTCGGCGCGTAGAGGACACGCACACCGCGGTGGTCGCCATCGGGCAGCCCGTCCAGCGGCCGGCCGTCGAGGACGACGGTGAGGGACGCGCCCGAGGCGGCGGCGAAGTCCTGCAGCGTGGCGATGAGCCCTCGCTTCGCCCGGTCGCGGTCGCGCCACCAGCCGGTGGGGCGGCTGCCGATGACGTTCATCCCGTCGACGATGAGCCGTTCCTCGGCGCTCACCCTGCCACCCCGCCTGCGCGTGGTCACACCCCGGCGAGCTCCTCGATCTCGACGGCTCCTCCGTCGAGCGTGTCCATCGTGACGCGGCTGCCCCACAGGAGTTCCATCCCGAGCAACGGGGCGGTCTCGGACTGGAGAATCACCACGCGGCTCCGCCGCCCATGCCACAGGATCCACCCGTGGTAGAGCTCGAATTCGAACAGGTCACCGTTCGCCAGCTCGAAGAACCGCTCGCCGGCGGAGGCGAGATCCAGTTCCCGGATGAAGGCACCGGGAAGGGATAGTGCCCCGTCGAATCCGGTGTCGACGACAGCCTCGAGCGGATGCGACCGACCGTCCCGACCGAGGATGTCGATGGTAATCAGCGCCTCCCGATCTGCGCTGATATGACCGCTAGGCATCCGGCTTCGGAGTGGGAACAGGGCCAACGTGCCGGTAGGGCGCGCGGTAGCCGACGCGCACCGCCCAGGTGTATGCAGACGGCCGCCGATCCAGCAGACGGAACGTGGCCTCGCCATCGGTCGCGCCGACTTCGTAGTCGCCCGACTCGATGTCGATGACGACGAAGGTGCCCTTCTCAAGGTCCCCGAGGCCCGGCTTGATCTTCTTGTAGATGGCGTCTCCGCGAGCCGCCACCTCGCCGGGCTCGTACTTGCCCTTCATCCCACACTCCTCATGGCTGCGGTGGGAGCGGCCATGCGCAAGCCGAGGATACCGCGTCGGACGACGCCGGACGTACCCCGCCTCGCGCGACCCTTAACGCCGCAGCCCCCGCGCGAGGCGGGGGCTGCCCTGCATCGCAGCGTGCGAGGCGACTAGCCGCGCGGCAGGCCGAGCCCGCGCGTGGCGATGATGTTGCGCTGAATCTCCGACGTCCCGCCCGCGATGGTGGCCGGGATGCGGTGGAAGTAGTTCTGGGTGAACCGGCTCCGGTACGGCGAGTACTCGCTCTCCTCGTCCCACACGTTCGAGTACAGCCCGAACATGCGCGTGCCCGTGCGGTGCACCCGCTGGCTCACCTCGGACGAGAACACCTTGCCCATCGAGGCCTCCATGTTCGGGATCAGCCCCGACGCCTGCATCGACGCGATGCGGAACGAGAGGTTGAAGCTCACCTGGATCTCGATGTACCGGTCGGCGATCTCCGAGCGGACCGTGGGCAGCTCGTCGACGCGCGACTTCTGCGAGCCCTCGTCGTCGTGGATGTAGTCGATGGCCGCCATCAGCTGGCGCTCCATCTCCACGGCGCCACCGATCGAGGAGCGCTCGTAGTCGAGCAGCGTCATGCCGACGTACCAGCCGCGGTTGACCTCACCGACCACCTGCGAGGCGGGCACGCGGACGTCCTCGTAGAACGTCTCGTTGGAGAAGTGCTTCCAGCCGCCACTGATGAGCGGGCGGACGCTGATGCCGGGGGTCTGCATGTCCATCAGCATGAAGCTGATGCCGCGGTGCTTCGGCGCGTCCGGATCGGTGCGCACCAGCGCGAAGATCCAGTCGGCGCGGTGCGCGTTGGAGGTCCAGATCTTCTGGCCGTTGACGACCCACTCGTCGCCGTCGCGGATGGCGCGCGTCTGCAGCGAGGCGAGGTCGGAGCCGGCGCTCGGCTCGGAGTAGCCCTGCGCCCACGCGATATCGCCGTTGAGCGTGGAGGTGAGGAACTTCGTCTTCTGCTCGTCGGTGCCGTGCACGATCAGCGTCGGGCCCAGCATCGCGACGCCCTGACCGCCGACCTGCGGCGCGCCGGCCTTGGACATCTCCTCGTTGAGGATGAAGTGCTCCATCGAGGACATCCCGGCGCCGCCGTACTCCTGCGGCCAGTGGGGAGCGACCCAGCCGCGCTCGGCGACGGCTGCTTCCCACTCGGCGGCCGCGGCCTTCGCCTCGTCGTCGCCGAGGAAGCGGTCGGTCTGCCAGTCGCCCTGGTCGCCCTGCTCGGCGAGCCGCCGGTAGTACGCCGGCAGCCGCGACTCGATGAAGCCTGCGACGTCAGCCCGGAATGTCGCCTGGTCGGCGCTGTCTCCCCAGTCCATCTCGTGTCCTCCTACGCGCGCACGCGCCCATTTCGCTGTCATCGGCCCGCGGGCCACGAGGCATCCTAGCACCGGTCGACCGCAGCGGCAGCGCGGGGCGTCGGGGCTCCCGCCGCCCGGTCGGTCGGGTCCTGTACCACCGGTCATGCACACCCCGGCGTGTGTCAGGCGTCGAACTCCACGGTGAGCGGTCGGTGGTCGCTCCGGGGCCAGTCTGCGTACCCGCCGACCGATACCTCGGTGAGCCGATTCACCCACGCCTCGGGAAGGAAGCAGTAGTCGATGTGGAACGGGTTGGACTCGTTCCGCTGGTGGTAGTACGTGGCCCGGGTCTCCTCGCCGTGGGCCTCGCCCGTGTGATGGTGCCACGCACTGACCAGCCCGAGCTCGTCACGCATGCGCTCCAGGAACTGCGCCGAGGTGCGCTCCTGCCCTCGCACCCCCGGCGAGCTGTTGAAGTCGCCTGCGGCCACGACGGGCAGGCCGTCCGCCGCGTCGACGCAGGCGGTCATCGCATCCCATGCCACCTCGTTGTACGGCGGGTGGGTCCACACGCCGACGAACACGAACGGCTCCGGCGCCCGCACTACCACGGGCACGACGGTGGGGTGCAGGGATGGAATCTCGATGGACTCGATCGGTAGCGCGGGAGAGGTGCTGACGACCGCCGAGCCCTGATGCGGATCGTCGCCGCGCCAGACGACGGAAGCGTCGTCACCGTCGGGGCGGCGACACTCCTGCAATGCGACGAGGTCGGCCCCGAGCGGCGTGAGCAAGGCCAGGAACTCGCCCACGTCCGCTCCGCGATAGCAGTTCCAGCTCGTCACCCGCATCACGGGCCGCCCGTCGTCGCGACGCGACGCGACGACGTTACGTCAAGCGCTCCATCAACGTGTTGATGCGCGACCGTAGCGCCTCGTCCGCGGTCACCGCCAGCGCCCGCTCGAAGTCCGAGCGTGCCTTCCACGTGGAGCCCGCGCTGGCGTGCGCGCGGCCGCGGTTGACCAGCGCCGCCACCAGCAGCGGCTGCTGCTCCAGCACTTTGTCGAAGTCCTCGATCGCCCCCGCGGGCCTGCCCGCCCCGAGGAGCACGACGCCCCGGTTGTTGAGCGCCGTGACGCTGTTCGGGGCGATGCCGATCGCGCGGTCGAGGTCCTCGAGCGCGCGGTCGAACTCCCCGACGTCGGCGAGGACGGCCGCGCGGCCGGTCAGCGCCGCGACGCGGTCCGGGTCGCTCCCGATCTCCATCGCCTGGTCGAAGTCGTCCAGCGCGCCGTCGAGGTCGCCGCGCATGCGCCGCGTCTCGCCCCGCCCGAGGAAGGCGTTGACCTTGCCGGGCTGCAGCATCAGCGCCTGCTCGTAGTCCTCGAGCGCCTCGTCGACGCGCCCGAGGGCGCGGCGTGCGGCCGCGCGTCCGCAGTACGGGTCGACGTACTCGGGGTCGATCTCGAGCGCTCGGTTGTAGTCGTCCTCGGCGCGCTGCGGCTGGCCGACGTCGAGGAGGAGGTTGCCGCGGTTGTTGTACGGCTCCTTCGTGTCGGGCGAGGTCTCGATGGCGCGCGTGAACTCGGCGAGCGCGCGCTCGGTCTCGCCTGACTGCGCGTAGGCGATGCCACGCTCGTTGAGCTCGTTCGCGATGTCGCTCGGGGTGCGGTCGGCCGAGGGCTCCTCGGGCGCGTCGGCCTTCGGAATGCCGAGTCCCGGCGGTACCGGCGCCGGGGCGGTGGGACCTGCGACCGCCTCGTCCGAGTCGCTCGCGCGGGGCATGCCCAGCCTGGGCGGTCCGGGTGCGGGCCGCTCCCGCTCCTCCGCGCCGGACTCGCCCGGATCCTGCTCGGCCGCGTCCTGCTCGCTCTCGCTCACGTGGACCTCCTCCCCGCGTTCCGACGCCCCGAGGGCTCAGAACGAGACGACGACGATGATGCCTGCCACGCTCAGGGTAGTGCCAAGCACCACCCGGCGGGTGAGCGACTCCCGCAGAAACACGATCGCGAAAGGGATCGCGAACAGCGGGGCGGTCGCGGAGAGCACCGCCGTCCGCGCCGCGCCGGCCTCGATCAGGGCGTAGACGTACAGCAGGTTGGCGATGGAGATGCCGCCCACGCTGGCCACGGCGACGGTCACCAGGTCGCGCCGGCGCGACACGGCGTACCGCAGGTCGGCTCGGCGAGCGGTCGTCAGCAGCCCCATCAGCAGCACCGTGCCGACGGTCATGCGCACGGCCGTTGCCGGGATCGCGCCGAGCTCGCCGCCCGCGCTCGCCAGCCAGAGCGTCGCGACCGTCCAGAGCACGGGCGCGACCGCGAGCAGCGCGTACCCCTCGAGCTTGCGTGTCGCGGCAACCCGGGCGACGAGGGCCGCCCCCGCCGGGGCGGGGGCGGCCGCCGGATCCACCTCGGTAGCGCTGTGCTCCGGGCCTCGCTGCCAGCGCGTGACGATCAGGTAGGTGCCGCCGATGATGAGCGCGCCGCCGATCGGGAGCCCCGGCGTGAAGCGCTCGCCCAGCACGACCACGCCCCCGACGGTGGCGAACAGGATGTAGAGCCCCGTGGTGACGCCGTACGTGCGCTGCATCCCGGCCACGGACAGCGCCCGGATGTAGAGGGGCTCCGCGACCGCGAAGTCGATGACCCCGCTGCCTGCCACCGCGAGCAGCGTGACCGCGCTGGCGCCCACCACGTCGACGGTCTGCCCCGACGCGACGAGCGCGACGAGGATGACGGCCGTCGCGAACGAGACTTCGAGCCCGGTGAGCGCGATCGTCGGCAGCCGGGTGCTCAGCGACGTCACTGCCGTGCCGGCAGCAGCCCAGCTCACCGCCATCGTCAGCGCCGCTGCCTCGCCCACGCGGTAGCCCTCCAGCCCTCCCGGCGCCCGGCCGAGGGCTCAGAACGAGACGACGACGATGATGCCGGCCACGCTCAGGGTAGTCCCGACCAGGACGTACCGGGTGAGCCGCTCGCGCAGGAACACGATCGCGAGCGGCATGGCGAAGAGCGGCGAGCACGACGTGAGCACGGCGGTGCGCGCCGCGCCCGCCTCGAACAGCGCGTACACGAACAGCAGGCTCGCGATCACGATGCCGGCGATCCCCGCCCCCGCGATCGTGACCATGTCGCGGCGGCTGCGCACGGCCGACTCGATCTCGCGGGGTCGCGTGGCCATGACGAACGCCATGAGCAGCGCCGCGCCCACAGGGACCCGCAGGCCGGCGGCCGGGATCGGTCCGACGTGGTCACCCGCACCCGCCAGCACGATGGTCGCGGTGGTCCACAGCACCGGGACGAGGAGCAGCATGGCGTAGCCCTGGACGCGCCGGGAGCGCGCCCATACCGGCATCGGCGCCGTCGCAGTCCTCGGCCCGCCCGCGCCCGCGAACGTCGGCGCGGGCTCCTGCGCGTGGATGAGCTGCTCCTGCCGGAACGCCGCGATCAGGTAGGCGCCGCCGATGATCAGCACGCCGCCGACCAGCAGGCCCGGCGTGAAGCGCTCGCCGAGAATCAGCACGCCGCCGGCCGTCGAGAACAGGATGAACAGCCCCATCGCCACCGGGTACGTGCGCTGCATCCCGAGGATCGACAGCGTCCGCACGTAGACGGGCTCGGCGATGGCGAAGCCGACGATGCCGCTCGTGACCACCGCGAGCAGCGTCGTCGCGCTCGCCGAGGTCAGGTCGTCGTACTGCCCGGAGATGACGAGGAGGGCGATCAGGATCACGCTCGCGAACGACGACTGTAGCCCGCCCACCACGAGCGCCGGGAGGCGCACGCTCACCGAGGTGAGGGCGATGCTGGCGACGGCCCAGCCCATCGCCGCGGTCAGTGCAGCGGCCTCACCCATGCGTCGCCCCCCGGGCCGAACGGCTCAGAACGTGACGACGATGATGATGCCCGTCACGCTCAGTGTCGTGCCGAGGAGTATCTGCGGCGTGAGCTGCTCACGCAGGAAGATCACCGCGAGCGGGATCGCGAAGAGCGGCGAGCTTGCCGACAGGATCGCCGAGCGCGCAGCGCCCGCCTCGATCAGCGCGTAGACGTACAGCAGGCTCCCCGCCGAGATGCCGGCCAGGCTCGCCCCGGCGATCGTGAGCACGTCGCGGCGACGGGCCACGACAGTCCGCAACTCGCGCGGACGGACCATCGAGACGAACGCCATGAGCAAGAACGCGCCGGTCGGCACGCGCAGCGCCGCCAGCGGCACCGCGCCGAGGTCGCCGCGCGCCCCCGCGACCCACAGCGACGCGACCGTCCACAGGATCGGCACGGTGACCAGCAATGCGTAGCCCTCGTAATCCCGGAGGCTGCGCCGCACCGCGATCGGGGCGAGGGCCGTGCCAGGCCTGCCCCAGCCGCCGACGCCCTCGGAGCGCGGCGGGCCGTGCCCGGCCTGCGGCGAGGTCCGCTCCCGGCTCGAGACGATGAGGTACGCGCCGGCAAGGATGAGCCCGCCACCACCGAGCAGTCCCGGTGTCAGCCGCTCGCCGAGGATCAGCACTCCTCCGACCGTCGTGTAGAGGATGAAGAGCCCGATCGTGACCGGGTACGTGCGCTGCATGCCCACGATCGCGAGCGTGCGGACGTAGACGGGCTCACCGATCGCGAAGCCGACGACCCCGCTACCGGCAACCGCGAGCAGCGTGATCACGTCGGCGCTCAGCAGGTCGTCGAGGGTTCCGGTGAGCAGCATCGCGCTGATCAGCACGACGCTGGCGAACGAGGTCTGGAGCGCGCTCAGCCCGACGGCCGGGAGGCGGCCGCTCAGCGAGGCCACCGCCGTGCTGGCGAAGGCCCAACTCAGGGCCGCCGTGAGCGCGGCTGCCTCACCCAACCCGAGCCTCCTGGGCCATCGGGGATGCGCCCGGTACCTGCTTCGGGGGCGGCCTCCGGGAGACCAGGAGCAACGCCGAGGCAATCGCGAGCAGCAGCGCCAGCGTGTAGAAGGCGCCCGCGTAATTCCCTACCGAGTCGAAGTAGAGGCCGGTCAGGATCGGACCCATAACGGCGATCACCACGCTCACGGGCAGCCCCGTGCTGCGCACCGCGCCGATGTGCCGCCGCCCGAAGTACCACGCCCAGACGAACTCGAACAACGGGAACATCCCGCCAACGCCGAACCCGAACAGCGAGAACGCCAGCGTCAGCGCTATCAGCGAGTGCCCGGCCGCCGGTGTCAGGAGGGCCGCCGAGGCGCCCATCATCGCCATGGCAAGCACGGTCAGCCATCGCGGCGACCGCTTCTGCATGATCCACGCCCACCAGAACTTCGACACGAGTGCGACCACGCCCTGCATCGCGAACACGAAGGCCGCCTGGGGCCGCGTGTAGCCCGCGTCCGTCATGAACGGGATCACGTGCGCGAACAGCGAGCCGACTACTGCCACGCCGAGCGCGAACCCGACCACGAGCAACCACATGGAGGGCGTGCGTACGGCCTCCCCGCGCGTGTACGAGCTCATGAAGTCGCGGCGCACCAGCTCCCGCTGCCGGCGCTCCTCGTCGGTCGGCTCCTCGTAGCCGGTCTTGCCGTCGGGGAGGATCCCGTAGTCCTCGGGCTGCCGGCGCATGACGATGGCGCAGGGGTAGACGAGCAGCAGGGTCGCAATGCCCATGACCACCCATCCGGCCTCCCAGCCGTACGTGTCCACGATGGGCGTGAGGATCAGCGGCGGGAAGATGCCGCCCAGCGAGGGGCCGATCGAGGCCAGTGCGATCACGCGCCCGCGGTTCACCACGAACCACTTCGAGAGCGTCACGTTCACCACGAAGGGGCCGACCATGAACAGGCCGAGCTGACTCAGCGCCCCTCGCACGAGGATGAACTGCCACAACGCCTCGATCTGCGAGACGGCGATGAGCGAGATCCCGCCGAGCGTGCCGCCGATGAGCATGATCGGCCGCGCTCCGTAGCGGTCGATGAGCGGCCCGATGAAGAACCCGCTGATCCCGCCGACACCGAAGCCCAGCGAGGCGGCGAGCACGAACTCGGAGCGCGTCCACCCGAGCTCCTCGGTCATCGGGACGAGGAAGACGCCGGTGACCTGCGCCGCGAAGCCGATGGTGACGAACTGGGTGATGACCGCGCCGGTGAAGATCCACCAGCCCCAGAAGACGCGCGGTCCTTGCGGCGTCGCATCCACCTCCGCCATCGAGCCGTGCGTGAAAGCCATGGGCACCCTGCGCGGGCGACGGTGCACCGCCCGCATACCCCGCCGGGGTAGTGTACGGGCTCGATGGACTACGGGACGCTGCGGACACGGAACGGCCCGCACCTCTCGGTGCGGGCCGCCCTATGGTGTCCGACGCGAATGCGTGGCCGGGCTAGCGGCCCTGCCAGCGCGGCTCGCGCTTCTCGGCGAAGGCCACGGGGCCTTCCTTGGAGTCCTCGGAGCTGAGGACCTTCTCGTTCACCAGCGCGCCCACCTGGAGCGAGTCGGTCATCTTGGCCTTGCGCCAGGTCTGAGCGACCTGCTTGGTGCCCTGGATGGACAGCGGTGCGTTGGTCGCGATCAGCTGCGCGATCTCGACCGCGCGGGGCATCAGCTGGTCGGGCTCGAGCACCTCGGTCACGATCCCGAACTGCAGCGCCTGCTCCGGCGAGATGCGGTCGCCGGTGAGCAGCACGTAGTTCGAGGCAGCCGCGCTGATCACGCGCGGGAGGTGGTAGATGCCATAGCCGGCGAGGATGCCGCGCTTCACCTCGAACAGGCCGAAGTACGCCTCGGTCGAGCAGATGCGGATGTCGCAGTCCAGCGAGGTCTCCATGCCGCCGCCGATGGCGAGGCCGTTGATCGCGGCGATGAAGGGCTTGGGGCTGCGCGAGTAGACCATGCCGTCCATCTGCGGCGCGCTGGTGTCGAACGCCCGGCCGCCGGGGCCGGAGACGCGCTCGGCCATCTCCTTGAGGTCCGCGCCCGCGCAGAACGCGCGGCCGGAGCCGGTCACGATGCCGGCCCGCATGTTCACGTCCGCGTTGAAGTCCGCCACGGCCTCGGCCATCTCGGCCATCAGCGTCCCGCCCAGCGCGTTCAGGCGCTCGGGCCGGTTCAGCGTGAACGTCGCATAGAAGTCATGCTTGTCGTAGATCACGTCCGGCATTCGCCAGCTCCTCTCTGCATGCAGCGCCTCGCCCGCTCCGACGTTCGCGCCGGCCCGTCTCTTCCGGGCGCTCGCAGTCTAGCGAACGTGCGCGCTGCGCGCCTCGCGGTCGCGTGTCAGCGGCCCAGCCAGCGCGGCTCGCGCTTCTCCGCGAACGCCGTCGGACCCTCGATCGCGTCCTCGGACTCCATGATCCGCGCGAGCGTCGGGCTCCCGACACGCACCGAGTCGTCGAGTTCGGCCATGCGCCAGCTGCGCGCGACCTCCTTGGTGCCCTGGATCGACAGCGGCGCGTTCGACGCGATCAGCTCGGCGATCTCGACGGCGCGCGGCATCAGGCGCTCGGGCTCGACGACCTCCGTGACGATGCCGAACTGCAGCGCCTGCTCGGTCGAGATGCGGTCGCCGGTGAGCAGCACATAGTTCGAGGCGGCCGCGCTGATGGTGCGAGGGAGGTGATACCAGGCGTAGCTCGCGGTGATCCCGCGCCGCACCTCGAACAGCCCGAAGTACGCCTCGGTCGAGCAGATCCGGATGTCGCAGTCCAGCGCGGACTCCAGGCCGCCCCCGATGCAGAGGCCGTTGATCGCCGCGATGAACGGCTTGGGACTGCGCGAGAACATGGTGTCGTCCCAGTTGTCCTCTTCCGCCCCCTCACCCTCGGCCATCTCCTTGAGGTCCGCTCCCGCCGAGAAGGCACGGCCGGCGCCGGTCAGGATGCCGACGTGCATGTTCGCGTCGTGGTTGAAGTCGGCGACGGCCTCGCCCAGCTCCGCGCCGAGGCGGACGCTCTGGGCATTGAGGCTCTCCGGGCGGTTCATCGTGAACACCGCATGGAAGTCGTGCTTCTCGTAGATCACGTCGGGCATGCTGTCCCCCTCGCTCGCGAGCAGTCTAGCGAACGCCCTCGCGCCGTCACTCGCACGCTGCCGCTTGAAAGGCGGTCCCGCGCCGCCTACCGTCGGGCCACCAGCCCAGGGGGCGGCCATGGCCGGACCGCTGCTCGGCATCCGCGTGCTGGACCTCACCCAGGGGGTCGCGGGCCCCTACGCCACCAAGCTGCTCTCCGACTACGGCGCCGACGTGGTCAAGATCGAGCGCCCCGACGGCGGCGACCCCACTCGCCGCATCGGTCCCTTCCCGAGCGACCGACCCCATCCCGACCGCAGCGGCCTCTTCTTCGAACTCAACAGCGGCAAGCGCAGCGTCACGCTCAACCTCGCCACGGCCACCGGGCGGCGCATCGTCCAGCGCCTCGCCGCCAACGTCGACCTCGTCATCGAGTCGTTCCGGCCGGGCACCCTGGCGCGGCTCGGCCTGGACGCCGAACGGCTCGAGGCGATGCGGCCGGAGGCGGCGCTGGTGCAGCTCAGCAACTACGGCCAGGACGGCCCCTACCGCGACTTCGAGATGGACGACCTCGGCGCGTACGCGATGGGCGGCGTGCTCGCGCTCACCGGTGGCGAGGGCCGCGAGCCCGCGCGGATCGGGCTCTATGCGCCGCTCTTCCTCGCCGGTGGCGTGCTCGCCACCTACACCATCGGCGCGGTGTTCGGCTCGCGACGCACGGGGCGAGGCGAGCGGGTCGACGCGTCGCTGATGGAGATCCTCGCCAGCTCCATGGATCGAGGCGGGCCGAACCTCGTCGCATACCAATACTCGGGCGCCCTCATGACGACGCGAACGGCGAGCCAGCTGCGCAACGCTATGCCGAACGGCGTCTTCCGCTGCAGCGACGGCTACGTCTCGATCACCGGCCAGCCCAACTTCTTCCCTCGCATGGCTCGCATGATCGACCGACCCGACCTCGCGGATGACGAGGCGTTCCTCGCGCGTCTCGACGACCCCTCGTTCCTGCCCGAGGTCGAGCCGCTGCTCACGGGCTGGCTCGCCGTGCGTACGAAGCGCGAGGTCATGGAGAAGGGCCAGGCCGAGGGCCTGCCGGTCAGCGCGCTCAACACGATGGAGGACGTCTTCAACGACCCGCACCTGCGCGAGCGCGCATTCTTCGAGACCGTCGCGCAGCCCGCAGCCGGCAACGTGGTGATGCCGGGTCTGCCGCTGCGTATGTCGGACACGCCGGGCGAGGTCCGCCCCGCCCCGACGCTCGGCGAGCACACGGTCGAGGTGCTGACCAGGGACCTCGGCTACTCGACGCAGGATGTCGCGGTGCTCGCGCAGCGGGGGGTCGTCTGATGACCGCGTTCGACCCTGCCCACGACCCTCGGCCCCTCGCGGGCGTGCGCATTATGTCGCAGGCGATCGTCTGGGCCGGGCCCACGGGCTCGCTCATCCTCTCCGACCTCGGCGCCGAGCTGATCGAGATCGAGTCGATCCAGCACTTCACGCCCACGCGCGGCAACGTCCGCCACGTCCCGCCCGAGCAGGCGCAGGGGCCGATGGGCGCGAGCTTTGCCAACCGCGACATCAGCGAGGGCTTCTGGAACCGCCGCAACTCCTTCAACTACGCCTCCCGCGGCCACAAGAGCATCACGCTGGACCTGCGCAGCGAGGCCGGCCGCGAGCTGTTCTTCGACCTCGCGCGCGTCTCCGACGCCTACATCGAGAACAACGCGGCGGGCGTCGTCGACCGGCTGTTCGGCGGATGGGAGGCGCTGTCACGGGTCAACCCGCAGCTCGTGATGGCCAGCTTCCCCGGCTTCGGGCTGAGCGGGCCGTACAGCCACTTCAAGGGCTACGGCGCCACGATGGAGGCGGTCGCGGGCCACACGATGCTGCGCGGCTACCGCGGCGAGGCGCCCTCGGAGGTCTCGGCGACGTTCCACGGCGACCCCAACGCAGGCGCGCATGCGGCTTTCTCGGTCATCGCCGCGCTCATCGCGCGCGAGCGCACCGGGCGCGGCCAGCTCATCGAGATCTCGCAGTCCGAGGCCGTCGCCCACCACGTCTCGTACGGCTTCATGGACTACTCGATGAACCGCCGCGTGCAGGAGCCGCAGGGCAACCGCGACCCCTCGATGTCCCCGTGCGGCGTCTTCCCCGCGCGCGGCGAGGACGCATGGATCGCCGTCGCCGTCCCGGACGACGCGGCGTTCGGAGCGCTCGCCGCGGAGCTCGGCCTGCCCGGCCTCGCCGACGACCCGCGCTTCGCCACGGTCGTCGCGCGCAAGCGCAACGAGGACGCTCTCGAGGCGCTCGTGGCTGGAGGGACGGTGAGCGCGACGCCAGCGGAGTGGATGGCGCGGCTGCAAGCGGTCGGCGTCCCGGCGGCGATCGTCTACCACCAGCCCGACATGTTCGACGACCCACAGCTCCTCGCCCGCGAGTTCTTCGCCGAGATCGGCCACCCCACGATCGGCCCCTACCTCTACCCCGGCGCGATGGCGAAGTTCGAGCGCGGCCCCGCCGACCTCGAGACCCCCGCACCGACGCTCGGCGAGCACAACGAGGAGATCCTGCAGGGCCTGCTCGGCGTCAGCGACGAGCGGTACCAGCAGCTCGTCGACGACGAGGTGATCGGCACCGTCTACCTTGAGGATGCGCGCTGACGGCTGCTGTTCAGCCCGCAACGCCCCGGCGCGTTATCATCGGCGACAACATGCTGACTTCGAGCACACCCCTCACGCGCGCACGCCGCGAGGCGGGATCGGCGCGATGACCGCCACGCGCGACCAGGAAGTCGCCGCGGCAACGGACGCGGGCGCCGACGGCGCATTGGTGGCCGACGCATACGCCGCGCCGCCCGAGCCGCCTCGCAAGCGCAAGGGCATCTTCTTCGGCTGGTACATCGTCGCCGGCGGCTTCGTGCTCAACGCCATCCTCGGCGGGCTGATGTTCCATGCCTTCGGGCTCTACGTCGTGGAGTTCGTCGAGGAGTTCGGGTGGAGCCGCACCGCGCTCTCGATCGCGTTCTCCATCCAGATGGTCGAAGCCGGGCTGCTCGGCCCCATCCAGGGCTTCGTGCTCGACAAGTTCGGGCCGCGGCGCATCATGCTCGTCGGCATCACGATCTTCGGCATCGGCTTCTTCATGCTGAGCCAGATCAACACCCTCACCGAGTTCTACATCGCATTCATCGTGATCGCGCTCGGCATGGGCGTCGGCTCGATGATGGGCGTGGCCGTCGCGGTGGTGAACTGGTTCAACCGCAAGCGGGCGTTCGCGACGGCGCTCATGGCCATCGGGTTCGCCTTCGGGGGGTTCCTGCAGCCGGGCGTCGCGTGGTCGCTCGAGAACCTCGGCTGGCGGGAGACCTCGGTCATCTCGGGACTGCTCGTGCTCGGCATCGGGCTCCCGCTCGCCATGCTCATGCGGCACCGCCCGGAGCAGTACGGCTACGGCGTCGACGGCGACCCGCCGCGCCAGGGTCTCGGCGCCGGCGGGCCCATCGAGGACTTCGACCCCGACGAGATCAACTTCACGTGGCAGGAGGCGATGCGGACGCGCGCGTTCTGGCTCATCTCCATCGGCCACGCGCTCTCGCTGCTTGTCATCGGCGCGGTGATGGTGCACTTCGTCTCGTACGTCAACGACAGCCTCGGCTTCTCGCTGGGCCAGGCGGCGAACCTGCTGCTCGTGATCACGGTGTTCACGGTGATCGGGAT
>DAOULE010000166.1:0-7399 GCA_034420575.1 Dehalococcoidia bacterium
GTACGGCGGCGAGACCCCCGTCGTCGCGATCTCCGCGCTCCAGGGCGAGGGCATCGACGACCTCCTCGAGAACGTGCTGCTCGTCGCGGACCTCGACGACCCGCGCGCGAACCCCGACCGCGAGGCGGTGGGCATCGTGCTCGAGGCGTCGACGGACCCGCGGCGCGGGATCTCGACGACCATCCTCGTGCAGACGGGCACGCTGCACACCGGCGACGTGGTCCGGGCCGGGCTCGCCTACGGCAAGATCAAGGCGATGACGGACCACACCGGCCAGCGCGTGAGGGAGGCCGGCCCGTCCACGCCTGTCACCGTCCTCGGACTCAACGAGGTGCCACCCGCCGGCGAGCGCGTCGTGACGGTCAAGAACGAGAAGACAGCCCGCTCCGAGGTCACCGCTGACCGCCGCGCGATGGAGAGCACAGGCACCCCGCAGATGGGCGTCACCCTCGACTCGCTGTTCGGTGAGATCCACCGCGGCGCGGTCAAGGACTTCAACATCGTGCTCAAGACCGACGTGCAGGGCTCGATCGAGCCGCTCGTGCGGGCGATAGAGAGCCTCGCGATGGACGAGATCAGCGTGAAGGTGATCCACGCCGCCGCCGGCACGGTGAACGAGTCCGACGTGAACCTCGCCGTCGCCTCGCAGGGCGTCATCGTCGCCTTCAACACGAGGACCGAGACCGGGGCGCAGCGCCTCGCCGACTCCGAGCACGTCGAGATCCGCGACTATCGCGTGATCTACGACTTGGTCTCCGATGTCGAACGGGCCGTGCAGGGCCTCCTCGAGCCCATCTTCGAGGAGCGCCAGGACGCCATCATCGAGGTGCGAGCCGTGTTCCGGCGCGGCCGCCGCAACTCGATCGCCGGGTGCGTGGTGCGCGAGGGCGCTGTGAACAGCCGCTCGCTCGCGCGCGTGCGCCGCGGCAGCGAGGTCGTCCACGAGTCGCGCATCGACTCGCTGCAGCGCTTCCAGGACCGCGTGAACGAGGTGACCGCGGGCCAGGAGTGCGGCATCACCGTCGACGGCTTCGACGACTTCCAGGAGGACGACGAGATCGTCGCCTACCACATGGAGCAGGTGCGCTAGCGCCCCCGGCGCTCATCCCCTCCACACGCGCTGCGAGGACCGCACGATGTCTCGTCGCATGGAGAAAGTCGCCGACCTCCTGCAAGGGGAGATCGCGGACCTGCTACAGCGCCGCGTCCGCGACCCCAGCCTCGAGGGCGTGATGATCTCCGTCACCCACATCGACGTCACACCCGACCTCGCCCACGCACGCGTCCACGTGAGCGTCATGGCCGACGACCTGGAGCAGCGCGCGGTCATGGACGCGCTCGGCCGCAGTTCCTCGTTCCTCCACCGCGAGCTCGTGCGCCGCCTCCACATCCGCCGTGTGCCCCGGCTGCACTTCGAGCTCGACGACTCGATCGCCGAGGGGGCCCGCATGGCCTCGCTGCTGCGCGAGGTGCGGGAGGGCGAGAGCGCCGAGCCGGACGCCGGCCCGTGAGCCCCGCAGAGCCGCCGCTCGTCGGCTTCATCAACATCGACAAGCCCGCCGACATCGGGTCGTTCGACGTGGTACGCGCCGTCCGCCGCGCCTCGGGCATCCGCAAGGTCGGCCACGCCGGCACGCTGGACCGGCCCGCGACGGGCGTGCTCCCGGTCGCCATTGGCAACGCCACGCGCCTCATCGACTCGCTGATGGACGCACGCAAGCGATACCGCGCCACCGTCACGCTCGGCGTCGAGACCGACACCTACGACGCCGCCGGCGAGGTGCGCGAGACCCGCGACCCGGGCGGCGTGACCCTCGACGACATCGAGGCCGCGCTGCCTGCGTTCCGGGGCGAGTTCATGCAGACGCCGCCCGCCTTCAGCGCCGTCAAGCTCGACGGCGAGCGCGCGCACCGCGCCGCGCGCCGCGGCGAGCAGCCGCAGCTCGAGCCGCGCCCGGCGCACGTCTACGCCCTCGACCTGCTCGACGTGTCGCTGCCGCACCTGGAGATCGAGGTCGAGTGCGCCAAGGGCTTCTACATGCGATCGCTCGCACACGACCTCGGGCAGGCGCTCGGCGTCGGCGCGCACCTCGCCGAGCTGCGCCGCACGGCCGTCGGCCCGTTCGCCGTCGCCGACGCGACACCGCTGGACGACGCGGTGCGCCTGCTGGAGGCGAGCGCCATCGAGGACCTCGTGCACGCGCCGGACGCGGTGCTGACGGACTGGCCAGCCGTGATCCTCAACAAGCGCTCGGTGGCGCTGGCGCGGCAGGGCCGCGACACGCGGCCCCCTGCGCACCCGGGCGCGCCGCCGCCGCGCGTTGGCGTGAAGGCGCGCGGCTACGGCCCCGACGGCCGCCTCGTGGCGCTGATGGAGTGCGGCCCGATCCCGAGCGTCTGGCACCCCTACCGCGTCTTCCCGGCCTGAGCGGGGCGACGAGGACTACGAGGGGGCGGCCCCCCGCTCCGTGACCAGCCGCAAGAACGCCTCGGCCCGCGCGTCGGGTGGGGACTGGGCGCGACGCGCGGCGAGGAGCGTGCGCTCCGCGATCTGGTCCCGGCGCGAGGCGGCCAGCTCCGGCGAGACGCCCTCGACCACACCCTCGGGCAACACGCTCCAGCCGAGACCGAGCGCGACCATCTGGCCGAGCACGGCCGGGTTGTCACTTTCGAGGGAGATGCGCGGCCAGATGCCACGCGCCGCCAGGCCCGCATCGATGATGCGCCGCGTCTGCCGACCCGGCGGATAGAGCACCCACTCGCCCTCCGAGGGCTCTTCGGTCGTGCCGGGCGGGGCGTAGAGGTAGAGCGGCTCGTGCAGCACCTCGACGGCGTCGAACTCCGGAGCGACTGGTCCCACGACGAACGCGAGGTCCAGCTCGAAGCGCGCGAGGCGTTCGAGGAGCAGCCCGGAGCGGTCGACGACGAGTTCGAGCTGCACCTCGGGGTGGCTGTCGCGGAAAGCGCGGATCGCGGAGGGCAGCGCGTACAGGCTCGCCGCGTCGATCATGCCGACGCGCAGCGTGCCCTCGCGGCCCTCGGCGTAGGCGTCGAGCCAGTCGCGCAGCGCGCCGGCGCGCGCGAGCGTCTCACCGGCGAAGCGCGCGACCTCGCGGCCGGCCTCGGTGAGCTGGCGGCGGCGGCCATCGCGCTCCAGCAGCGGCACCCCGAGGCGGCGTTCGAGCTGCGAGAGCGACTGCGAGAGCGCGGGCTGGCTGACCTGGAGGCGTCGAGCCGCCTCGGTGAGCGTCCCCGAGCGTTCGAGGGCCCGGACGTAGGCGAGCTGCTGGAGGTGGAGGTTGAGCGGCGGCGCGTCGGGGTCGGCGTCCCGGGCCGGCGGCTGCGCAGCGGGCTCCTCGGCGGCGTCGAGGTCGGATGTAGCCGGGATGGTCATCGGGCCTCCGTACATCGGTAAGCGTATCTTATGCTATCCGGAAGAAAGTTCCACTAGCCCACGGCAAGGCCGCTTCGTACCCTCGATCGCGTGTGAGGCAGCGCGCCGACGACGAGCGCGCGCCGCGAAAGGGGCACAACACCGTGGGTGAGCCGATCAACGTAGCAATCATCGGGGTGGGGAACTGCGCGTCCTCGCTCGTGCAGGGCGTCGAGTTCTACAAGGACGCCCACCCGGACCAGGTGATACCGGGGCTGATGCACCCGGTCCTCGGCGACTACCACATCAGCGACATCAACTTCACCGTCGCCATCGACATCGACGCCAACAAGGTCGGCCAGGACCTCTCCGAGGCGATCTACACCGCGCCGAACAACACCTACAAGTTCGCCGACGTGCCGCACCTCGGCGTGCCCGTGATCCGCGGGATGACGCACGACGGCCTGGGAAAGTACCTCTCCGAGGTGATCACGAAGGCGCCCGGCTCGACCGCGGACATCGTCTCCGTGCTGCGGGAAACCAACACGCACGTCGTGATCAGCTACCTGCCGGTCGGCTCCGAGGAGGCGACGAAGTGGTACGTGGAGCAGATCCTGGCGGCGGGCTGCGCCTTCATCAACTGCATCCCCGTCTTCATCGCGCGCGAGGAGTACTGGGCGGACCGATTCCGCGAGAAGAACCTCCCGATCGTCGGCGACGACATCAAGTCGCAGGTCGGCGCGACCATCCTGCACCGCCTCCTCGCGCGGCTCTTCCAGGACCGCGGCGTCAAGGTGGACCGCACGTACCAGCTCAACTTCGGCGGCAACACGGACTTCCTCAACATGCTGGAGCGCGAGCGCCTGGAGTCGAAGAAGATATCGAAGACCAACGCCGTCACCTCGCAGATCGACTACGAGATGCCCTACGCCGACGTGCACGTCGGCCCCTCGGACCACGTGCCGTGGCTGGAGGACCGCAAGTGGTGCCACATCCGCATGGAGGGCACGACCTTCGGCGAGGTGCCGCTCAACCTTGAGTGCAAGCTGGAGGTGTGGGACAGCCCGAACTCGGCCGGCGTGGTGATCGACGCGATCCGCTGCGCCAAGATCGGCCTCGACCGCAGCATCGGCGGCCCGCTGCTGGAGCCCTCGGCGTACTTCATGAAGTCGCCGCCGGAGCAGTGGCACGATGACGTGGCGCGCGACCGCCTGGAGGCCTTCATCGCCGGCGAGGTGGAGGCCGCGGCGGGCTCGTAGCGCACGCGAGCGGTTGGCCGGGTAGCGCGACGCGCGCGTAGACTGCCTGCGCGATGGCGGCGTACTGGGGCTTCCGGATCGCCTCGCTGCTCGCCCGGCTCGTCCCGCTGCGGGTGGCGTACGGCTGCGGCTTCGCCGTGGGGGTCGTCACCTACTACCTGTGGGCGGGCGGGCGACGCCGCTGCATCGCCAACATGCTGCGCGTGACCGGCGGTGACGAGGGCGCCGCGAGGCGCGTCGCGCGCACCTCCTTCGGCAACTACGGCCTCTACCTCGTCGACTTCCTGCGCTTCGGCTCGCGCCCCCGCGAGGAGCTGCGCGAGCGCGTGCCCTACGAGGACTGGGAGTACATCGACGCTGCGCTGACGGGCAACGGCATGGTGCTGGTCACCATCCACTTCGGCGTCTGGGACCTCGGCGCGGTCGCGCTCAGCGAGCACGGGTACCGCATCTCGGTCATCGCCGACACGTTCGACGACCCACGGCTCAACGAGATGGTGCTCGGCTCCCGGCGCAAGCTCGGGATGCAGGTGCTCCCCGCCGACCGCATCGGCCCGCGCCTGCTGCGCTCGCTGCGACGCAACGAGGTGGTCGCGGCGCTGATCGACGTGCCGCAGCCGGGCCGGGGCGTGGAGGTCGAGTTCTTCGGTGACACCGTCGCGGTGCCGGACGCCCCGGCGCGCGTGGCGCTGCGCACGCAGGCCTCGGTGATGGCCGCGACCGTGCCCCGGCTCAACACCTGGAGCGACCACGCCACGCCGGACCTCGAGCACATCCGCTACGAGCCGACCGGCGACATGGAGCGCGACGTGCACGGGCTGACGCAGGCGATCTTCCGCTCGCTCGAGGAGATGGTGCGGCGTCACCCGGAGCAGTGGTACATCTTCCGCTCGCTGTGGCTGGACGACACGTACGCGGGGCGGGCCGCCTGACCCATGGTCGCCGCGACCGCCCTCCGGGTGTGGATCGAGGTCTTCGGGCGGCTGCCCCTGCCGGTGCTGTACGGCATCGCCGACGTGGCGGGCACCCTCGCCTGGTTCGCCTCGCAGCGCCTGCGCAACGTCACCACCGACCACATGCGGCACGCCCACGACGGCGAGGCTCGACCCGCCGACGTTGCCCGCGCCGCACGCGGCAACGTCCGCACGGCGCTGCGCTACTGGGCCGACATGGCGTACTCCGCCCACCTCTCGCCTGCCGGCACCATCGACCGCATCGAGGCGGTCGACGGGTTCGACCGCTTCTTCGAGGCGTACGACCGCGGCTGCGGCGTGATGTTCGTGTCGGCACACGTCGGCAACCCGGAGACGCTGATCCGCGTGATGGGGACGTTCGGCTTCGACGTGCTCGTGCTGACCGAGCCGCTCTCGCCGCCCGCGCTGCACGACCTGGTGCACGAGCTGCGGCAGGCGCCGGGCGTGCGCTTCGTGCCGGCCGACCGCTCGGGCGTGCGGCTCGCGATTCAGCAGCTGCGCTCAGGCAACGTCCTCGCGATCCTCGCGGACCGCGATGTTTTGGGCACCGGGCACCCGCAGCCCTTCTTCGGCGAACGCGCGCGGATGCCGCGTGGCGCCGTCGAGCTCGCGCTGCGCACGGGCTCGCCGATCGTCACGGGCTTCGCGCGCCGCACGACGGGCGAGCGTATGCGCGTGGCGCTCGACCCGCCGCTCTACCTCGAGCGCAGCGACGACCGTGAGGCGGACGTCGAGGACGGGATGCGGCGGGTGACGAGCGCGCTCGAAGCCGGCATCCGCGAGTCGCCCGAGCAGTGGTTCGCGCTCCAGCCCGTGTGGAGCGGGCTGTCCACGTAGCATGCCGGGGCCGGAGTACAATGCCGCCATGATGGACACGGCCTCGACGGACGACGGGCCCGCCATCCAGCGCTTCGGTCGCGCCGACCTCCAGGTGCACACGGCCTTCGGCGACGGCATGGCCGACGCGCAGACCCTGCTCGACTACGTCGAAACCTCCACCGACCTCGACGTCATCGCCGTCACCGACCACGACGACGTCGGCGGCGCGCTGCTCGCGCGCGACCTGCACGCGCGTGGCAACTACCGCTTCGACTTCGTGCCGGGCATCGAGATCACGACGCGCGCCGGGCACCTCCTCGCGCTCTGGGTCGACGAGCCGCTGCCCTCGCTGCGCTCGCTCGCCGAGTCGGTCGAGCTGGTGCACCGTGCGGGCGGGCTCGCGGTGGTGCCGCACCCCTTCTCGTGGCTCACGCGCTCCGTCGGCCGCCGCACGCTGGACCGCCTGCTCGACAACGGCGACCCGGCCACGCACCCCGACGGGATCGAGGTCGCCAACACCACGCTCGCCGGGCGCGTCACGGGTGCGCGGGCGCTGCGCCGCAACCGCGAGCGCTACCACCTCGCCGAGACCGGCGGCAGCGACGCCCACTTCCTCGAAGGCGTCGGCACCGCCGCCACGCTCTTCCGCGGGCGCACCGCCGACGAGCTACGCGAGGCGATCGAGGCGCGCACGACGATGGCGCAGGCGGGCCGCGCGCCGAGCATGCGGCGGCTGGGCGTGCGCCAGCTCGCGCTGCAGCAGGTGCGAGGGCTCTCGGTGACGCCTCGCAAGATAATCGGCGCGCAGATCCAGAAGCTGCGCGCGCCGACGATCCCACCGATCGGGGGCGTACGGTGAAGATCGCCTTCGTCTCCCCCTACGACTGGCTCACCCCCGGCGGCGTGAACCGCCACATCCAGCAGCTCACCGAGCGCTTCGAGGCCAACGGCCACGAGGTCCGCATCCTCGCCCC